>NZ_JBXUHE010000002.1:0-432391 GCF_057180585.1 Actinomycetospora sp. 2LY8.5
AGCGGTCGTTGGCGCCCTCCGACCACGGTGACAACACCCCCCAGATCATCAACGACAGGGGCACTCAGTCATGCCGTGGCCGGCGGCCTGCAAGCCCTCACCGGGCCTGATCAAGAAGGTAACGGGGGGATCTATCCGAGCTCGGCGTGGGCGACGATCCGGTCGGCGAGGTCACCGCTCTCGAGCGCGGCGGGCGGGTGCTCGTCGAGGAAGCGCAGCAGCCGGTCGGCGAACGCCTCGGGCTGGTCGCAGTGCGGGAAGTGGCCCGCCCCGTCGAACAGGGCGAGCTCGCTGCCCGCGACCAGCGCGTGGGCGCGGCGCCCGTGCTCGACCGGGATCATCGTGTCGGCGGTGCCCCACGCGATGAGCAGCGGCAGGTCCCCGGCGAGGTCGAGACGGTCGGTGGCGCGCACGCGCTGACCACCGGCGTCGATGACGCTGCGCGCGGTGTGCACGAAGGCGCGCCGGTGCACCGGGTCGGCGAGCGAGGCGTAGGCGCGTCCCGACTCCCACGTCGACGGTGACAGGTGCCACGACAGGCGACCGGCGGCCGACGCGAGGCGCTGCGCCGCGGTCACGACGCCCGTGCCGGCGATGACGGGCAGGACCCATTCGGCGGCGGGCAGCGTCGCCGCGCGCAGCGACGGGCTGACCTCGCGACCGAGTCCGCCCGAGTCGATGAGCACCAGCCGGCTCGTGTGCTGGGGGAACTGGAACGCGAACTGCTGGGCCACCCCGCCGCCCAACGAGTGCCCGACGACGGTCGCGCGGGTGTGGCCGAGGGAGACGAGCAGGTCGCGCAGACCCGTCGCGTAGCCGCCGAGGGAGTAGTCGGCCCACGGCGCCGACGACGACCCGTGGCCCAGCAGGTCGGGCGCGACGAAGCGCCGGGTCTCGCGGCGGCGCGCCATCTGCGCGAGCAGCGGGCTCCAGGTGCGCGCCGAGCCCGCGATGCCGTGCACCAGCAGGACCAGCTCGCCGTCCTCCTCGGTCGCATCCGCGGGCCCCGAGTCCCAGAAGGCGACGTGGTCGCCGTACAGGGACGCGTGGCGGCGCCGCGTGCGCCGGCGTGTCGTCCCGTTCTCAACCATCTCTTCCAGGATGCCCCCGGCCGGAGGGTGATCGATCTGCGACGTCGCCCACGGCCCGGGGTGTCGCGCGGGACACCTGGGGCGAACTCCGAACAGGGGTGGCCGTCCACTCGTCGGCGTGCCCGGCGCTCCCTAGCGTCCACACCACGGCCTGGGACTTCTCGACCGAGCCGGAGTTCGCGGCGGAACTCGCGTGGGCGCGCACCTTCCTAGAGCTCAAGCTCGGCCTGCTGCACGAGGTGCTCGGGCGCAGCGAGCTCGCGCCGTTCGTCTTCGGCTGCCAGGCCCCCGACTCGGGCAACGCGGAGCTGAGTGCCCTCGCCGGCACCGAGGCGCACAAGCGGCGCTGGCTCGACCCGCTGCTCGGCGGGCGCATCCCGTCCGCGTTCGCGCTGACCGAGCAGGGCACCGGCTCCGATCCGCGCCAGTTCACCACCCGCGCCGAGCGCGACGGCGACGAGTGGGTGATCACCGGGCGGAAGTGGATGGTCGGCAACGCCTCCCGCGGCGACCTGCACATCGTCCTCGCCGTCACCGAGCCCGACGCCGACCCGCACCACCGCATGTCGATGTTGCTCGTCCCGGGCGCCGCACCGGGCATCCGCGTCCGCGACCTCGGGCTGATGAACGACCCCGGCGGCGAGAACCCGGTGTGGGCGCACGGCGAGGTCGTCTACGCGGCGTGCGCATCCCCCCGGACAACCTGCTCGGCGGCCGGGGCGAGGCGTTCACGCTCGCGCAGCGCCGCCTCGGTCCGGGGCGCATCCACCACTGCATGCGCTGGATCGGGGTCTGTCGGCGGGCGTTCGACATGCTCGCCGAGCGTGCGGTGCCGATCGCGGTGCACGGCGGCCCGCTCGCCGACAAGCAGACCGTGCAGAACGGGGTGGCCGACAGCGCCGCCGCGATCGAGTCGACGCGCCCGCTCACCCGGCACACGGCGTGGCGCATCGACGAGGTCGGCGCCCGGGCCGCGCGCACCGAGACCGCGATGATCAAGTACCGCGCCGCCCAGGTGCTGCACGACGTCCTCGACCGGGCCGTGCAGATCCACGGCTCGCTGGGGTTCACCACCGACATGCCGCTCGAGCAGACGTACCGCTCGGCCCGGGCGGCGCGGATCGACGACGACCCCGACGAGGTGCACCGCGTGTGCGTCGCCCGGCGGCTGCTGCGCGACCACGCCCCGACCGAGGTGCCCACCGAGCACGTCCCGACCCGCCGCGCCGCCGCCCTGGCCCGCTTGGCCGACGAGCTGGAGCACCCGCTGCGGGGCTCCGTGAGCACTTGCGCCGGCGGGAGTGGGACCGAGGGCGTCCCTGGCTGCCTAGCACGCAGTCAGGGAATCCCTCGCTCCGCGAGGGTCGCCGCGGGTGTCGTGATCGAGGGCGTCCCTGGCTGCCTGGGAGGCAGTCAGGGAGTCCCTCGCTCCACCACCGGGCACCTTGGAGAGGTCCACAACAGCCGCGATCGGTGAGCGGACCCGGCGGATGCGGATCGGCACGAACCTCATCGTGTCGCCGCTGCACGACCCGATCCGGCTGGCCGAGGACGCCGCCACGGTCTCGCTGCTCACCGGTGGGCGCTTCGACCTCGGGGTCGGCCAGGGCTACTGGGAGCGCGAGTTCGCGGCGTTCGGCAAGAACATCAAGAACCGGCCGAGCCTGCTCACCGAGGGCGTCGAGCTGATCCGCCGCGCCTGGTCGGGGTCGACCGAGCCGTACGAGGGCAAGCGCTACCGCTTCCCGGGCCTGCCGGTGACGCCCGTGCCCGAGCAGCCCTCGCAGCTGCTGGTCGGGGCCATGGCCGAGCTGGCGATCGAGCGCGTCGCGCGCATCGGTGACGGCTTCCTGCCCACTCAGAACCACCACCACGTCACCGCCTTCCTCGACCGCGCCCGCGACCGCGACCGCGCCCGCGACCGCGACCGCGTCGTGCACCTCGTCGCGATGTTCCACGCGAACGCCTGGGGCGTGCCGTTCGCGGCACGGATGACGGGCGCCGACCAAGATCCTGCCGGGCCCGTCCCCGCGCGTCGCCGACGTCGCCGCGATCATCGAACGGGAGCGTGCCACGCAGGGCCGCCTGCTGCCCGGGTCTGCAGTGGCGCCTGGTCGACGAGGACGGCGCGACCGTCCCGCACGACGGCGTCTCCCGTGGGGAGCTGCTGCTGCGCGGTCCGTGGGTGGCGAGCTCCTACGACCGGGGCGAGCGCCCGGAGGCCTTCGCCGACGGCTGGCTGCGCACCGGCGACGTCGCCGCGCGCGTCTCGGAGGAGTTGGAGGAATCCACAACGCCGCGGACGCCGACGGCTCCCGGGCCCCGCGGCCCCTTCCTAGGTTCCACCGGGCACGAGCCGTACGTGAGCGAGAACGGGACCGACGACCAGCACCGGGAGGACGACGTGGGCTACCTCGAGATCGAGGACGGACGGCGGATCTACTTCGAGCACCACGCCGGCGCGCGGCAGCCGGTGGTGCTGGTGCACGGCTGGGGGGTCACGGCGCGCGCCTGGGACACGGTGGCGCCGGCGCTGCGCGCGGACGGGCACGAGGTCGTCCTGCTCGACTCGCGCGCCCACGGGCGCTCCGACAAGGACGTCGCCGACGTCTCGATCGCCGCGATGGGCGCCGACGTCGCGCGGCTGTGCGAGCACCTCGGGCTGCAGCGTCCGGTGGTCAACGGGTGGTCGCTCGGCGGCGCGGTGGCCGTCGACGCCGTCGCGCGCCTCGGGTCGGCGGTCGGCGGGCTCGTCCTCACGGGCGGCGCCACTCCGCGCTACACCTCCGCGCCGGACTGGCCGCACGGCGGCACCCCCGACGACGTCGAGGCCGTCCTCGCGGGCGCCTCCGCCGACCGCGCGACGACGTTCAAGGGCGTCGCCCAGGCGGTCTGCGCCGTGCCGGTGAGCAGCGAGGTCATCGACTGGCTGTGGGGGATGTTCCTCGAGATGGGCCCGCGCGGCGACGACGCGATCCGTGACCTCGCGACGCTCGACCAGCGCAAGACGATCGGCACGCTCGAGGTGCCGGTCCTGCTCCTGCACGGGCGCAACGACGGCTTCGTCGCGTTCTCCGGTGCCGAGGCCGCGGTCGATCTCTACCCCGACGCGCGGCTCGTCCCGTTCGACGCCAGCGGCCACGCGCCGCACCTCGAGGAGCGTGACGCCTACCTCGCCGAGCTGCGGGCGTTCCTGGAGACGACGGGCCGGTGACCGTGACCGGGGGGTGGCTGGTCACCGGGGGCACCCGGGGCATCGGGCGGGCGGTCGTCGACCACGTCGCCAAGTCCGGCGGCGCCGTCGCCGTCCTCGCCCGGACGCCGGCCGCCGAGCCCTACACGTCCGACGGCGTCCTGGAGATCCCGACGGACGTCACCGACGGCGCCTCGGTGGACGCCGCGTTCACCCGGGCCCGCGAGCACCTCGGGGCCGTCGACGTCGTCGTCAACTGCGCCGGGGTGCACCGCGGCGGGCGCATCGCCGACCTCGCCCGGCGCCGCTGGGACGAGGTGCTCGCGACCAACCTCACCGGCACCTACGAGGTCTGCCACGCCGCGGCGCCCCACCTCGCCGACGGCGCCGCGATCGTCAACGTGGGGGCGGTCGTCGGGTTCCGCGGCTTCCCCGGCGACAGCGCCTACGCCTCGGCGAAGGCGGGGCTGGCGGGCCTGACCCGGTCGCTGGCCGTGGAGCTGGCGCCGGCGGGGGTGCGGGTCAACCTCGTCGTCCCGGGCTTCGTCGACACCGCCATGACCGCGGGCCTGTCCACCGCCGCGCGGAGCCGGATCGTCGCGGCGATCCCCGCGGGACGGACCGGCAGCGCCGAGGAGATCGCCGACGTCGTCGTGGCCGTGGCCGGCGCGAGCTACATGACGGGCGCGGTCGTGCCCGTCGACGGCGGGCTGATGGCGACGTTCGGCGGGACGGGGTGAGCACGGGATTGTACGGACCTCCAACGGCGACGACCGCACGACGTTCCGTCGCCGCCGCGTCCGTTCCTAGCGTCCGCCGCATGAGCACCGCGACCCAGAGCAAAGAGGCCGCCAACAAGGCCGTCGTCACCGAGTTCATGGAGGTGTTCTCCCGCGGGGACGTCGACGCGATCCTGGCGTTCCTCACCGACGACGCGACCTGGTGGGTCGCGGGCACGATCGAGGGGATCTCGGGGGAGAAGGACAAGGCCGCCTTCGGCGAGATGCTCGCCGGCCTCTCCACCCTGTCGACCACCGGCGCGATCGCCCTGACGCCGAAGGCACTGACCGCCGAGGGCGACCGGGTGGCCGCGGAGACCGAGTCGTACGCGGAGCTGACCAACGGCCGCGTCTACAACAACCTCTACCACTTCGTCTTCGAGCTCTCCGACGGGCGCATCCGCCGTGTGAAGGAGTACCTCGACACCGAGCACACCCGCGCGATCTTTCTCGGCTGAAGCCACCCCCCATCAGGAGGTACATCCATGGACGTCGGCGTCCTGCTCGTCTTCCAGAACTGGTTCTCCGACAAGAGCGACGAGGAGGTGTTCCGCTCCGACGCCGAGCTCGGGGTGCTCGCCGAGCAGTACGGCTTCGACTCGGTGTGGTCGGCCGAGCACCACTTCGACGACTACTCGATGTGTCCGGACAACCTGCAGCTCATGTCGTATCTGGCCGGGCGCACCGAGCGGGTCAAGCTCGGGACCGGCGCGGTGATCCTGCCGTGGAACGACCCGCTGCGCGTGGTCGAGAAGGTGATCATGCTCGATCACCTCTCGAACGGTCGGACGCTGTTCGGCATGGGTCGTGGCCTGGCCAAGATGGAGTACGAGTCGTTCCGGGTCGACATGGGCGAGGCCCGCGGCCGGTTCGACGAGGCCGCCCCGATGATCATCAAGGGACTGGCCGAGGGCATCGTCGACCACGACGGCCAGCACTACCACCAGCCGCGCACGGCGGTGCGCCCCGGACCGAGCCGCTCGCTCGAGGGGCGCCTGTTCGGCGTGGCGATGTCGCCGGACTCGATCCCCGCGATCGCGACGCTGCCGGTGCAGATGATGACGTTCATGCAGTACGACATCGGCACGCACGCCGAGGCGATCGACCGCTGGCGCGGGCTGCACCGCGAGCACCACGGCACCGAGCCGGGGCCGCCGCTGCTCCAGGACTTCACCTACTGCCACGAAGACCCCGACGAGGCGAAGGCGACCGCCCACGAGTACATCTCGCGGTACTTCCTGTCGGTGATCAAGCACTACGACTTCGCCGGCTCGCACTGGCGCGAGACCCCGGGCTACGAGGCCTACCAGGTCGGGGCGGACATGATCCGCGAGGCGGGCATGGAGACCGCGGCGACGGCGTACGTCGACGCCAACGTCTACGGCACGCCCGAGCAGATCATCGGCAAGTACGAGGAGCGCCGCGACGCCGTCGGCGACTTCCTGGCCAACCTGGCCTTCTCCTTCGCCGGCCTGCCCTACGAGAAGGTGCACGCGAGCATGAAGCTGTTCGGGGAGAAGGTCGTCCCCGAGCTGCACAAGATGCGCACCAGGACACCGGCAGCTGTCTGAGGCCTCCGGCGCGGCAGCTCCGCTGCGCTTCGTGCCGCAGGTGACCCCTCCCGTTCGACGCGCTCCGCAGGGCACACTCGGCCTGCGGGCGCGTCGACGGGGAGGCGGTACCGGCATGGGCGGTCTCGCCGTCGCACGCCCGGGGCCGGAGTCCGGGACCCCGCGCGAGCGCGAGGTGATCGCCGCCTTCGCCGACATCACCACCGAGGCCATCACCGCCACCCGCCTCGAGGACCTGCTCGCCCTCGTCGGGCAGAAGCTCTGCCTCCTGCTCGGCGTCGGCCGGTGCTCGGTCTACCTGCGCCAGGACGACGGGCGGTTCCGCGGCGCCGCGGGCTGGTGCGCCGACGACGGCAACATCAGCGCGGCGGTGCAGGCCCAGGAGGCCGGCATCCCCGGCGACGCCTTCAGCCGCGAGGTCATTCGCAGCGCCGCCCCGGTGCTGATCACCGACGTCGCGAACGATCCCCGTCCGCACCGGCGCACGATGGAGCGCTGGGGCGTGCGGGCGATGCTCGGCGTGCCGCTGGTGTTCGACGGCGACGTCATCGGGCTGATCTTCGTCGACAACGTCGCCCGCGACCACACCTACACCGACGACGAGATCTCCCTCGGCGAGCTGTTCGGGGGCCTCGCGGCCCTGGTCATCCGCCAGGCGCTGCAGGCCTCCCGGCTCGCCGCGCAGGCCGAGGAGCTCGACCGCCAGAAGCGGATGCTCGAGTTCCTCGCCGACGTGCACGCGAAGCTCACCGGCGCCGTGCTCGGGGGCGCCGACATCCGCGCGGTCGTCGAACTGCTGTCCGACCTCGCGGGCGCCCCGGTCGCGCTGCTCGACGAGGACTTCGCCGTGCTGACCTGGACCGCGCCGAGTGCGCTGCGCACGGGCCCGCCCGCGATCGGCGACCGGGCGCGTGACCGTCCCGCGCTGCGCGCGTCGCTCACCGAGCTCTCCGCGGCGCGGCCGAGCACCGTGCTCGAGCCGTCGTCGCCGACCGGTCTGGGCCGGCGGCACGTGGTCTGCCGGCTGATCGTGGAGGGCCGGCCCAGCGGCTACCTCGTCGTGGTGGAGGCCGGGCGCGCGCTCGGCGACCTCGACACCAAGCTCGCCGAGCGCGGCGCCACCGTCCTCGCGCTGCAGGTGCTCTCCGAGCGGCGCCAGATCGAGGCCGAGGGCCAGGCCCGCGACGACTTCCTGTCCGACCTGCTCAACAACCACCGCGATGTCACGCAGCTGGCGCGCCGGGGTCTGCCGTTCGGCGTCGACCTCACCGAGCCGCACGTCCTCGTGCGCCTGACGGTGGAGAGCGGCGAGGGCCATCCGCACGCGTCGGTCGCGCGGCGCCTCGTGGTCGGCGACCTGGCCCGTCGCCTGGGCACCGACGAGCCGCCGGCGACGACGCTGCCGGGCGCGGTGGTGGTGCTGGTGCGGCTGGGTGAGGTGTCGACGCCCGACGAGGTCCGCGCCCACGTCGCCGCGGTGGCCGATTCCCTGGTGCTGCGCGTGCGCATCCGCGGCGCGGTGGTCTCGGCGGTGTGCCGCGAGCCCGAGGAGTTCCCCCGCGCGCACCGGGAGCTGCGCGAGATCGAGGAGCTGGCGCGGTCGTTCGGTTGGTCGCGCCGGGTGGTGACCGTCGACGAGCTCGGCCTGTTCCGCGTGGTCGTGTCCAGCGGGCGGGTCAAGGAGGCCGTGCGGTTCGCCGGCGAGCTGGTCCGCCCCGTCCGCGACCACGACGGCGCCGACGGGGCGCTGCTCCCGACCTGGCGCGCGTTCCTGGCCGCCGAGGCGCGCGTCCAGCGCGCGGCCGCCGACCTCGGCGTCCACGAGAACACCGTGCGCTACCGCCTGGGGCGCATCCGGGAGATCACCGGCAAGGACCCGGCCGCGCTGGACACCCTGCTCACCGCCCGGGTGGCGTTCCAGATCCTCGAGCTCGCCGGGTGGTTCCGCGAGAGCGCCTTCCGCACCGGCCTGACCTACCCGGTGGACGGCGGGTGGTCGGCGAAGGGCACCTTCTAGCCGATCTGGGTGGCCGGCCCGACCTGGCGCTCCCAGCGGTTCAGCGCCTCGACGAAGTAGTAGTCGCCGAACATGATCCCCGAGTCGGCCTGGCCCTCGGGCAGGTTCTGCGTGCCGTGGATGAGGATCGAGCGGAACGGGGTGTCGCGCGCCAGGTAGGCCGGTGAGGACAGCGACGCGAGCATGCCGCGCGCGCCGTCGACGTCGGCGGTCTTCCGGGCCGGGTCGGTGTCGAGCTCGTTCATCGCGAGCAGGGCGCTCGCCGTGACGGCGGCGGCCGACGTGTCGCGCGGTTCGGGCGGCGCCTGCGGGACGTCGAAGTCCCAGTACGGGACGCGGTCGGGCGGCAGGTGGCCGAGGAACCAGTCGGCGGTCCGGTGCGCGGTCTCGAGGTAGGCCGGGTTCTGCGTGTAGCGGTAGGCCATGGCGAACCCGTAGGCCGCCCACGCCTGCCCGCGTGCCCACGTCGAGTCGTCGCGGAAGCCCTGCATCGTGTACGTGCGCTGCAGCGCGCCGGTGCGCTGGTCGTAGCCACCGAACATCGACGTGCTCCCGTCGGGGCGCACGAGGTCGCGCATCGTGCGGTCGGCGTGGCGGTTCGCGATGTCGGCGTACGGCGCACGCCCGTTCTGCGCGGCCCAGTACAGGAGCTCCAGGTTCATCATCGCGTCGATGTTGACCTGGTACTTCTCCTCGTCGTCGCGGTCGTCCCAGACGCGGATCATGCCGACGGTGGGGTCGAACCGGGACGCGAGCGTGTCCGCGGCGGCGAGCGCGGTCTGCTTCGCGCCCTCGTCGCCGGTGAGCTCGTGGTCGACCGCGAACGTCATGAACATCTTGAAGCCGAGGTCGGTGTCGTCGTGCGTGGTCTCCGGCGCCAGCGGCGCCTGCCAGCGCTCGGCGCGCTCGCGCCACACCGGGTCCCGGGTGCGCTCGTAGACCCGCCAGAGGGCCGCAGGCAGGAAGCCGGCGGTCCAGTCGTCGGCCTCCTTGGTCAGCCACGTCCCGTCCGGGTTCGTGCGGACCGGGTAGGCCGGCGGCGCGAGCGTGTCGGCCGTGGCGGCCAGCTGGGTGTCGGCGAAGGCGAGGACCGACCCGTCGGCCGATGGTGATCCCGGCGGGGCGGCGCGCGCGTCCCGCGCCTCGGCGGCGGGCTCCGGCGGTGCGTTCGTCGGCGGTGGCGAGCTGCAGCCCGCCGCCACGGCGGTGATCAGCGCGACGATGATCCAGGTCCTGCGTGACGCCATGGGCGAACCCCCCGGTCGCTCCGACCGGCTCGAACGGGCCGGTCAGGCGCCGGACGCTAACAGCCTGCGGGTGCTCAGCCCGCGACGGGCGAGCGGCGCTGCTGCGGCGCCCCGTGCCCGGCCGGCGCGTCCACCGTGCGGCTGCGCTGCACGGGGATGCTCGCGACGATGGCGGCGCGGCGGCGGGCGCGCTGCACGGCGGCAGCGCGGTCGGCCTCCTCGCGCCACGCGTCGACGGTCTGCTGGTCGCGCGTGCCCCGGCGGGCCGTGCTCACCAGCGGCGTGACGACCCACGCCCCGGCACCGATCCCCAGCGCACCGACGGCAGCCAGCACACCCATGATCTCCCCCGACGATCCCCGACGCTCCCCCGATGGGATGTGTTGCAAGCTCGGCGCAGCGCAGCGCAGGGCCGCGTCGTGATCGGTGGTGCGCCACGCCACCCGAATGGTTGAAACCTGGACCTCTGAGTGGACGGAAAGCGCTGGACGTGCGCGGGAGCCTGTCGGCGTGACGCTGCCCGACGCCGTGCGTGTCCTGCCCGTTGACGACGTCGACTCCGTCATCGGTGACGCGCAGGTCGTCGCGATCGGCGAGAACAACCACGGCGTCCGCGAGTTCGGCGAGCTCCGCGAGCGGCTCGCGCTCCACCTGGTGCGCGAGCGGGGGTTCCGGATCGTCGCGCTGGAGTCCGGGTTCGCCGAGGGCGCGCTGGTCGACGACTGGGTGCAGGGCGGCCCGACGGCCTGGGAGGACGTGGCGCGCGACGGCTTCACCTTCCGCGCCGGCGATCACGCCGAGATGCGGTCGCTGGTGGCGGGGTTGCGCTCCCACCGCGAGTCCGGCGGCACCGTGCGCTTCGCCGGCCTGGACGTCCCGGGCTCGGGCGGTTCCCCGGAGCCGGCGCTGCGTCGGCTGCAGGAGCTCGTGCCTCCCGAGGTCGTGGAGCGCGCCCGGGAGGCCACCGCGGCCTACGCGTCGGCGAACAACGGCGTCGCGCCCGGCCGCTGGTCGGCGCTGGACGACGCGACCCGGGACGCCGCGACGACCGCGCTGGCGCGGCTGCTGCTGCGGACCTCCGGCGACGAGCTCGCGTGGCACCTCGCGCTCGGTGCCCTGCGGCTCGACGAGCAGCTGCGCGAGTTCGGGGTGCTGTTCTCCCCGGATCCACCGTCGCGGATCGTGTCGTCGCGTGACGCGTACATGGCCGAGACCGTGCGCTTCCTGCGCCGCTCCGGCGAGCGGATCGTGCTGCTCCTGCACAACGGGCACGCCCAGCGCGTCCCGTTCACGTTCCTGCCCGGGGTGAGCGCGCCGTCGGCGGGGACGCTGCTCGCCGAGGAGCTGGGCGACGACTACGTGGTCGTCGGGCTCACCGCCCTCGCCGGGTCGACGACCGGGCTCGCCCTCGACGACAGCGCGCGCCACGGGATCGAACTCTCCTCCGAACCGCTGGGCGAGCCCGCCGCCGACGGCGTCGAGCAGGCGGTCGCGGCCGCCGGGCTCGGCGCGGAGCCGGTGCTGCTGGACCTGCGCGCGGCCCAGGGAGCCGAGGGCCCGGCCAGCATCCGGCACGCGACGACCCACATCCCCGTCGACGTCGCCGCGGGCTACGACGCGGTGTTCTGCCTGCCGACGCAGTCCGTCAGCGGGTCGCCGGGGTTCTGACCGAAGGGCCCCTTCGCTCGCATAGACGGGTGGTGGGCGCCCTTCGCCGGAACGCGGACGACCGCCCCGGCCGGCGACCGGCACGTTCGGCTGATCAACCCGCCCGCGGGTTGCGCGGGACGTGCCTCTCGCCGGCGTCGCTTCCCACGCGGCGGGCGGGGGCCGACCGCGCAGGCGGAGGACGAGCAGCCGACGGCTCAGGCGGGCTGCGGTCGCCGGCGCCGGGCGGACCGGGTGGTCGCCGGCGGGGACGCGCAGACCGGGGCGAGGACGACGCCGAGCGCGGCGAGGTCGTCGGCGAGCCAGCCCAGGCGGCCCCACGCGTCCGCGAGCCGGGCCGTCTCGTGCGGGTGCTCGCGACGTCCGGGCGCCGCGGCCAGCGCCCGGAAGGCGCGGTCGAGGAAGTCTGCCCGGATGGCCAGCACACCCGTGGGCCTCCGGCCCTCGGCGAGCGCGCGCGCCACGTCCGCGTAGCCGTCGGCGAGGGCGTGCGCGTCGTCGCGCAGCTGGTCGACGAGGTCGGGCCACCGGTCGGGGAGCCACGGTCCGGCGGGGTCGACGTCGTCCAGCGAGGTCCGCGCGCTGCGGACGGCGCGGTGCACGACGCCGAGCACGACGAGCCAGTCGACGTCGTCCTCGTGGCGGGCGCGGCGCTCGGAGCGGTACTGCAGGAACGTGGCCTCGAAGAGCAGCAGCCAGTGCTCGGCGGGTTTCAGGCGCGCGACCACCTCCTCGCGCGTGCCCGTGCCCGCCAACCACGAGGAGGACGCGGCGACGAGCGCGGCGGTCTCGCGCAGGCACCGGGCGGCGTCGCGGCGGAGCTCGCCGTGCCCCCCGGCGGGCCACACGGCCGCCCCGACGCCGATCCCGACCGCCGCGCCCACGGCGACGTCGAGGAGCCGCACACCCGCCAGCGACGGACCCGTCGGTGCGATCTGGGCGAACAGGACGGCGACCAGCACGGTGAAGCTCGCCTGCCCCGCGATCATCCCGAGCACCTGGCCCGCCGCCACCGCGACCACGCACAGCACCGGGAACAGGACGGCGTAGACGACCGTGTCGGGTCCCGCGAGCGCGAGCAGCCCCGCCGCGACGACCGCGCCCAGCGCCGTGCCGACCACCGCGGGCACGAGCGTGGCGCGCGTCGAGAGCACCGACGTCCGCATGAGCGTCAGCGTCGCCAGCAGCACCCACAGCCCGTGGGAGAGGTCGAGCGCACCGGCCACGAGGCGGGCCAGGGCGAGCCCGACGCCGAGCCGCAGCGCGTTCTGCAGGTACACCGACCGCAGGGACAGGTGGGCGTGGATCCGGCGCCACCACAGCGTCGCGGTCGGCGCGGTGGCCCACCACGAGAGCTCCGCGGTCGCGGGGGAGCATCGGCCGTGGGGGGTCACGACGAGCTCTGCCGCCTGCACGACGACGCGGGCCGCCGAGAGGGCCTGACCCACGGCGACCGCGGCCCGCGCGTGCGCGACCGCGACATCGCCGTCGGCCAGCGTGGCGATCGCGTCGAGGCGACGCTCGGTGTCGTCGACGCGCTCGGCGTCGACCTCGGCGACGGCGGGCACCGTGCCCCGTCCCCGCAGCGCCTCCGCGGTGCGGTGCAGCGTCGTCGCGGTCGCGGCGAGGGTCTCCTCGGCGTCGACGGGCACCGCGTGCGCGCTCACCGACAGCAGCGCCTCGACGCGGCCCTGCACCCCGCGCAGGGCGGCGCCGAGGTGGGCGAGGCCGCGGTCCTCGAGGCTCGGACCGGTCGGGCGCCCCTCCCACGGCGTGCCCGACAGCTTCAGCCGGTCGGCGGCGTGGGCGGCCGCGGCGCGACGGGCCGGGAGCACTCCGTGCCCCGCCCGACGGGTCGAGCTCCGCTCCGTCTCGCGCGCCCCGATCGCCTCCAGCAGCTCGGCGAGCGCCTGGGCCGCGGCCGCCGCGCGGCGGGCGTAGGTCTCGACCGGTCGGGGCGGCCACAGCGTGCGGTCGGCCAGTGCGAGCAGTCCCACCCCGAACACGAAGCCCAGCACGCGCGCGGGCAACGTGTCCGGGGCGAACGGCGGGAACGACGGCAGGATGTAGATGAGCTGCAGGCCGTTGGCGACGCCGGCGAGGCGCGGCCCGCCGACCGCGATGAACGCGACGGAGACCCCGACCGCGAGCATCCCGAGCGAGGCCATGATCGTGCTGCCGGCGAGCAGCGTGCCGATCGTGAGCAGGACCGTGCCGGTGACGAGGCAGCCGATCAGCGTGCGCGTGCGCTGCCGCGCAGTCCCGACCACCTGCGACAGCACGCCGAACCCGATCGCCCCGAACACCGCGTAGGTCGCCGCGGTGGGGCTGCCGAAGCCGTAGCGGCAGACCATGAACACGACGGTGGCGACGACGCCGACGCGCAGCGCCCGGCGGCTCGCGGCGAGCCCGGGATCCCGGCGCAGGAGCCAGCGCAGACCCCGACGACCGGACATCGTGGCAGTCTGCCGCGACGACGGTCGGCTGCCCAGGGCCGATCAGCGCACGCCGGCGGACGTCAGCGCACCCGCGGGCGGGAACCGGCGCCGCGCTTGATCACGCGCTCCGACCCGGCCGGCTCCGACGCCACCGGGGTCGGTGCCGGCTCCGACGGCGGCGCGGTCTCGGTCTGCACACGACCGCGGGGCAAGCAGCACTTCTTGTACTTGGTCCGCGACCCGCACCAGCACGGGTCGTTGCGCCCCGGCGGCCAGGCGAGCGCGGCGCCGACGGGGTCGGCGTCGCTCGTGTCGTCGAGCATCGCGGTCACCAGCGCCGGCGTCGCGACCTCGACCACCAGCGCCTCGCCCTCGGCGTCGGCGGCCTGCAGCTCGCTCTCGACGAGCGCGCGGTGGGCGTCCCAGTCGCGCCCGAGCTCCCCGGCGAGGTCCGGCTGCGCGGCGAGGAGCCGGGCGAGGTCCGCCTCCGGGAAGAACAGCAGGTCCGGGGCGGCGTCCATCTCGTCGGCGAGCGCGTCGTACTCGTCGGGGGCGAGCCCGAGGTCGGCGCGGACGTGACTTCGGTGGACGACGAGCTCGTCCATCACCTCCGCGGCGTCGAGCTGCTCGTCGGATCCCTCCGCGAGAGGCTCCGCGTGCTCGACCGCGGTGTGCAGGGCGGCGGTGAGCCACTGCTCGGCGAGCTCGCGTCGCCCGTTCTCGGTGAGGGCGTCGACGATCGGGGCCACCGCGCCCGCGTCGCGGTGCAGGAGCGGGCGCAGCGTCGTGAGCGCCGCCATCCCGTCGTCCTCGTGTCCGAGACGCAGCAGGCGGTCGGCGTGCATCGCGTGCAGCCAGTGGGCGTCGGCGGTCTCCGCGCCTGCGGTGACCGAGCGGGCGGAGAGCGCCAGGGTCTCGTCGTGGTCGCCGGCGTTCTCCCGGAGGTCGGCGGCGAGGCTCAGCGCGTAGCCGGCGTCCTCCGCGTCGGCCAGCCGTCCCTCGTCGACGGCGGCGACCAGCTCCCGGGCGTACGGCCGCGGATCCCGCGCCGCCTGGGCGTCGGCGCCGAGTCCGTCGAGATCGTCGGTCGTCAGGAGCGAGGCCACCGGTCCACGGTAGGCCCCACCCCCGACCGCGCGTCAGGACGGCAGCACGAACACCGTCCAGCTCACCAGCGGCGCGACGACGATCATCGCCATGCCCCAGCGCAGGAGCCGTGAGAACACCTCGTCGCGCCGGTCCTCGGTCGCGTTGGCGACGACGAGCGCCCCGCTGGTGGAGAACGGGCTCGAGTCGACGACCGACGACGAGATCGACAGGGCGATCACCAGGGCGACCGGGGCGACCTGGCCGCTGAGCAGGAACGGCACGGCCAGCGGGATGAGCGCGCCGAGGATGCCCGTGGTCGACGCGAAGGCCGAGACCGCGGCGCCGATGACGCAGATGATCAGGGCGGCGAGCAGCGGGACGCCGATGCGCGTGACCTGGTTGCCGAGGAAGTCGATCGTGCCGATGCGTTCGAGCAGCGCGACGTAGGTGACGATCCCGCAGATCAGCAGCACGGTCGGCCACGCGATCTGGCCGACGGCGGGCTTCGCGGACGTCGGGGAGACCAGCGAGAGCACCACCGCGACGCCGAGCGCGGTGAATCCGACGTCGAGGTCGAAGAACAGCGCGCCGACCGCGAGGAACAGCAGTCCGACCAGCGTCAGCCCCCGGTCGAGGTTCATCGCCGGGGCGGGCGGCCCTGCCGGCTCGGGCTCGGCCTCGACCCGGGTGTCGGTCGTGCTCTCGACCACCGTGGTGGTGGGGGTCGCCGAGGGGCCGGCCGAGGGCGAGGCCGTGCGTCCGCCCCCGCCGGAGGGGGCGAGCGTCGTGCCCCCGATCGTCTGCTCGATGCCGTGCACGCCGGTGATGTCGCGCGGGGCGGCCGGCTCGTCGAGCAACGGCTCCGCGCCGCGCCGGAGCAGCTCGCGGCCGCCGAAGAGGAAGAACACCACGACCGAGAGCACGAGGTTGAACACGAAGGAGCTGACGAACAGCAGCATGGGATCGCCGGGCAGGTTGTTGCGCCCGACCACGCCGTTGACGATCCCGCCGAAGATGCTGATCGGGGAGAAGCCGCCCGCGCTCGCCCCGTTGATGATCAGCAGGCCCATGAGCACGGGGCTGATCCGGTGCCGCGCCGCGAAGCCCAGGCCGACCGGCGCGATGATCGCGACCGCGGCCGGGACCACGGCGCCGAACGCCGTGAGTACCGCCGTGACGGCGAACATCACCCACGGGATGAGCGCCACGCGGCCACCGACCATCCGGATGGCGACGTGCACCAGCCAATCGACCGTGCCGTTGTTGCGCGCGATGGCGAACAGGAACGTGACGCCGGCGAGGATGATGAACAGGTCGCCGGGGAAGCCGCCGACGATGTCGTCGACGCTCTCGCCGACCACGGCGGTCCCCACGACGTAGGCCGCCACGAAGGCCAGCGCCCCCATGTGCACGGGGAGCACGGTCGCCACGAGGAAGACCGCGACGAGCACGACGACCGAGATGATTTCGACGGACATGACGGCTCCGGAGGTCGACGCTGCGCGGGGCGTGGCCGGGATCGCTCTGTTTCCGTTATGTGGAAGTATCAGCGGCCCTGGGAGTATGTGCCGCACTTCACAGATCCGTCAAGGGTCGGCCATGAATGGCACGTCGATCGCCCAGCTCGGCCCATCAGGCCGATCTCGACGTCACCGGTGGTGGGCGCCTAGTATCCGGACCTCGGATGTTCGTTTCCGAGATACGGAAACCTCGGAGGTCTCGTGCTCCACACCGGTCGCCACTTCCTGCAGATCCCCGGGCCGACGAACCTGCCGGACCGGGTCGCGCGGGCCATGGCCGCTCCCGTGATCGACCACCGCGGGCCGGAGTTCGCCGAGCTGGGGCGGGCGGTCCTCGACGGCCTCGGTCCGGTCTTCGGGACCCGCGGGCCGGTCGTCGTGTTCCCGTCGTCGGGCACGGGGGCGTGGGAGGCCGCGCTCGCCAACACGCTCGGCCCGGGCGACCGGGTGCTCGCCTTCGAGACCGGGCACTTCGCGACGTTGTGGAGCGAGATGGCGGGCCGCCTCGGGCTCGACGTCGACCTCGTCGGCGGCGACTGGCGCCACGGTGCGGACCCGGACGTGCTGGCCGAGCGCCTCGCCGCCGACCCCGGACACCGGATCGCCGCGGTGTGCGTCGTGCACAACGAGACGTCGACGGGGGTCACCAGCCGCATCCCCGCGCTGCGCCAGGCCCTGGACGCCGCCGGCCATCCCGCGCTGCTGCTGGTCGACACCGTCTCGTCGCTGGGCTCGATCGACTACCGCCACGACGAGTGGGGCGTCGACGTCACGGTCGCGGGGTCGCAGAAGGGGCTGATGCTCCCGCCCGGGCTCGGGTTCAACGCGGTGAGCGCGAAGGCCCTCGCGGCCGCGGAGCACACCCGCCTGCCCCGCGCGTACTGGGACTGGCGCCCGATCCTCGCCGCGAACGAGCACGGTTTCTGGCCGTACACCCCCGCGACGACCCTGCTCTACGGCCTGCGCGAGGCGCTGGCGATGCTCGACGAGGAGGGCCTGCCGGCGGTGTTCGCCCGGCACACCCGCCACGCCGAGGCCACGCGCGCCGCCGTCCGCGGCTGGGGCCTGGAGATCCTCTGCGCCGACGAGCGGGAGCACTCGAACACCCTCACGGCGGTCCTCGTGCCCGAGGGCGACGACGCGGACAAGCTGCGCGCGCTGGTGCTCGACCGCTTCGACATGTCGCTCGGGACCGGCCTCGGCCGGCTCGCCGGGCGGGTCTTCCGGATCGGGCACCTCGGCCACCTCAACGACCTCTCGCTCGCCGGGGCCCTGGCCGGGGTGCAGATGGGCCTGCACCTCGCCGGGATGCCGGCCGACCCCCGCGGTCTCCAGGACGCCCTCGAGCGGCTGGAAGCCGCATGACCGCGACGGTGCCCAGGACGCCGGGGCGCGAGGCCCCCGGGCTCGAGCAGGCCCTGCGCGCGGCGGTCGACGGCGAGGTCGCCTGCGACGACTACACGCGCCACCTGTTCTCCCGCGACGCGAGCATGTACGCGATCACGCCGGTCGGCGTGGTGTTCCCCCGGCACGCCGACGACGTCGCGGCGGTGGTCCGCGTCGCCGCCGAGCACGGCGTCACCGTCACCGCGCGCGGTGCCGGGACGAGCCTCGTCGGGCAGACCGTGGGCGCGGGCCTGGTCGTGGACTGCTCGCGCCACATGCACCGGATCGTCGACCTCGACCCGCAGGCGCGCACCGCGACCGTCGAGGTCGGTGTCGTCCAGGACCAGCTCAACGCCGCGGCCGCGCCGCACGGCCTGATGTTCGGTCCCGACACCTCGACCAGCAACCGCGCCACGATCGGCGGGATGATCGGCAACAACTCGGCGGGCAGCGGGTCGGTCGTCCACGGGATGACCATCGACCACGTCCGCGCCCTCGACGTCGTGCTCGCCGACGGCACCCGGACCCGCCTCGAGCCGGTCGACGAGCCCGAGCGGCGCCGGCGCGCGCAGCGCGCGGGCCTCGAGGGCGACATCCACCGCGAGCTGCCCGCCCTGGTCGCCGCGCACGGCGACGCCATCGCCACCGGGATGCCCCGGTTCTGGCGCCGCGCGGGCGGCTACCGGCTCGACCGGCTCGCCGGGGGCGCGCCGTTCGACCTCGCGACGTTCGTCGTCGGCGCCGAGGGCACGCTCGTCGTCGCCACGCACGCCGTCGTCGACCTCGTGCCCAAGCCGGCGCGCACCGTGTTCGCGGTGGGGCACTTCGCCTCGGTCCGCGAGGCCATCGCGGCGACCACCGACGCCCTGTCCTGCGACCCCGCGCAGGTCGAGCTCATGGACCGGACGATCCTCGACCTGTCCCGCTCGAAGCGGGAGTACGCGGGCCTCGCGAGCGTGTTGCACGGCGACCCCGAGGCCTTGCTGTTCGTGTCGTTCACCGGCGACGACCCCGACCGGCTCGCGGCCTCGCTCGAGCGCCTCGTCGGGCTGTGGACCGAGCACGGCCACGGCTACCACACCCTGCGCGCCGAGACCGCCGCCGACCAGGCGGCCCTGCTCAAGGTCCGCAAGTCCAGCCTCGGGCTGCTCATGGCGGCGAGCCAGGGCACGAAGCGGCCGCTCGCGTTCGTCGAGGACACCGCCGTCGACCCGGGCCACCTGGCCGACTACACCGACCGGTTCGCCGCGATCCTCGAGCACCACGGCCTCGAAGCCGGCTTCTACGGCCACGCGTCGGTGGGCTGCCTGCACATCCGCCCGTTCGTCGACGTCACCGATCCCGCGCAGGTCGCGGCGATGCGCGCGGTGTCGGAGGAGGTCAAGGACCTCGTGCGCGAGTTCGGCGGCGCCAACTCGAGCGAGCACGGCGACGGCCTGGCCCGCAGCGAGTTCAACCGCGAGCTCTTCGGCGAGGAGCTCTACCAGGCGATGCGCCGCGTCAAGGGGATCTTCGACCCGCACGGGCTCCTCAATCCCGGCAAGATCGTCGACGCGCCGGCCACCACCGAGCACCTGCGCGACGCGGCGCTGCCCCCGGCCGGGCCGCTGCGCACGCATCTGGACTTCGAGGTGGTCGGCGGCGGCATGCGCGACGCGGCGGACCGGTGCATGAACATCGGGCTGTGCCGCAAGGTGGGCAGCGGGGTCATGTGCCCGTCGTACATGGCCACGCTCACCGAGGAGGACTCCACACGCGGGCGGGCCAACGCGCTGGTCAAGGCGCTGTCCGAGCCCGACCCGCACACGGCCCTGGCCGGCGAGCGCCTGCACGAGGTGCTCGACCTGTGCCTCATGTGCAAGGCGTGCGCCGCCGAGTGCCCGATGAGCGTCGACATGGCGGCGCTCAAGGCCGAGACGCTCGCCCACCACGGCGAGGTGCACGGCGTCCCCCTGCGCTCGCGGGTGTTCGGGGCGATCCGCACCCTCAACCGGCTCGGGTCGGCGACCGCGCCGCTGTCGAACCTGCCGGGCCGCTCGCGGCTGCTGCGCCGGCTCGCCGCCCGGGTCGTCGGCATCGCCCCGGCGCGGGCGCTCCCGCGCTTCGAGCGCGACCACCTCGTGCGCTGGTTCCGGCGGCGGGACGTGCCGGTCCCGCCGGCGGGCGCGGGCACTCCGGTGACGCTGCTGGCCGACTCGTTCACCACCTACACCGAGCCCGCGATCGGGCGCGCCGTCGTGGCGGTCCTCGAGGCCGCGGGGCATCGCGTCGAGCTCGCTTCCGGCGGGTGCTGCGGGCGCTCGAGCTACTCCAAGGGCCTGCTCGACGACGCCGCGGCCAAGGTCGCCCGCCTCGTCGCCGCCCTCGCCCGCACGGAGGGCCCGGTGGTCGGCTGCGAGCCGTCGTGCCTGTTCACGCTGCGGGACGAGGCGCGCCGAATGCTGCCCGGCGACCCGGACGTCGACGCCGTGGCCGGGCGCGTGCGCCAGGTCGAGGAGCTCGTGGCGCAGGCCGTCGACGAGGGGCGCCTGGTGCTCGCGGCGGACTCGTGGCTGGCGGGGCGCCGGGTGGTCTTCCACGGTCACTGCCACGAGAAGGCCGAGGTCGGGACCGCGGCGAGCCTCGCGGTCCTGCGCCGGATCCCCGGGCTGGAGGTGGCCGAGATCGACGCCGGGTGCTGCGGGATGGCGGGCTCGTTCGGGTTCGAGGCGGAGCACTACGCGACCTCGATGGCCGTCGGCGGCGACCGGCTGTTCCCGGCCGTGCGCGCCGAGCCGGACGCCACGGTCGTGGCCGCGACGGGGGTGTCGTGCCGCCAGCAGATCGCCCACGGCACCGGGCGCGAGGCGTGGCACCCCCTCGAGCTGGTGCGCGAGGCACTGGTGCACGGGTCGTAGACTCGCCGGTCCGGGCGGGAGGGGACGGAGCATGGCGCGGCGCGACGGCACGGCGCCGGCGGGCGGCGGGGTGCAGTCCCTCCACCGCGCCTTCGAGATCCTCGAGCTGATCTCGGCCAACGGCGGCGAGATGGCCGTGTCGGAGATCAACTCGCGGTCCGGCCTCCCGCTGCCGACGATCCACCGGATCCTGCACACGATGATCGACACCGGGTACATCCGGCAGTTGCCCTCGCGCCGCTACGCCCTCGGTCCCCGTCTCATCGCGCTCGGGGAGACGGCCACCCGCATGGTCGGCACCGCCGCGCGGCCCACCCTCGCCGGCCTGGCGACCGTGGTCGGCGAGACCGCGAACATGGCCATGCTCGACGGCGACCGCGCGCTCTACGTCGCCCAGGTCCCGTCGCGGCACACCATGCGCACGTTCACCGACGTCGGGCGCCGCGTGCCCCTGCACTGCAGCGGGGTGGGCAAGGCGCTGCTCGCCGGCCTGGCCGACGACGCCGTGCGGACCCTGCTCGCACGCGCCGGCCTGCCCGCGCTCACCGACCGCACCCGGACCGACCCCGAGGACGTGCTCGCCGACGTGGCCGTCAGCCGCGAGCGGGGGTGGGCGCTCGACGACTCCGAGCAGGAGGAGGGCGTGCGCTGCGTGGCGGTCGGCGTCCCGGGCGCGCCCACGCCGTCGGCGATCTCGGTGTCGGGGCCGACGTCGCGGCTCACCCTCGCCGCCGTCGACCGCGCGCTGCCCTACCTGCGCGAGACCGCCGACGCGCTGGCCGCGCAGTTCGGTGCCGACGCCCCGGCGGGCCGCTAGCGACCCCGCCAGGCGGGGGCCCGGCGCTCGACGAACGCCGCGACGCCCTCGGCGAAGTCGTCGCTGCCGTAGACGCGGTCCAGCACGTCGGCGTCCTCGACCTCCCGCGCCGCGCGCAGCCGGCGCAGCAGCTCCCCGGTCGCCCACGTCGTGAGCGGGGCGTGGGCGCGCAGGGTGGCGAGCAGGTCGGCGACGCCGGCGTCGAGGTCGTCGACGACCCGGGTGACGAACCCGGCGGCGTGGGCCTCCGCGGCGTCGATCAGGCGCGCGGTCAGCAGGAGGTCGGTGACCCGGCCGCGGCCGAGGCGCTCGACGAGCAGGGCGAGCGAGTGCGCCGACAGGGTGCTGCCCAGCGTCCGCGCGATCGGCACGCCGAACGCGGCCGCGGGCGTGGCGACGACCAGGTCCGCGCACGCCGCGATGGCGAAGCCGGCGCCGACACAGAACCCGTCGACGGCGGCGACGACCGGGACCGGGGCGGCGAGGAGGTCCTCGAGGACCGCGGCCACCCCGCGCTCGTAGTCGACGCCGTCCGCCCCGGCGGTGTTCTCCCCGTCGCCGAACGCGCGGAACTGCGCGATGTCGGTGCCGGCGACGAACGCGCGGTCGCCCTCGCCGCGGAGCACGACGACGGCCACGTCGTCGTCGCCCGCCCGGCGGCAGGCCGCGCGCAGCCCCTCGTACATCGGCCAGGTCATCGCGTTGCGGCGCGCCGGCCGGGCGAACGTGACCGTCAGGACCCCGTCGTCGAGGGCGGTGCGCAGATCCTCCGTCACGAGTCCTCCGTCACGAGGCCCCCAGCGGCGGACCGGCCGCCCCACGGCGCACCGGCGTGCGGGAGAACCGCATCGGCGACCCGAGCTGGCGCACCGTGCCCAGGTCGGGGTGCGGGGCGTCCCAGAAGTAGTCGCGGGCGGCGAGGTGGTCGTCGGTGAACACCGCGTCGTACGTCGCGAGCGGGGCGCAGGGCACGCCGGCCTTCTCGAGCGCGGCGACGAGGTCGTCGGTGTCCCAGGTCCTCGTGACGTGCTCGATCGCCGCGATCAGGTCCTCGCGGTGGCGCAGGCGCGCGGAGGGGTCGGCGTAACGGGGGTCGTCGAGCAGGGCGTCGAGCCCGAGCGCCCGGCAGAACGCCACCCAGGTCCGCGGGGTGTTCGCGCCGACCGTGACGTCCCCGTCCCGGCCGTGCACGGCCTGGTACGGCGCGTTGGACTGGTGCGCCGAGCCGTGCCGTCGCGGAACCTCCCCCGTGGCGAACCACGTCGCCGCCTCGTAGACCCCGAGCGAGACCCCGGACTCGAGCAGCGAGACGTCGACGTGCTGGCCGTACCCCGAGCGGGCGCGCTCGTGGAGCGCCGCGACGACGGCGAGGGCGACGTAGAGGCCGGCGGTCAGGTCGCACACCGGCACGCCGACCTTGGCCGGGCGGCCGTCCGGGTCGCCGGTGATGCTCATCAGCCCGCTACGGGCCTGGGCCATGATGTCGAGCCCGGCCAGCGGGGCGAGCGGGCCGTCCTGGCCCCAGCCCGACGCCGAGGCGTAGACGAGTCCGGGGTGGTCGGGGGCGAGAGACGCGTGGTCGAGCCCGAGGCGGCGCATGGCGCCGGGACGCAGGTTCTCCACCAGCACGTCGGCCTCCGCGACCAGCGCGAGGAAGGCGGCGTGGCCGTCGGGACTCTTGAGGTCGAGGCGCCGGGACTCCTTGTTGCGGTTGAGCCGGGCGAACGGTGAGCTGTGCCCGTCGAGGTGGGGGCCGGTGGCCCGCATCGGGTCGCCGTCGTCGGGCTCGACCTTCACGACGCGGGCCCCGAGATCGGCGAGCTGCATCGTCGCGAAGGGAGCGGCCATGAAGACCCCGACCTCGAGCACCGTGATGCCCGCGAGCGGCGGCGTGGTCACGGGCGACTGATCGGGCGTCATTCTGGGATACCGTAGACAATCTCCCGGCGAGGCGCGAGACCCCGGCCGTGACCGGGAGGGAGGGTGGCGGACGACGTGAGCGACGTGAAGCGGCCCGCGGCGACCGCGGTCCGGGCGCCGAGCCTCGCCGTCCTGGCGGCGGACGCCCTGCGCAGCATGATCCTCGGCGGCGAGCTCCAGCCGGGCGACCGGATCGTGGAACACCAGGTCGCCGGCATGCTCGGCATCTCCCGCCTGCCCTTGCGCGAGGCGTTGCGCCGCCTCGCCCAGGAGGGTCTCGTCGTGCAGGAGCCCCGCCTCGGCGCGGTCGTCACGCCGCTGACCCAGCACGACGTCTTCGAGATCGTCACCCTGCGCGAGGAGCTGGAGTGGGTGGCCGTCCGCTTCGGCGTCCCGGTCCGCGCGGAGCACCTGCTCGTCCCGTGCCGGGAGGCGCTGGAGGCCCTCGCCCTCGCCGCCGAGTCCGGCGACGAGGGCGACATGACCACCCAGACCTTCGCCTTCCACCTCGCGATCATCGGCCTGGCCGAGAACCAGCGGCTCACCGAGATGTACCGCTCGCTGGCCCTGCAGATCCAGCTGTGCATGTCGATGAACCGCGGGGTCCGTCGGGAGACGGAGACGCGCGCGGGCAACGTCGCGCGCCACCGCCGCCTGCTCGCCGTCGTGGAGAGCGGCGACCGCGACGAGGCCCACCGCGCGTTCGCCGAGCACGGGCACCGCTCGTTCCTCAAGCAGGTCGCCGACCGCCTTGACGGCGCCTCCGAGCGCTCCCGCCGGTGGCTCGCCGAGGCCGAGTGACGGTCAGGCGGGCAGGTCGACCAGCCCCGCCAGGACCGTCCGGTGGTGGTCGGCCGAGCCGAGGATCAGCGCGTCGGCGCGGGCGCGCTTGAGGAACAGGTGCGCCGGGTGCTCCCAGGTGAACCCGATCCCGCCGTGGAGCTGCAGGCCGTCCTCGGCGGCGAGCAGAGCGACCTCGGAGCAGTGCGCCTGCGCGACCGCCGCGGCGACCGGGAGGTCCGGCGATCCGTCGCCGGCACACCGCGCCGCGTAGCGGGCCACCGCGCGGGCCTGGGTGATCGCGACCCAGAGGTCGGCCAGCCGGTGCTTGAGCGCCTGGTACGACGCGAGCGGCCGGCCGAACTGGTGGCGGTCGCGCAGATACGCGACGGTGTCGGTGAGGCAGCGCTCGGCGAGCCCGAGCTGCTCGGAGGCCAGGATCGCGGCGCCGACCTGCAGGGCGTGATCGACGTCGGCGCCGGACACGATGCGCACCGGCGCCCCGTCGAAGGCCACGTCGGTGAGGCGCCGGGTCATGTCGAGCGACTCGGAGGTCGTGCGGGTGACGCCGTCGCCGCCACCGTCCGGACCGGTCTCGACGACCGCGATCTCGCCGTCGCCGACCGGGACGAGCAGCACGTCGGCGGTGACGGCGTCGATCACGGCGGTGACGCTGCCGGCGAGGAGATCCCCCGCGCCCTGCCGCTCGACGGTGACCGGCACCGGCCGGCCGGCGCCGTGGGTGGCGCCGACGACGAGCACGGCGGTGCGCTCGCCCGCGGCGACGGCGGCGAGCAGCTCGTCCTCGGAGGACCCCGCCAGCAGCGCTGTGGCGACGGCGGTGCCGAGGAACGGCACCGGCGCCACGGCGCGGCCCAGCTCCTCGGCCACGACCGCGGCCTCGCGCCACGACGCTCCCGCGCCGCCGCGCTCCTCTCCCACGGCGAGCCCGGCCACGCCGATCTCCTGGGTGAGCCGCTTCCACAGATCGGTGTCGACGGAGTCGGAGGGATCGTCACGGCCGGTGTCGGTGCGCCGGAGCACCGCGTCCCACGGGGCCTGCTTCTCGACCAGCGCGCGGATGCTGGCGCGCAGGTCCTCCTCGACCTCGGAGTAGAGGAGGTCGCCGGTGTCGGGAGTGCCAGGAGTCGTTGCTGCGGCGCTCATCGGGGCAGGTCCTTCCACGGCACGTCCTTGTCGGCACGGGCCTCGGCGGGCAGGCCGAGCACGCGCTCGGCGACGACGTTGCGGAGGATCTCGGACGTGCCGCCCTCGATCGAGTTGGCGCGGAAGCGCAGGTAGCGCCAGCCGGCGTCCCGGTCGGCGTAGTCCTCGACCTCCGGGCGGCGCTCGGTGTAGTCGGGGTAGCGCAGGCCGTCCTCGCCGCACAGCTCGAGCTCGAGGGACGAGCACTCCTGGTTGAGGCCGGCGTAGGTGATCTTCACGCCGGAGCCCTCGGGTCCCGGCTGGCCGGCGGCCTGCTGCTGGCCGAGGCGCTCGGCGGTCAGGCGCGCCGCCTCGGTGCGGACCCAGAGCCGCAGCATGCGGTCGTGCAGCCCGGGCGTGCGCGCCTCCGGGTGCTCGCGCCACCGCGTCGCCAGGGCGCCGACGGCCCCGCTCTCGCGCGGCAGCGTGCCGCCGCCGATGGCCACGCGCTCGTTCATCAGCGTGTACTGCGCGACGGCCCAGCCCTGGCCGACCTCGCCGAGGCGCTGGTCGTCGGGGACGCGGACGTCGGTCAGGAAGACCTCGTTGAACTCCGCCTCGCCGGTGATCTGGCGCAGCCCGCGCACCTCGACCCCGGGCGCGGTCATGTCGACGACGAAGTACGACAAGCCCCGGTGCTTGACCGCCTCGGGGTCGGTGCGGGCGAGCAGGATGCCCCAGCGGGCGTGGTGGGCCATGGAGGTCCACACCTTCTGCCCGTTGAGCACCCAGTCAGCGCCACCACCGTAGCCGTCCCACACGGCGCTGGTGCCGACGCCCGCGAGGTCGGAGCCCGCGCCGGGCTCGCTGAACAGCTGACACCAGATGTCCTCGCCGGTCCACAGCGACGGCAGCCAGCGCTGCTGCTGCGCGTCGTCGCCGAACCGCAGGATCGTCGGCGCGGCCATGCCGAGGCCGATGACGTTGAGGCGCGGTCGGTTCTCCGGCGCGCCCGCGTGCGCGAACGCGGCGTCGACGGCGGTCTGCAGGCCGTTCGCGGCACCGAGGCCTCCGAGGCCGGCCGGGTAGTGCACCCAGGCCAGCCCGGCGGCGAAGCGCGCGCGGAGGAACTCGGCGGGGTCGGTGGTCGACGGGTCGTGCTCGGCGAGGAACTCCTCGACGCGCCGCGCCAGTGCCGGGGCGTCCAGGGGGTCCGGGGCGCCTGGAGGGCTGTCCGTGGTCGTCACCCCTGCACCTTCCGTCGCTCGGCCGTGCTTGTCGAGACGAGGTCGAGACCGGTTCGAGACGGGCAGCGCGTCGAGGTGCCGCTGTCGGCCCGATCACGGGTACCTGTCAGGGTGCTCGGCGTGCCCTCCTCCGACCCCGCCGAGGTGTCCCGCTGGCTCGCGGAGCGGGCGCACCCGCTCGCGGTGCCCGACGACGAGAAGACCGACGGGGACGGCGTGGCGGCCTGGGTGCGCGCGACCGAGGGCGCGCGGGTCGTCGCGGTCGGCCCGGCGGTGGGTGGCACGCGCGAGCTCGCGCTGCTGGCCTGCCGGCTGGTCGAGGCCTCCGTGCGCGCCGGCCGTGTCGGCACGCTGGCGCTGCAGGCGGGCGAGTCGGGTGCCGCGGCGCTCGACGACCACGTGCGGCGCGGCATCGGCTCGCCGGGCGACGCGCTCGAGCGCCTCGGCTCGTGGAGCTGGAACTGCCGCGAGGTGCTCGACCTCGTGCGCACGCTCGCCGAGGACACCCCCGTGCCGATCGTCGGGATCGACCCGCGCCGCCCCGCGAACGCCGTCCGCGTCGTGGGCGCCTACCTGCGGACCGTGGCCCCGGACACGCTGGCTCGCGAGGCCGACACGCTCGCCGACCTCGCGCTCGGGCACGGCGACGCCGCCACGCGGGCGACCGTCGAGCGCGTGCGCGCGCGGCTCGACGAGGACGTCCCCGCGCTGATCGCGGAGACCTCGCCGACCCAGCACGCCGAGGCCGTCCGGCACGCCGGGTTCCTCCTGCGCGCCGCCGAGCTCGCGGCGACCCCGGCCGACCGCCGGGACGCCGTCGCCACGAGCCTCATGGCCGACGCGGTGCTCGCCGCCGAGGAGGGCGGCGGCCCCGTCGTCCTCTGGGCACACGCCGACCACGTCGTCGTCCGCCACGAGACCCTCGGCGCCCGCCTGCGCGAACGCCTCGGCGACGGATACAGGGCGCTGCTGCTCTCCGCCGGCTCGGGGTCGATGCGCGCCCTGCGGCGCCGGCGCTTCGTCGGCCCGACGCGGACCCCGAAGACCCACCGCTTCCCGGCCGCGCCGGCCTCGTCGCTCGAGGGCACCGTGCTGGCCGCCTGCCCGCGGGACTCGCTGGTGGACCTGATGGGGGCGGGCCGGCCCGCGGCCGCCACCGCCTGGGCCCGGTCGCCGACGACGCGGCGCTCGATCGGCGACGAGGTGTCCCCGGCGGCGCCGGCCCGCGCGTTCGTGCCGTGCGTCCCGGCGAGCGAGATCGACGGGGTCGCCGTGGTGTCGACGGTGCGCCCGAGCTGGGTGCGTTAGCCCTCGGCGTCAGCCTCTCGTCGCCAGGACCGCGCGCCCGCGCGGGGAGAGCTCGTAGCCGACGGGCAACGAGTGCGTCAGCCCGAGCGCCTTGAGCTTGCGGACGTCGGTCTTGAACGGCGCGGTCTCGCGACCGAACGACGCCGCGAGGTCCGGGGCGCGCACGCCGGGCCGGTCGGCGATCGCCGCGAGCGTCGCCCACGCCCAGGGACCGTGCCCGCTGCGCGCGTCCATGGCGTCGAGGCGCCTGCCGACGGCGGCGAGGTCGTCGGCGTCGGGCACGGTCGCGGCGAGCTCGGCGCGCGGGTCGGGCTCGTCGAGCAGGTGGAAGCGCACCCGGTACAGCTCGGCGTCGTGCGCGGCGTGCCGGTCCGCCTCGGCGAGCACGGCGTCCACGGAGTCGAAGCCGGCGCGCCGGGCGTCGTCGGGACCGAGATCCTCGCGGCGCACGACGTCGACCTCGTCGACCTGCAGCCGCCCCACCGGCGTCCGGTACGGCCGTCCGGGCTTCACCTGCGCCCGCTTCCAGCGCCGGAACGTCAGGTCGACCTCGCCGCGCGCGATGGGCTCGGCGAACCGCAGGGCGAAGAGCACGGGATCAGGGTGCCACCCGCGTGCTCGACTCGACGGGGACGTCCCCGTGTCAGCGCGGCGGCGTGAGGCCCGCGCGAAGAAGGTCGATCACGCCGTCGAGGTGGTGGCGCGCGGCGATCCCGGGCGACTCGGGATGGTCGAGCCAGAGGCCCACGGCCACACGCAGCGCCGTCATCGCCATCGCGGCGGTCGTGAGGACGTAGGGATCGGTGACCGTGCGGGCGGTCCGCGCCGCGATCCCCTCGGCGAGCGCGGCCTCGGTCGCCTTGGTGGCCGCGTGCATCCGGCCGAGCAGCTCGGGGTGCTCGCGCAGCAGCAGGAGCTGCTGGTGCCAGACGCCCGAGCCGGTCGCGGCGTCGAGGATGTCGGCCAGCACCCCGGCCGCGGCCGCGAGCGGGTCCTCGTCGGCCGGGCGGGCGACGACGGCGTCGGTGAGATCGGTCGTGTCCTCCGGCCCGGCGCCGAAGAACGCGTCGTCCTTGCTGGTGAAGTGGTTGAAGAAGGTGCGCGGGGAGACGTCGACCTCGGCGCAGATCGCCTCGACCGTCACCGCGTCCGGGCCGTGCTCCCGCCCGAGGCGGACCGCCGCCTCGCGCAGCGCGGCCCGGGTGGCGGCCTTCTTGCGCTCACGCAGTCCACCCGTCGTCACCGGACCTCCCACCAGTCACTGCGCTGACCGCAAGTCTGCAGTCGCTGAAGACATCGCCACGGTAACCGTCTCGGCACCGGCTGGATGCGCCACTGTGAAGGGGACCTCAGATCGAGCTGACGCCGACCACGAGGAAGAAGAGCCAGAAGAGGATCCAGCCGACGATCGGGATGTAGCCCAGCACCAGCCCGGCGATCGTCATGCCGTGGCCGGAGTTCTGCCCGCTGCTCGTCTCGCGCCAGGCGAGGTGCCCGCAGATCACCGCGGCGATCGAGGCGACGCCGGCGGTGAAGAACCCGAGGACCCCGCACACCAGCGCCGCCACCGCGAGCCCCGACACCTGCGGGCCGCTGGGGTAGGAGTCGTACGACGCCGGCGTGTACGGCCCCTGCGGGTACGGCGGGTAGGCGCCCGACGGGTACGCCGTGGAGGGATCCTGGGCGTAGGGCGGCTGGGCGTAGGGGTTCTGCTGCTGCTGGTACGCGCGGTCGGCGGCGTAGGGGTCGGAGTAGGGCTCGAGCGCGTAGGGGCTCGGGCCGTATGGGTTCGACGAGTATGGGTTCGACGAGTATGGGTTCGACGAGTACGGGTTCGACGAGTACGGGTTCGACGAGTACGGCTCCGAGGCGGGCGGTGGCGTCGGTGGACCGTCCCCGGGCGATGCGAAGTTCGCCGGGGGGTCCTGCCCCTCCCGGCCGTCGCGCTGCGGTTCCCACGGCGAGCTCACGCCCGGATCGTAGGACGGCGTCCCGATCTCCGGGGTGTGCGCGACGCCCGGGGTGTCCGACCGAAGGGCCCTTTCGCTCGCCTCGATGGGTGGTGGGCGCCCTTCGCCGGAACCGCGAGGACGCTCGCGTGCGGCGTCCTCGCCGCGACCGGCCCGTCCCGCAGGCCCCGGGGCCCGGCCGCCGACGTGATCGTCGGGCCGGCGATCAAGGCAGCGAGATGAACGCCAGCCGGCCCTGCGCGTCGACGCCCGCGACGGCGCCGCCGGCCGCGTAGCGGTAGAACCCGGACCGACGCTGCGGGGGCTCGCGCAGCGCGGCCAGGAGCGCCTCCCGGTTGGCGGGCTGGGCGAGCAGCGGCTCGACCCGCGACCACGGCGCGGCGTCGACGGCGGTCGACGGCCGGTAGCGCTGCTGGACCGCAGGGAGGTCGCCCGCGCCGAGCGCGGTGTAGAGGCCACGGACCCCGGTGGCGACGGCGGCGGGCAGGTTGCGCCCGGCAGCGTCGGCGAGCGCGGGGGCGCCGGCCGGGGCGGGCGCGGGCGCCGGGGCGGGGGCCGCACTCGGGGCGGGCAGGGGCCGGGCCGAAGCCGCGGCCTCGGAGCTCGCGGGCGAGACGGGCGCCGTCACGAGCGTGAGCACCGCCAGCGCCGCGGCCACGAGGATCGCGACGCCGAGCGCGGCGCTCGCGATCCAGGGCCCGCGACCGGCGCCGGCGCTCGCCGCCGGCGCGCTCACCGCCACGAGGCCGTGACGTGCTCGGCGATCCCGGTGCTGCTCATGGTGGCCTCCTCGATCCGTCCCGGCCGCAGTATCGGGTCGATCACCTGCGCGCGTGACCGCTGGTCAGGGAGTCTGCGTCACGCGGACGGGTTCGTACACCCCGGGTGGGGGACACCCGGCGGCCACCGCCACGAGCAGGACCGTCGCGGCGGCGACCGCGCCGACGACCCGTGCCCGGCGGCGCGGGGAGCCGCCATCGGGGCTGATCAGCCGCCGAACGTGGACCTGGCGCGGAACTGGACCGCCCCGAACACGGCGTTGGACTGCTCCAGGGTGCTGGTACGGATCTCCCAGCTGTAGTTCAGGCCCTCGTAGATGCCCGTCGAGTAGACGGTGCCGCTGGCCTGCGCGGTGTACAGCGGGCCCTGCTGGACCTGGTTGGCGCGCCACACGTCGAAGTTCTCGATGCGGGGGCCGAGCCGGCTGGTGTCGTCGTAGAAGGACCGCGCCCCGGTCGCGTCGGGCCAGCGAGCGAAGATCACCCGGGCGCCGGGCGCGACGCTGGAGAAGTCGCAGATGTACGCCTCGGCCGGGTTCACGCCGGTGCTGGTGGTGAGCTGGTCCTGCGACGTGGTCGGCCGGCAGGTGGAGGCGGTCACGTCCGGGAAGACCTGCGCCATCGTCGCCTGCCCGGCCGGGGCGGTGCTGCCGTTGCCGCCCGTCCCGCCGTTGTTCGGCGGCTGGGCGTTGGTGGTGATCGGGCCCGGGGCGGGCGCCGGAGAGGTGTTCTGGGTGTTCTGGGGGGAGGTGTTCTGGTTGAGGATCACGACCGCGCCGACCACGACGACCAGCAGCAGGGCGGCGACGCCTGCGATGATCCCGACGATCTTGCCCTTGCCGCTCCTCGGCGGCTGCGGCGGCTGGCCGTACCAGCCCTGCGGGCCGCTGGTGCCCGGCGGCGGGTACTGGTCGCTGCCGTACCCCGGAGCGCCGAAACCCTGCGGCGCGGTGCCGGGCGGGTAGCCCGGCTGGCCGTAGCCCTGGGTGCCGCCCGGCTGGGTCGGGCCCCACGCCGCCGGCGCCGGCGGCGGGCCGGAGAACTGCGGCGCACCGAACGGCGACGGGCCCTGCGGGGTCTGGGGCGCCTGCGGGGTCCACGGCGCCGCCTGCGGCCCCGAGGTCCGGCGGGGGGCGGGGACCTGGGTCGGGACGGCGCTCTGCGGGCCGGACGCGCCGGCGGCCGCCGCCCCCGCCACCGCGCCGGCCCCGAGGGCACCGGCGCCCGCGACGGTGTTGCGAGCGGTCGCGTCGTCCGGACCGCCGCCCGGCGCGGCACCGGCCGCGGGCGCCTCGCCGCCGGCCGCGCGCACCGCCGCGTCCGCGAAGTCGCCCGCCGTGGCGTAGCGCTGCGCGGGGTCCTTGGCCATGGCCTGGGCGAGCACCGCGTCGAGCGCGGGCGGCGAGCCGAGCGCGACCTCCGAGAGGCGCGGCGGGGTCTCGTTGAGGTGGTCGTACATGAGGCCCGGGCCCTCGGAGACGAAGGGCGGGCGCCCGGCGATCGCCTCGAACAGCAGGCAGCCCAGCGCGTAGACGTCGACGCGGCGGTCCATCTCGCGGCCCACGAACAGCTCGGGGGCCATGTAGGCGAGCGTGCCGATCGCGGAGCCGGTGCCGGTGAGCGAACTGTTCGTGTCGCCGCCCATCGCGCGGACGATGCCGAAGTCGACGAGGTAGACGAAGTCGCGGCCGCGGTGCTGGGTGATCAGGACGTTGGACGGCTTGACGTCGCGGTGGATCAGCCCGTCGTCGTGGGCGGCGTCGAGCGCGTCCGCGGTCTGGCGGACGATCTCGACGGCGCGCCGCGGGTCGAGCCGGCCGTGGCGCTCGATCTCCTCGGCGAGGTCGACCCCGGAGACCAGGCGCATGTCGATGTAGAGGCGGCCGTCGATGGCGCCGAAGTCGTGGATCGGGATCACGTGCGGCGACGACAGGCGCGCGGCGGTGCGGGACTCGCGGCGGAAGCGCTCCTGGTAGTCACCGTCGTCGGCGAGGCCGCCGTGGAGGCGCTTGACCGCGACGGTGCGCTGACGAGAGGTGTCGAACGCGCGGAAGACCTCGCCCATCCCGCCGCGTCCGATGCATTCCTCGAGGCGGTAGGGCCCGAACGTCTCCGCGGGTTCCCCCGACGACGGCGGCGTCTGGCCCGGGGCCTCGGTGCTCATGCGGCGCTCTCCTGGATCGTGGCTCTCCGGGGAGACGGGACCCGGATGAAAGTCACCGAGAGTATGTGCGATCACCCTCGGCCAGGCCATAGGACTTACAGTTTTCGCACAGATTCCTTACTCGCCGTGACAGCCGTCGGGCTGCGCCCGGTCACCGGCCGGTCGGGAGCCGGTCCCCGGGCAGGAGGTTCGTCGAGGGCAACATCCGGTTCGGGTCATCCAGCGAACGGGTGCGTGTACGGCCGAGCGGAGTACGCGCCGCTCGCGTAGACGGTGCCGTTCGGGCGCAGTGCGGCGATGCAGCGGGCCTTGTCGCTGGTCGACGCCGTGACCCCACCCCGCCATGCCGTCGAGGCTCGGGCCCCAGGTGCGCTGGTCGTCGTGCCACTGCTGGGCGTCCGCGGCGGTCGACCACTGCGCGTAGTAGGCGAAGCCGGCGGGGACCGCCGCGCCGTCGTCGCACAGGACGACCGCGGCGGGCGTTCCCGACGGCGCGGCCGGCGGTGTCGGGGGTGGGCACGAAGGACCGGTCGACGGGGCGCGCCCCGTCGTCCGGGACCCGGACGTAGCGCGTCGTGCCCGTGGCGGCGGGATGGTCGCCCGTGTCGCCGCCGGTCCGGGGACCGGCGTCGGCGCCGCGGTGACGGCCCGTCGAGGTGACGGTCATCGCGTCCTCCCGGCTCGCGGGTCGAGGCGCCGCAGCAGGAGTGCGGTGACGACGACGAACAGGACGGTGACGCCGGCCAGGGCGCCGAGGTCGAACAGCCAGGCGCCGGCCGTGTGCTCCCAGAGCGGCTCGGCGCCGGCGTGGGGCGGCGGCACCCCGGGCCCGCTGCGCACGCCGATCGTCGACGCGCCCATCGCGAAACCCCAGCGTGCCGGCACGAACCACGAGAGCTGCGCGAGGACCGGGCTGTCCTGGATCTGCAGCAGCGCGCTGGACAGGATGAACTGCAGCATCGCGAGCAGGACGAGCAGCGGCATGCCGCGGTCGGCGTTGTCGATCCAGGCCGACACCGCGAGGCCGACCGCCATGCTCGCGATCGTCGTCCCGGCGATCGCGACGAGGATCTCCAGACGCGGGTCGGCCAGCACGACCGCCTCGTCGGGGCCCGGGCGCCCGAGCTGGCCGAGGACGCCGAGCACGACGCCCTGCAGCCCGGTGACCATCCCGAGGACGACGACCTTGGAGAGCAGGTAGGCGTGGCGGGAGAGGCCGATCGCGCGTTCCCGGCGGTAGATCTCGCGTTCCTTGACCAGCTCGCGGATCGACGCGGCCGACCCCATCAGCGCGGCGCCGACCACGAACACCATGAGCAGGCTCGGCGGTGCCCCGGACACCCCGCGCATCTGCTCGGCGAGCGAGAGGCCGGTGTCCACCGGCAGCGCGTGCGACAGCGCCGCCAGCAGCAGCGGAAGCGCCACCATGAAGATCGTGTACTGGCGGTCCGCGGCGATCACGGCGAGGTACCGGCGGCACAGCACGCCGAACTGCGCGAGCGCCGACTGCTGGCGCGGCGGCGGGGTGGCGGCCAGGGTGGGCGCGCGGTCCACCGGGCGCGACGGGGGCGGCGTGCCGATGTAGCGCTCGCCGAGCGGGGAGCGGCGGAACCGCTCCGCCCACTCGGCGCCGGGTCGGCGCTCCAGCAGGAGGAAGAGGTCGGCGAAGTCGGTGACGCCGAAGTAGGAGAGCGCCTCCCGCGGTGGTCCGAAGTAGGCGGTGGTGCCGCCGGGGGCGAGCAGGAGCAGGCGGTCGCAGACGTCGAGGTTGGCGACGTTGTGGGTGACCACGACGACGGTGCGTCCGTCGTCGGCGAGGCTGCGCAGCGTGTGCATGACGCTCTTGTCGAGCCCGGGGTCGAGCCCGGAGGTGGGCTCGTCGAGGAAGAGCAGCGAGGGGCGGGTGAGCAGTTCGAGGGCGACCGAGGTGCGCTTGCGCTGGCCGCCGGACAGGGAGTCGATGCGCTGGTCGGCCTGCCCGCCCAGGCCCAGCTCGGTGATGACCTGCGCGATGCGGTGGTCGCGGTCGGCCTCGGTGGTGTCCGACGGGAACCGCAGGCGGGCGGCGTAGGCGAGCGCCCGCCGGACGGTGAGCTGCGGGTGCAGGATGTCGTCCTGCGGGACGAGCCCGATGCGCTGGCGCAGCTCGTCGTAGTCGGCGTAGAGATCGCGGTCGGCGTAGGTGACCCGGCCCTCGTCGGCCGGGCGGAACCCGGTGAGCGCGCGCAGCAGCGTCGACTTCCCCGCCCCCGAGGGCCCGACGACCGCCAGCAGGCTGTTCTCCTCGAGGGCGAAGCCGATCCCGTCGAGCAGCACCCGGTCCCTCGCCGTGCGCACCACCAGGTCCTGCGCGCGGAACGCGATCGCGCCCGCGTCCTCGCGCTCGACCAGCACGCCAGGTCCTTCTCGGCCACCGTCGAGGTGGAACAGCGCGTGCCCGATGCCGACGAGCATCCCGGGCCGGAGCGGGACGCGACGGACCCGCCGCCCGTCGACGTAGGTGCCGCCCCGGCTGCCGAGATCGACCAGCTCCCAGCCGCCGGCGCCGTCGCCGACCAGCTCGGCGTGGTGGCGCGAGACGAGCAGGTCGTGCACGACGACGTCGTTGTCGGTCTCGCGGCCGATGCGGATGCGGCGCGCCGGTGCGGGTCCCTCGGGGGTCGGTGGGGCGGGCAGCCGGTGGACCGCGGAGAGCCGACCCTGCCGGCTCGGTCCTGTCGACTCGGACCCGGACGGCGGGGTGGGTGACCCGGGGACCGGCCGCGGCAGGCGCGCGGGCCGGTCGGCGGGCGCGACGAGCGGGGCGGACATCGGCACCGGCGGCGCTCCCGGGTCGGCCCCGACGGCCCGCAGCGACAGTGTCACCTCGGGGCCGCCGACACCGAGCGTGAGCGTGAGCCGGGGTGTGGCGCCGGGGGACAGCCGCAGCTGCTGGAGCCGCTCGCCGGCGACGAACACCCCGTTCTGACTGCGGTCGAGCAGCTCCCACCCGGTGGGCAGCGGCCGCAGCTCGGCGTGCACGCGTGAGACGAGGGGATGGACGACCTGGAACCCGGCGGCCTCGTCCCGGCCGATCGTGACCGGTTGCCCGGGTGGCACGACGAGGCGGCGCTCGCCGTGGGTCAGCTCGAGCTGCGGCGCCGTCAGCGGCCGGCCGCGCGCCGGTCGGCGGCCGGCGGCGGGCCGGGGCACGGGCTCCACGGGATGCACCGGGTTCCTCCCTCGCGGCCGGGCCCCGCGGCCCGGCGACGTCACCTCCCCCGGAGCGCGCGCCCGAGACGGTGACAGTCTGTGTTCACGAGGGGGTTCTCATCCAGAGGGTTCGCGATAATCGCGCCGATCTGTCACTCCTGGTGACTGACGGCGTCCGAGCGGGTGGTCCGCCTCAGGCCGGTCGGGGGAGCGGGGCCGTGAACGAACGGCGCGCCGGGGCGTGCTCGGCCGCGGCGCGGGGGAGCGGCGCGTCGAACGGGCGGGTCAGCGGGTCGCGGCGCGCGGCGGCGGTGTCGATCGCGTGCACGTGCCCGGTGACCTGTACCGATCCGACCTCCGCGAGGCGCCGGTGCACCCGGTCGAGGCGGGCACGCAGGGCCGCGGCGTCGTCGGCCTGACGCTGCCGCGCACGGCGGGTGTGCCGGGGACCGAGGGCGGTCGGCGTGCCCTCGTCACCGTCGGGGCTCCCGTCGGCGGGGGGCGCCGCGAGGAGGGCGGCGGGGCGGGCGGAGCGGGTGGTGGTGGTCGAGCGGCGGAACATCGTGGATCACGTCCCTCGGTGCGACGGGCCGGTGTTCGGTCACCCTCTGCATCGAGCGGCAGGCGGCCGTTCTTGATGGGCCGTCCGGAGGACTCCAGTTCCGGCGCCCGTCAGCCGAAGAGAGGCGTCACCTCGCGGGAAGGCGCGTCAGAAGAGGCCGTCGAAGAACCCGTCGTCGCCGGAGCCGTCGCCGGTGTCCCCGGTGTCGCCGCCGTCGCCGGTCCCGGGCGAGACGCCCGTGCCGTCACCGCTCTCGGTCTCACCGCCCGACCCGGAGCCGGCGTCGCCGGAGCCGTCGGACGGTGCGCCCGAGGACGGGGCCGACCCCTCGCGGACGACGCTCAGGGTCACCGTGCTGCCGCGCGGGACCGAGGTGCCGACGTCGGGTGCCACGGTGACGACGGTGCCGGCCGCGCCGCCGCTGTCGACCTCGCGGACCGAGACCTCCAGCCCGACGCCTTCGAGCGTGGCCTCCGCGGACGCCCGCGTGCGGCCGACGACGTCGGGCACCTGCAGCGTGGCCCGCCGCTGGCCGATGACGAGCTCGATCGCCTCGCCCGGCGCCCGCAGCGAGCCGGGCACCGGGTCCTGCCCGATGACCTGGCCGACCTCGGTCGGGTCGCTCGTCTCGCGGCTGCGCGGCACCGGGGTGAGGACGAGCCCCGCACCCTCGGCCGCCACGCGCGCCGCCTCAGGGCTGCGCCCGACGAGCAGCGGCACCTGGACGAGGCCCGGGCCGCGCCCGATCCGCAGGGTCACCGCCGACTCCTCGTCGACCCGCTGGCCGACGTCGGGCGAGGCGCCGACGACGCGGTCGACCTGATCGGGCGCGGACGCGGTCGGCACCACGATCGGCGAGAGGCCGGCGTCGGTCAGCGCGCGGACGGCCTCGTCGCGGCTGAGACCGACGAGGCGGGGTACCTCGCTGTCCGACGGGGACAGCGCCCACCACCCGCCGCCGAGCAGCACCGCGAGCGCGACCCCGACCGCCGCGAGCTTGCGCCGCGACCGCTTCGGCGCCGCGGCCGCGTGCGCGCCGGTGCGTCCGCCGTCGCCGGCGGCGCGCCGGCCACCGGATCGGGCGATCTCCGGGGTCAGGAGGGTCTCGGCGGTGTCGGCGTCCGCAGTGTCGCCGCGGCGCCGCGGACGGCGGCCGGGGTCGGTCCAGCGGCCGGTGTCCCAGCCGCGGCCGTGGTCGTCCTCGGTGATCCGCTCGTGCTCGCCGAGGACCGCCGGCGCGTCGGGCCGCTCGCCGGCGAGCACGCGGAGCAGGTCGGCGCGCATCTCGGCAGCCGCCGCATAGCGGTTGTCCGGGTTCTTGGCCATCGCGCGGCGCACGACGGCCTCGAGCTCGGAGGACACCACGACGCCGGGCGGGGCGAGCGTGGCGATCAGCGGCGGGTCCTCCCGCACGTGCTGGTAGACGATCGCCACCGGGCTGTCGGCGGTGAACGGCGGCTCGCCGGTGAGGAGCTCGAACAGCACGCAGCCCGCGGCGTAGACGTCGGCGCGCGCGTCGACCTCCTGGCCGAGCCCCTGCTCGGGCGAGAGGTACTGGGCGGTGCCGATGACCATGTCGCCGGTCAGCGCCGGGCCGGTCTCGGTGAGCGCCCGGGCGATCCCGAAGTCCATCACCTTCACGACGTCGCCCGGCGTGATCATGATGTTGGCGGGCTTCACGTCGCGGTGCACGACGCCGCTGTCGTGGCTGTAGCCCAGGGCCGCGCAGACGTCGGCCATGACCGCGCAGGCGCGCTCCGGCGGCATCGGGCCGTGGACGCGCAGCAGGTCGCGCAGCGTCGATCCGCTGACGTACTCCATGACGATGAACGGCAGCCCGACGCCCTCGGCCGCGACCTCGCCGGTGTCGTAGACGGCGACGATCCCGGGGTGGTTGAGCCCGGCGACGTTCTGGGCCTCGCGCTCGAAGCGCAACCGGAACGAGGGGTCACGGGCGAGGTCGGAGCGCAGCACCTTGACCGCGACCTCGCGACCCAGACGCACGTCGAGCCCGGCGTGCACGTCCGCCATGCCGCCACGGCCCAGGCTCGGACCGAGCTGGTACCGCCCGGCCACCAGCGTCGCCTGCGACATGCGCTCCTCGTGCCTCCGCTCACTGCTCGGTCTCGCCGGGGTCCCGCATCGGCATCGCCCAGCATCACCCGGACGGGTCCAACGGTGGGGGAGCGGGTCGGCAACGGCGGGTCGCCGTTTCGGCGCGCGAGTTCGCCCGTTCGTCGGGTGCGATGCCGTCGGTCACCGCAGCAGCACTCGTCGCAACTGCAGCCCTCGCCGCGGCAGGTCTCGCAGCCGTCGCAGCCGCACGACGTGCAGTCGAAGCAGCTCGCACCGGGGTCGGACCGCGGCCAGCCGCTCCACGGGCCGGTGATCGGCTCGGCGCAGCAGCGCTGACCCGTGCAGCGGAGTCCGGCCGCCGCGGCGCACCCGGCGAAGAATCCGCGGGGTCCCGGCCCGGACCGCTGTCGCCAGGATGCGGCGGCTGGTCGGTGGGCGGCTGCTCCGACCGGATGCATGTGCGGGAGACCGCGCGGTCCGTTTCGTGCACCAGCAGGCGGTGCGCGAGCCGGCCCCGACGGGACCGCCGGTGAGCACCGAGAGCCGCAGCGCGTCGACCTCGGTCGCCGTGCGGGCCGGCCGACCGTGCCCGTCGCGCCGCGTCAGGCAGGTCCCGCAGGGGTGCGCCGTCCGGCGCCGGTGGCAGCGGGGGGAGAAGCGGGGGGGAGAAGCGGGGGAGAGGTGGTGGCGGCGGGGCCGCACGATGCCGAGCACCGGCCGGAACCTGGCGATCACCGCTGTGGATGACGACGGCCGTTCAGCAGACCGCGCACCACCGTTCGCCGCAATTTTGTGTGGCGTCCGTGTGTGCGCGCTGCGTGATGAGGGAAGGGTTCCCCCGACCGCGTCACGCCCCGTCGGGGGCTGGCGTGCCGCGACGAACTCGGAGGGGAAGTACTGTGATCTCCAACAACAGGGCACGTCTGCTCGCCGCGCCGGCGGTCGCCGGCGCGCTCGGCCTCGGCCTGCTGGCGGGCTGCTCGGAGACGCCCGAGCTGCCGCAGGGTGTGCCGACCGCGCTGCCGTCGGGTGTCCCGACCCAGGTCCCGCCGGGGCTCATCCCCGGCCAGGGCGGCCAGCCGGGTCAGCCGGGCGCCGAGGGCCAGCCGGGCGCGGGCGGCGAGGCCGGCGCCGAGGGCCGGCCGGGCGCGGGCGGCGAGGCCGGCGCCGAGGGCCAGCCGGGCGCGGGCGGCGCCGGCGGTGAAGGCGGTGAAGGCGGTGCCGGTGACGAAGGCGGTGCCGGCGGTGCCGGCGGTGCCGGCGGTGACGGGTCCGGCGGGGCGGGCGCGGGCGGTTCCGGCGCCGAGGGCTCCGGGTCCGGCAGCGGCACCGGTGGCGGCGCGAGCCAGACGCCGTCGGGTGGCGTGGCCACCGGCGGGGGCTCGACCTCGGGTGTCGAGCACGCCGGCCTCATCGGTGCCGGCGCGCTCGCGCTCGCGGGTGCCGGCGCACTGGGCGCGACCGCCGCGCGCCGTCGTCGCACCGACAGCTGATCACCCCCGGCGACCCCGCACACCCCCGTCCGGTGTGCGGGGTCGTCGTGTGTGCGGGTGCTGTAGTGGTTGGGGGGTCCGACAGGGTCCGACCCGGAGGGAGCACGGGGTGAGCGCCGAGTCCGACGGAGCGAGGGACGCCCCGACTGCGACCGAGGCAGCGGAGGAGGCCCTCGCTCCGCCACCGGAACCGCCGCCCCGCACCGACTGCGTGCGGTGGGCGCTGGTCGCGGGGGCCGTGCTGCTCGCGGTGCTCGGGGTCGGGCTCCTCGGCTGGGCGCTCACGCACCAGTCGGGCCCGCCGCCGGCGCCCGCGCCGGCCGCGCAGGTCGGACCGCCACCCCCGTCGTCGCGGGTCGACGGCCCGCCGGTCCGGGAGCTCGAGACCGCAGGGCCGCTCGGGACCTCGTCACCCCCGGCGACGCTGCGCGTCCCCGCGATCCGGGTGGACTCACCGGTCGACCAGGTCGGCCTCAATCCCGACCGCACCATGGAGGTCCCCGCGGAGGGATCGCCGGGCTACGACCACGCCGCGTGGTTCCGCTACTCCGTCACCCCGGGCCGCCAGGGCCCGTCGGTGATCATCGGGCACGTGGACTCCGCCGTGTCCGGGCCGTCGGTGTTCTACGAGCTCGGGCGACTGCGCCCTGGCGACCGCGCGGACGTCGTGCGCGCCGACGGGGCGACGGTGACCTTCGAGATCACCGAGGTCGCCGTCTACCCCAAGGACGCCTTCCCGACCGACCGCGTCTACGGCCCGACCCCGGGCCCCGAGCTGCGCCTGATCACCTGCGGCGGCAGCTTCGACCGCGGCGAGGGCTCCTATCGCGACAACACCGTGGTGTTCGCGCGCGAGATCTAGGCGCCGAGCCGCGCCCGGAAGTGCATCGCCCGGTAGGGCCAGTTGTCGTTCGTGTGCCACTGGCTGACGACGAGGTGGATCTCGTCGGGCGTGGAGCCGGGCAGGATGTAGCCGCCGTAGCACGGCGCGACGCGCCCGCCGCCGTGGTCCTCGTCGCCCCAGCCGCAGCCGGCGATCACGGTGAGGCGCTCGGCGGTGGTCAGGTCCGTGGTCGGCCCGCCGGGCAGCGGGATCAGGTCGACGCGGTAGCGGCCGGCGTCGAAGGCCGCGAGCCACCACTGGTCGCCGACGCGGCGCAGCGAGAGCTCGCCGAACGCGCCGGGCAGCACGGGCGTCGGGGCGTTCCCCCAGGCCCAGGCGCCGTTCGCGAAGCCCCAGCCCTCCCACGACGCGGCGTCGAGCAGCCGGTCGGCGGGCACGCGGTGCAGCAGCAGGCCCTTGTCCCGCTGGAAGCCGGTGGTCAGCGCGTAGACGTAGCCGTCCGGGCCGAGTTCCCAGGTGAGCATCTGGAAGAGCCCGCCGAGGTGCCCGCCGGGCCAGCTCAGGCCCGTGGACTCCCAGGTCTCGCCGTTGTCACGGGAGCGGTGGATCTCCGTCCAGTGCACGTTGCCCAGCCCCTCGCAGGCCATGACGTGCAGGTACATCTGGTCGCCGATGGTGATCAGGTCCGTGGGCAGCTGTGTGGTGATCCGCGTGCCGCCGATCAGCCCGCCGAGACGGCCACCGATCCGGGAGTTGTGGCGGTAGGAGACGACCTGCTGCGCGTAGCCGCGGCCGCCGCCGGCCGACCCGGTCCACCGCACGCCGCCGTCGCCGCGGACCGACGCCGGGTCACCGAAGAGGATCACCGGCGAGCGCCACCCCGGGCCGCCCGCCTGCTTGCTCTCGAAGGTGTCGCCGAAGACGGCGACGAGCCGCCCGTTCGGCGCGAGCGCCGCGGCGCCCAGGTCGGTGCCGCCGATCCCGTACTCGTCGGTGTGCCCGGGCCCGGTCAGGTCCCGGAGCTTCGTGACCTCGAGGGTGCGCATGCCGTGGGTATACCGGACGGGCGTCACCGCTCCGTCGGAGCGGGACGTCGGGCCGCGCTGTCGGACCGGGACGTCAGGCCGGGATGCGCTCCGCGACGGGGCTGCGGCGCTGCGCGGGGACGGGGGCGGGACGCTCCCGCACGGGCGCCTCGCGCCAGGCGGCGCGGGTGCGACCGTCGACGGTGCCGTGGGCGGCCATGGCCACCGTCGGCGCGGCCATCCACGCGGCGGCGAGGCCGCCGAGGGCGAGCGCGAGCGTCTTCATGCGATTTCCCCTTGCCCCGACCGGAGTCGAGGTCGATCGTCCGGATCGACCAGTGGTCGGCGCTCTGAACGGTAGACGGATGATCATGGGAACCACTGAGCTGGACGGGTGACGACCGTTCAGGGTGCTCTCAGAGATATGTGATCCAGGACACTCTGCAGGATCGCCCCGGCGAGGGCACACTCCGGTAACGGTCAGGCCTGACCGTCCCGCCGACCCGAGCCCGGGAGGCCCACGCCATGAGTGCTCGCCCGGTCCGCATCGCCAACTGCGCCGGCTGGTTGTGGGACCGCTTCTCCGGGCTGCGCGATGCGCTCGCCGGCCCGGTCGACGTCGTCACCGGCGACTACCTCGCCGAACCCACCCTGCGCCAGCTGGCCCTGGAGCGCGCCAAGGACCCCTCGCTCGGCTACGCGCAGAGCTTCCTCGCCCAGTTCACCGACGCCGTGGGGTTGCTCGCCGAGCGCGGGGCGCGGCTCGTGGTCGACGCGGGCGGGCTCAACCCGGCCGGCCTGGCCGGCGAGGTGCGCCGCGTGATCGCCGACGCCGGTCTCGACCTCGTCGTCGCGCACGTCGAGGGCGACGACCTGTCCGCGCGGCTCGACTCCTTGGGCGCGCTCGAGCACCTCGACACCGGCGTCCCGCTCGCCGACTCGGGTCTCGAGCCGACCACCGCCAACGCCTACCTCGGCGGCTGGGGCATCGCCGCGGCGCTCGCCGGCGGCGCCGATGTCGTGATCTGCCCGCGGGTCACCGACGCCTCACTGACGGTCGGGGCGGCGGCGTGGTGGCACCGATGGGGAACCGAGGACTGGGGTGCGCTCGCCGGGGCGGTGGCCGCCGCGCACGTCATCGAGTGCGGGCCCCAGGCCACGGGCGGCAACTTCTCCGGCTTCACCGCGGTGCCGCGCGTCGACGACCTCGGCTACCCGATCGCCGAGGTCGCCGCCGACGGCACCGCCGTCATCACCAAGCACGACAGCTCGGGCGGCACCGTCACCACCGACACCGTCACCGCCCAGCTGCTCTACGAGATCCAGGGCCCGACCTACCTGAACCCCGACGTCACCCTGCACCTCGACGACGTCGCGCTCACCCAGGTCGGCCCGGACCGCGTCGAGATCACCGGCGTCACCGGCTCCCCGCCGCCGACCACCACCAAGCTCGCCATGACCGCCCCGGGCGGCTACGAGTCGAGCGTCGCCTTCTACGCCACCGGGCTCGACCTCGAGGCCAAGGTCGCACTCCTGCGCACGCACGTCGAGCGGATCACCGAGGGCCTCGACCTGAGCCTGCTGCGCGTCGACCGCATCGGCACGCCCGTCGAGGACCCGCCCGACCAGTGGGCCGCCGCCCAGCAGATCCTCGTCACCGCCCAGGCACGCACGAAGGACCAGGTCGACGCCCGGCGGTTCGTCGCGCCGATGACGGGGCTCTTCCTGCCCGGCTACCCCGGGCTCTACGTCAACCCGCTCAAGGTGTGTGCCCCGGTGGTCGAGTACTGGCCCGCGCTCGTGCCGGTCGACGTGCTCGACCACGTCGTGGTCGGTGCCGACGGGACGCGGAGACCGGTCAAGGACACCCCGGTCCGGGTCGCCGCGACCGGCCAGCGACCGTCGGACGGCGCGCCGCCGGTCCCGGACCTCGGCCCGACCCGCCGTGCGCCGCTCGGGCTCGTCGCGCACGGGCGCTGCGGGGACAAGGGCGGCAACTCCAACATCGGGTTCTGGGCGCCGGCCGGTGTCGACGAGAGGGCGTGGGACTGGCTGCGCGGCACGTTGTCGATCGAGCGCCTCCGCGCGCTGTTCCCCGACGCCGCCGACGTGGTGATCGAGCGCCACGAGCTCCCCGGCCTGCGGGCGGTGCACTTCGTGGTCCACGACGTTCTCGGCAAGGGCGCGTCGTCCAATGGGCGGCCCGACATCGCGGGCAAGGCCGTCGCGGAGTTCCTGCGGGCGCGATTCGTGGACCTGCCGGAGGCACTGGTGACGGAGGTCCCGAGTGTCTGATCTGACCAGCCGGCTCGAGGTGGCCCGGGCGAACCCCCTCACCGGCGACGACGCCTTCGACCCGCTGGTCGAGCTGGACGACGTGCTCGCGCCGCTCGGGATGTCCGCGGCCGACGCCGGGGGCGCTGTGAGCCTCGCCGGGCGCGACCCCGTCGTGCCCAGCCCCGTGCGGGTCGGGGCGGCGGCGAGCATCGGGCTGCTGGCGAAGTCGGTGGCCGCCGCGGCCCTGCACCGCGACCGCGGTGGGCCCGGCCAGGACGTCCACGTCGACCTGCGCTCGGCTCCGCACCGCCTCTGCCCGTTCTACGACCGGACCTGGGAGCGCCTCGGCGGCTACCCCGTGGCCTCGAGCGTGGAGCAGGGCAACGCGATGGGGTTCAGCTTCTTCCGCTGCGCCGACGGGCGCTTCGTGATGCCGCAGAACAGGTACCCGAACCTGCGGCTGCGTGCCCAGGAGCTGCTCGGGGTGCCGTTGACGAAGGCCGCGGTCACCGAGGCGATCGGGCGCTGGAGGTCCGACGACCTCGAGGAGGCGGCGGCCGCGGCGGGCGTCGTCATGCCGGTGGTGCGCTCGCTGCCGGAGATGCTCGCCGAGCGGCAGTACACCGAGGCGCTCGCCGACCTCCCGCTGGTCGAGGTCACGAAGATCGGCGACAGTGACCCCGAGCCCCTGCCCCCGGGCGGCGAGCTGCCCTTCTCCGGGCTGCGGGCGCTCGGCATGGGGCACGTGATCGCCGGCGCCGGGTTCGGGCGGTCGCTCGCGCTGCACGGCGCCGACGTCCTCAACCTCTGGCGCGTCGGCGAGACCGAGCACGAGACGACCTATGCGTCCGCGAACGTCGGCATGCGCTCGTCGTGGCTGGACCCGCGTCGCGACCGTGCCGAGCTCTCCCGTCTGCTCGCGGGCGCCGACGTGTTCTTCCACAACCGGCGCCCGGCGTTCCTCGAGGAGATCGGGATGCGGCCCGGGCAGGTCGCCGCCCAGCGGCCCGGGATCGTGTCCGTGACGGTGTCGCTGCACGGCCTCGAGGGGCCGTGGGCGGGGCGGCCGGGCTTCGACCAGACCGCCGGCTCGGTGAGCGGGATGATGCTGCTCGAGGGGGGTGGGCAGACCCCGCGCCTGCCTCCGATCCTCGTGGTCAACGACTACCTCGTCCCGTGGCTCGCGCAGGCCGGCGCCGTCGCGGCGCTGCGGCGCCGGGCGGTCGAGGGCGGCTCCTACCACGTGCACGTGTCGCTGACCCGCGTCGCGTTGTGGATCCTTTCGTTGGGGCTGTTCGACCGGGAGTGGGCGCACGCGACGGCGAACGCGACCGAGGAGCACCGCTACCTCGACCCGGAGACGTTCACCGCCGGCACCGGGCTCGGCGCCTACCAGGGCGTCACCGACCAGGTCGCGATGTCGGCGACGCCCGGGCGCTACGACCCGGTGCTCGTCGCCCGCGGGGCGTCGGCGCGGGAGTGGCGCGCACACTGATCGGGTGCTGGTCCGCGTGCTGCTCGCCGGACGCTGCTCGTGCTCGCCGGGTGCGGTGCACCGCCGGCGGCCACGCCGAGCACGCGTTCACGTGGGACGTGACGGTGCGGGTGACGCGGCTGCTCGCCGCGCGGGGGATCGACGTGCGCTCCACGCGCCCCGACGACACGGGGGTCGGGCCCTGCGTGGACCGGCGTGCCGCGATCGCGAACGAGGCCGGTGTCGGCGGCAGGACGGTGCTCACGGTGTCGATCCACGCCGACGGGTGCCGCGCGGGACGGGCGCGGGTTCCACGTCGCGCTCTCGGACCCGCCGCTCGCCGCATCGCAGGGCGAGCCGTCGGCGGCGCTGGGCCGGGCGCTGGACGCGGGGCCGGAGGGCCAGGGGCTCACCCCGTCGAGCTACCGCGGGCGGGGTGGACTGGACCGGCGCGCCGACCCCGCGGGGCTCAGCCTCGCGCGAGTGCCGTCGGCGCTGGTGGAGTGCGCGAACATGGCGAACCCGGACGAGGCGCGCGTCGTCACCGGCCCGGCCGGACGGCAGCGCTACGCCGACGGGATCGCGGCCGGCATCCTGACGGCGCTCGGGCGGTGAGATCAGGCGGCGGGGTTGTCGCCCGCGCGGTCCTGGTGCCAGCGCACGACCCGGATGACGACGTCGTCGAGGCCCTCGCGGTCGAGCGTCTCGCGCATGTCGTCGGCGATCTCGATCGCGTCGAGGCCCGGGAACGGGCCGTGTGCGTCGACCTCGCCGGTCTGGGGGTCGACGGCGAGCACGACGTAGCCGTCGCAACGGTCGAGCTCGGTCTGCGCCTCGACCCAGTCGATCCGCTGCGCCTCCTCGACGGTGAGGCCGACGTCCTCCGGGAGCGCGGTCGGCGCCGGACCCGGGGTGTCGGCCAGCGGGTCGGTCTCGGCTGGGTCGGTCTCGGCTGGGTCGGTCTCGGCTGGGTCGGTCTCGGCTGGATCGGTCTTGGCGGGGTCGATACGTGCGCAGCACCGAGGATCGGGGTCCATCGGTTCCTCCTCCACGCTCGGCGCTGGGTACCGCGCGCCGTCCCGGTCGCTCGCGCCGAGGCGGACACCGTCGGGGGACGGTAGAGCGTCGTCGCGGGTCGCTGTCACGAGTGGTGACGTGAGGATGCCCAAACTCTGACTCAAGACTTCAACTATTCACCCGTGCGGGTGGACCGTTCGGCGATGGGCATCACAGCACGCTGCCGGTCGCCACGGCTCGTGTCGAACCGCTCACTTCCCGTTGTCGATCGGTGACACAGTGATAGATCGTTAGCCGAACTAATCTTTTGTCGGAGGGGATTCCGTGAGTCGGTACGAGCAGTGGGACATCGTGTCGAGCGTGGGTCTGACCGCCCTCGTCGTGGCGGCCGGGCGGTCGGTCGACACCCATCGCCGCGACGCCCTCATCTCCGACCCGTACGCCGAGCGCTTCGTCGACGCCGCGGCGCCCCCGACGCCGCTGCCGACCCGTCCGGTGCCGCCCGGGGACGACTCCGAGGAGGAGCTCTGGCAGATGATGTCGGGCTACATGGGCGTGCGGACGCGCTTCTTCGACGAGTTCTTCGGTGCCGCGGGCGAGGCGGGCGTGCGCCAGGCGGTGATCCTCGCCGCCGGCCTCGACGCGCGGGCCCAGCGCCTCGCCTGGGCCGACGGGACCACGCTCTTCGAGGTCGACCAGCCGGCGGTCCTCACGTTCAAGGACGACGTGCTCGAGCACGATCCGGCGCGCTGCGACCGCCGTTCCGTCGCGGTCGACCTGCGCGACGACTGGACCGGCGCGCTCGACGACGCGGGCTTCGACGCGGGCGCGCCGACGGCCTGGCTCGCCGAAGGGCTGCTGCCCTACCTGCCCGCCGAGGCGCAGGACGCCCTGCTCGACGCCGTCGAGGAGCGCTCCGCGGCCGGCTCGCGCATCGCGGTCGAGGACTTCACCGATCTCGGCGACCAGCTCACCGACCCCGCGTTCCGGCGGGTCGCGGCCGGCCTGGGCGTCGACATGACCGCGCTGATCCACACCGACGACCGCGAGGACCCCGCCGACCGCCTCGCCGGGCACGGCTGGCGGGTCCGCCGCGACCACGCCCCCGCCGTCGCCGAGGGCTGGGGCCGCGCGTTCGACCCGCTGACCCGGCGCCTCAACGGGCAGTCGTCGTTCGTCACCGCGGAGCGCTGAGCGGCGTCCGGTTGGTCCGGATTCGGGTCACGGGCTGTACCGATCCCTGCCCGATCCGCATCCGGACCTCCGGTCCGGCGGTTCCCGCGGCCCGTCCCGATGCCTAGTGTCGTTCGACGCCCACGACCGCCACGGGAGGACGGCCATGAGCGACGAGACCACCCTGCACGTACCCGAGAGCCTCACCTGGTCCGCCGTGAGCGGCCGGGTGCGCGATCTGGTCGGCGAGGCCTTCACCGACGACGGGCCCGCGAACCTCATCGACGGCGAGTGGCGGGCCGTCGGCACGCCGTCGGAGCAGACGAGCCCCAACGACGGATCGTCGCTGGGCACGATGCTCAAGCTGGACGCGGCCACGGCCACCGACGCGGTGCAGCGCGCGGCGCGGACCCACCGCGGCTGGGCCGGGACGGAGCTCGACGAGCGCCGTCGCCGGGTGTCGGCGGCCCTCGACGCCATCGAGGGCGTGCGCGACGACCTCGCCCTGCTGCTGGCGTGGGAGATCGGCAAGCCGTGGAAGGCGGCGTGCTCCGACGTGGACCGCGCCATCTCCGGCGTGCGGTGGTACGTCGACGAGATCGAGGGGATGCTCGCCCGCGACGTCGAGGGCGCGCCCGCCAAGCGGGTGCCGCTCGAGGGCCCCGTCTCGAACATCGCGAGCTGGAACTACCCGATGAGCGTGCAGGTGCACGCCGAGCTCGTGCAGCTGCTCGCCGGCAACGGCGTCGTCGCCAAGACCCCCACCCAGGGCGGCTGGATGACGTTGACCGTCGCCCACGCCCTGATGGTCCGCGAGGGCCTGCCGGTCACCCTGCTCTCCGGCGACGGCTCGGAGCTCTCCGATGCGCTGATCCGCTCGCCGGAGATCGGCGCGCTGGCGTTCGTCGGCGGGCGTTCCAACGGCGGCAAGGTCGCCGCGCAGCTCGCCGACACCGGCAAGCGGCACATGCTCGAGCAGGAGGGCCTCAACGCCTGGGGCATCTGGGAGTTCTCCGACTGGGACACGTTCTCGGAGATCCTCAAGAAGGGCTTCGAGTACGCCAAGCAGCGGTGCACCGCGTACCCGCGCTTCGTCGTGCAGCGCAAGCTCGTCGACCAGTTCCTGGCGACCTACCTTCCGGTGCTCGACGGGGTGCGGTTCGGGCACCCCTTGGCGGTCGAGTCCGGTGGCAGCGGTGTCGACGACCTGCCCGCGCTCGACTACGGCCCGCTGATCTCGGCGGGGAAGGCGCGGGAGCTCGACGACAGCGTCGAGGAGGCCCTGCGGCACGGCGCGGTGCCGCTCTACCGCGGCAGCCTCGACCACGGCCGCTTCCTGGCCGGTCAGGACACCTCGGCCTACCACGCACCGGTGTCGATGCTCGCCCCGCCGGGGGCGTCGCGGCTGATGCACGAGGAGCCGTTCGGGCCCGTCGACTCGATCGTCGTCGTCGACACCGAGGCCGAGCTGCTCGCGCAGATGAACGCCTCCAACGGGGCGCTCGTCGCGAGCATCGCCTCCGACGACATCGGTCACGCCGAGCGTCTCGCCGAGCAGGTGCAGGCGTTCAAGGTCGGGATCAACAAGCTGCGCTCCCGCGGCGACAAGGACGAGGCGTTCGGCGGACGCGGCGAGTCGTGGAAGGGCGCCTTCGTCGGCGGCGAGTACCTCGTGCAGGCCGTCACCGAGGGCCCGCCCGGGGAGAACCTGTTCGGCAACTTCCCGGGCTACCACCGGTACCCGGCGACCTGACCGGGGCGCCGGTAGCCTCCTCCCGGCGCGGCAGGCGGCCCGCCGAGTCGGGTGCGCGTCGGTCGGGAGGGGCCCGGGCATGGTCCTGCGAAGCCGGGTGTCGCGAGACGTCCCCGGAGGTCCGGCGGCCGGGGCGACGGTCCTCATGCCCGAGGGCCGCGTCGGTCCGGTCGTGGCGCTGCTGCGCCGCCTGTTCCTGGCGCTGGGGGCGCTGACCGCGGCCGCGCTGATCGTCTACTTCCAGCGCGACGGTTACATCGACAACAACAACGACGACGGCATCGGTCTGATCGACGCGTTCTACTACGCGACGGTCTCGCTCTCGACCACCGGCTACGGCGACGTCGTCCCGGTGAGCGAGTCGGCGCGGCTGTGGACGATCCTCGTCATCACGCCGCTGCGCCTGCTGTTCCTCATCGTCCTGGTCGGCACCACGGTCGAGCTGCTCACCGAACGGTCGCGCCAGGCGTTCCGCATCCGGCGATGGAGGTCGCGCGTGCGCAACCACGTGGTGGTCGTGGGCTACGGGACGAAGGGCCAGGCCGCGGTGACCACCCTGCGCGGGGACGGTCACGATGTCGAGCACATCGTCGTCGTCGACACCGACCGCGGGCGCCTCGACGCCGCGTCCGCGCTCGGGCTGGTGACCGTGCGCGGCGACGCCACCCAGTCCTCGGTGCTGCGCACCGCGGGTCTGCCGCACGCGACCGCGCTGGTCGTCGCCACCAACCGGGACGACACCGCGGTGATGGTCACGCTCACCGCCCGCGAGATGGCCCCGAAGATCACGATCACGGCGGCCGTCCGCGAGGCGGAGAACGTCCACCTGCTGCGGCAGTCGGGCGCCGACTCGGTCGTCGTGTCCGCGGAGACGGCGGGCCGCCTGCTCGGCATGGCGACGACGACGCCGGCGGTGGTGTCGGTCGTCGAGGACCTCATCTCGCCCGAGGCGGGCATGAGCATCGGCGAGCGCACCGTCACCGAGGCCGAGGTCGGCGGTTCCCCGCGCCACCTGCGCGACATCGTGCTCGGCGTCGTGCGCGACGGGCACCTGCACGCCATCGACGCCCCCGAGGTCGACGCGCTCGAACGCGGCGACCGCCTCCTCTGCGTCCGCCGCGCCGGCCCCGACGACGAGTAGCCGTGCCCCAGCCCGTGTCAGCGGCGTGGCGCTGCAGACACTCAACGTCCGTATCGGTACTTCGATCACTGCGCGGGCCCGGACCGCGCGACGCCGGTCGGCGGTCAGCGGCGGGCACCGCACAGGCGCGCCGACCGGGCGCCCTGATCGTCGTGCACGCCGACGACGTGGCCGTCTCAGCGGTGCCCGGACACCAGACATCCGGGGCAGTCCGCCTGCTCCGCGCGCAGACCGGGCACGACCTGCTCGACGGCGGCGCCGCACCGGGCCCGCAGGCCGGCCGGGTCGCCCAGCTCGCCCGAGGTGACGTCGACGACGTGACGCCTGCGGTCGTCCCGGCCGGCGGCGACGAGCACGAGCGTGCCGTCGGGGGACGGGTCGCCGGGCGTCGGACGCCGAGGCTCGCCGGGGTCGGCCGGGGGCCGGTCGCCCAGCGGCGGGGACGGCACCGAGGACGGCATGGGGTCGAGCCCGCTGCCCGGGCGCCCGCCGGGCCGGGCGTCGGGGTGGCCGGGGTCGGGGACGGTCATTGCTCGCCTCCTGCTCGCGGTGTTCGGGCGATGCGGATGGGGCCGCACGCCCGGTCGCGTGGCACGCCGGAACGTGCGCGCCGACCACGGTAGGTCGCGCGCGCCGCGCTGTCGGCCCCGCGCGCGTTCACCTCGCGCGAACGGCGGGAGCCGGGCGGCGGCCGGAGATCAGGAGCGGCGCCGCGGCAGCGGCGTGTCGGCCCCACGTTCCGAGGAGGCGCGCGGTTCGGGCGCGGCGGCGGGCAGGTCGCGCAGGCCCTCGAGCACGCGGGCGAGGACCTCCGGGCGCGGGGCCGGGACGTCGCCGACCGCAACCGTCGCCGCGGAGCTCGCAACCTCCGCCACGTCCATCGCGTCCATGACGGTGTCGCCGTCTCGATCGGGGGTCACCCGTCCGAGCGTAGGCGGTGGACACGTCCGAGGGGCCGAACACCGGCCTCCGGGCGGGCGACGGCAGGCTGGGCGCGACGACCGCGAGAGAACGGCGTGTGGACGGCCTGTCACGCTGGGTCGATCCGGACGGGCCCACACCGCGCGGCGCGTAACGACCGCCGGTCGTCGTCCGAGAGAACGCGAGTGAGGAGCCGGTCGGCGGAGGCCGGTCCCGCGGGAGCAGGGGTGGTCGGGGTATGAGCGTCGGCGGGATGATCGACCAGGACGGACGTGGTCCGGACCCGGACGAGGAGCGCGGGCGGCGCCGCCGTGGCGTGCGCGCGCTGGTCTACGGCCTCATCGCCCTGCTGGTGCTCGTGCTGCTCGCGGCGGCCGGGGTCGTCATCGTGACCCAGCAGCTGGGCTCGCAGGTCGGCCGCTACCCGTCGGTGTTCGCCCCGATCGACCCGTCGAGCCGCCCCGCCGACTCCGCCGGGCAGACGTTCCTGCTGATCGGCACCGACTCGCGCTCGCCGGAGCCCACCACCGGCACCGACGCCGCGCCCGACGCCGTCTTCGGCTCCCAGCGCAGCGACGTGATCATGGTGGCGACCCTCGCCGAGGACGGGCAGAGCGCGAGCGTCGTCTCGATCCCCCGCGACTCCTGGGTCGACATCCCCGGCCGCGGCAAGAACAAGATCAACGCGGCGCTGGCGTTCGGCGGTCCGCCGCTGCTGATCCAGACCGTCGAGCAGCTCACGGCGATGCGCATCGACCACTACGCGGTCATCGACTTCGCGGGCTTCGCGCAGATGACCGACGCCGTCGGCGGCATCGACGTCAACGTCGGCCAGTCCTCCGAGCGCGACGGCGTCGTCGTCCCGGCGGGCGAGCAGCACCTCGACGGCGCGCAGGCGCTGGTCTACGTCCGCGAGCGCTACAACCTGCCTGGCGGCGACCTCGACCGCGTGCGACGCCAGCAGGCGGCACTGCGCGCGTTCCTGCAGAAGGCTCTCTCCTCCGGGACGCTGTCGAGCCCGACGAGCGCCTACGCCCTCGTCGACACCGTGACGCGCCACGTCGGCGTCGACGACTCGCTGTCCAACACGGGCCTCGCGCAGCTCGCCTTCAGCATGCGCGACCTGCGGAACTCGAACGTCTCGTTCCTCACCGTGCCCGTCACCGGGACCGGGATGGAGGGCGACCAGTCGGTGGTCTACCTCGACCAGGGCGCGGGCCGGGACCTGTGGTTCGCGGTCAACACCGACGCGGTGCCGCAGTACGTCGCCACCCGCCCGCAGGAGCAGCTCTCGGACACACCGCGCTGACTCCGCGCCGTTCGGGTATGCCGGACCCATGAGCTGGGACGTCGTCATCGTCGGAGGGGGCTCGGCCGGCTGCGCGCTGGCCGGGCGCCTCTCCGAGGACCCGAACCAGCGGGTGCTGCTGCTCGAGGCCGGGACCGCGGTCGCCGACCCCGGGGCGTTCCCCGCGGAGGTCCGCGACGTCTCCTCCCTCGCCGCCTGCGACCCCGACGGCCCGCACACGTGGGACGTCGGGGTCGAGCTCACCCCCGGCCGGCGGACGCGTGTGGGGCGCGGGCGGCTGCTCGGCGGGTCGAGCGCGGTCAACGCCGCGAACCACGTCCGGGCCACGCGCGCCGACCTCGACTCCTGGCCGGGCTGGTCGTACGACGCGACGCTGCCCTACTACGTGCGCGGCGAGCGCGACCTCGACATGGCCGGCCCGCTGCACGGCGACGCGGGCCCGGTGCCCGTGGTGCGCCCGGCGGGCGAGCTGCGGGCCGCGGTGACCGAACGGTTCCTCGAGGCCGCGGCGACGGTCGGCGTGCCCGCCGAGATCGACAAGAACGGCGACCAGCCCCCCGGCGCCGGGCTCGTCCCGGCGAACGTGCGGCACGGGGTGCGCGTGAACGCGGCGATCGCCTACGTCCTGCCGCACCTCGACCGTCCCAACCTCACGGTGCGCGGGGACGTCACCGTCGCCCGGGTGCTGCTCGACGGCGACCGGGCGGTGGGCGTCGAGGGGGTCGGCGGCGAGCGGACCGAGGCGGGCGAGGTCGTGCTCGCGGCCGGGTCGGTGTGCACGCCGCAGCTGCTCGCGCTCTCGGGGATCGGGCCCGCCGACGGTCTGCGCGCCGCCGGGCTGCCCGTCCACCACGACCGTCCCGGCGTCGGCCGCGGCTACGGCGACCACCCGAGCGTCTACCTGTCCTTCCCCGACACGACGGGGGACGCCGTGCATCCCGAGGCGCCCGGCGCGCAGGCGGCCGTCCACCTCGACAGCGGCGACGACCCCGCAGGCGACCTCGAGATCCTGCTGTTCGCGCGCCCGTTCGCGTCGGGCGGGCCGTGCCACCTCATGTGCGCGCTGCAGGCGCCCGAGAGCCGCGGGGTGATGACGTTCGCCGCGGACCCGCGGACCCCGCCGCGCCTCGAGCACCACTACCTCGCGTCCGGACACGACCGCGCCCGGATGCGCCAGGTCGTCCGCCGGGCCGGGGAGCTGATGGCGGCCGGCGGGCTCGCTCTCGGTCCCGAGCGCACGCTGGACGACCGCGCGCTCGACGCGTGGATCGCCGCGCACCTCGGGACGTCGGCGCACCTGTGCGGCAGCGCTCGGCTCGGACCGGTCGACGACCCCGAGGCCGTCGTCGACCCCGAGCTGCGCGTGCACGGTCTGCGCGGGCTGCGCGTCGTCGACACCTCCGTGCTGCCGACGGTGCCGCGGCGCGGGCCGGCGGCGACGGCGCTGATGATCGGGGAGCGGGCGGCGGACCTCCTGGCCGGGCGTCCCCTCGCCGCGAGCGGGGGGCTTTCCTGACCCTATCGGCGTGCTCCCCTCACTGCTTCGTGCCGCGGGTGGCCGCCAGGCCGATGCACCCACGCCGACCTGGAGTGACGCCCGATTCGTCCCCGATGGTGGCGGAGTGTCCGCCCGGGGTCACCGGACACGGTCACAGCGGCGACACGATGGGGTGGAAGCAGGTCACGGCGGGGATGATCGCGACGACACTCGTCGCGAGACCCGTGATCGAGGAGACCGCCGATGTCGTTCCTGCGCCGCCGTGCCGACGAGTCATCCGTCGCTTCGCCCGGACGCACGCCCGACACGCCCGACACGCCCGACACGATCGACGACCCTCCGCGCCGTCCGACGCGCTCCGAGCGCAGGGCCCTCAAGGCCGAGCAGGCCGCGGCCGCCGAGCTCGCCGCTCGCGTCGCGCGCGCCCAGCGCCGCCTCGCCCAGGCCACCGGACCGCTGCCGGTCGTCCCGCCGCGCCGCTCGCCGGAGAGCACGGCGAACACGGCGAACACGGTCCCGACGGAGTGACGCCCGCGGGCATGGAATCCTGCCCGCCGTGCCTGCCCGTCTGCTCGCGGTGGCGGTCGTCCCGGTCATCACGGTCGTCACGGCCCTGCTGCTCGCCGCCTGCGGCCGGACACCCCCCGGCAGCGCCCCGCCGCCCGCGCACGACCCGCCGACCGGCTTCGCCGCGCCCACCGGCAGCCTCTTCGGCGGCTCCGGGTCACGGGTGTTCGGTCGCGACGCCGACGCGCTGCCCGCGGCGCTGATCGGCACCGCCATCTGGATCACCGACGGGGGACGCGCGCTGCGCACCGACTCCACCGGCGCCGAGATCCCCGGTGTCGCCGTCCCCCAGGGCCGCTACGCCGCGGGCAAGCCGGTGTCGACGCCCGACGGTGGCGTGGTGGTCGGGGCGTCGAGCGTCGTGCCCGGGTCGGGCACCACCCCGCCGGGTCTCGCCGTCGACCTCCTCGTCTTCGACGCGGCGAGCGGCGCGCTGCGCTGGAACGCCGCGACCCAGCTGCCGTGGGCGGAGCGCCCGCCGGCCGTGACGCTGAAGGTCGCCGGAGTCGTCGCCGGGGTCGCCGTGCTGACCGCGAGCACCGACACCCAGCGCACCGCCCTCGGCGTCGACCTCTCCTCGCGGCGCGTGCTGTGGACCGCCGACGGGGTCGCGGTGGACGCGCTGCTCGCCGACGGGCCGGCCGGCGGCACCGCGCTCGGCGTCGCGACCGCCCCGGGCGGCAGCCGCGCCTACGCCGACTCGACGATCGTCGGGCTCGACGCCGTCACCGGGTTGCGGAAGGTCGCCCCGCCCGACGTGCTGCGCGGCCCGGAGATCACGCCCGCGGGCCCGGGGCTCGCGGTGATCAGCGGGCGCACGACGGCGACGACGCTCACCGCCCCGGCGGCCTCGCTGCGCTTCGTCGACGCACGTGGCGCGACCGTGCGCACCGTCGACGTCGGGAGCACGTACACGCCCCCGCGTTGCGTCTGGGACGAGGCCGCCACCACCGTCTGCGGCGGCGACACCCGCATCTTCGCGGTCGACGCCGGGAGCGCCGCGCCGCTGTGGGAGCTCCCCGACCCCGCGGCCAACCGCGTCGCCCCGCGGATGACCACGGCGTGGCACGGCGCCGTCTACGGGACGACGGTGAACGGTCCCCTCGTCCTCGACGCGCGCACCGGCGCCGACCGCGACACGCGCCCGGGTGCCGCCCCGGTGCTGGTCAACGCCTACCTGGGCGTCGGTGCCGAGACCTCCGGAGTGGCCGGGCTCGGCGGCGGTGCCGCGATCACCCCGGCGATCCGCTGAGACCCGTGATCCGTGGGTAGCCCCGGGGATGGGTGACGACGAGAGCGGCTATCACGGCGAGCTGTTCGCGGCCGGGATCGGCGACGAGGCCTCCCGGGTGACCGTCACCCTGCACACCGAACGCGCCGACGGCCCGGGCATCCGCGCCGGCCTCGAACAGACCCTCGCCGACCTCGAGCGGATCCTCGACGGGTCCGGCACCGAGCGGGTCGGTTGATCGGATCGCGCGAGCCGTGAAACCGTGCGTTCACACGAACTGAATCGTTCGACGTGGCAGCGATCACGTGCCTCTGGCATCGTGGGTGATTCGGACAGCCCACTGGACGGAGACCCCGTGCGCCTCCCGTTCGTCCGCCGTCGTCCCACCACGAGCACCACCCCCGGCGGCTCCACCACCATGCCGCGGGCCACCACCACGGCCCGCCACGTGCCCGGTCCCGACGTCATGGTCGGGATGGAGTACCTCGACCTCCCGGCCCGTGAGGCCCCGCGGACACCGGCCCCGGAGATCGCCGTCTGCGGCATCGACCCGCAGGTCCCGGGCACGCCGGCGGTGCCGCGGCTGCACGTGGTCGTCGGTGACGACGGTCCGCGCCCCGACTCCGTGTCCGAGCTGCTCGACCGGGCCGGCGACCACGGCGACGTCCGCGTCCGGCGGCTCACCGTCGACGTCCGCGGCCTGCGCGACGTGCTCGAGAGCCGCGGCGGGTGGAACCTCCTCGCCGCGCTCGTGCGCGAGCCCTCCGACCGGGTCACCAACGCGGTCTTCCGCGCGACCATGGCGCGGCCCGCCTCTGACGGCACGGGGCCGGCGGGCGCGGTGCTCGAGGACGGCGACGTCGACGTCGAGGTCTGCGTCGTCGGCGAGGGCGACACGGTCGCGGGGCGATGCCGCCGCGAGCTCGGCCGCGGGCGCCTGTCGCTGACGACGTTCCTCGCCGAGTCCGAGCGTCTCACGCGCCGGCTCGCCGAGGCCCTGGCTCGCCCGCGCGACCGCGGCACCCGGCGCTGCTTCGAGCAGGCGCTGGGCGACGTGCTCGCCGACGCCCCGCTCTCCGAGCTGCTCGGGCGCCACGGCGCGGCGCCCTACTGCACGGTGCCCGGCACGTGGGCGACGCCTCCGACGCCGGCCACCCCCGCGCCTCGGCGCAGCGAGCTGTCCGAGCAGGTCGAGGGGGCCGCGACGCTGGAGGAAGCAGCACGCTGAGGGTGAGACGGGCCGCCTGCCGCGCGACGCCCGGCGGGCATCGGGCCGGCGTCGCGACGCGTGACCGGTCCCGGGTCCGCCGGGCCCCTACCGGCCGCGGTCGGGTGGCGACGCTGCCGTCTCCGGCACCTTCCGGCGCCGCGTGGCCACCAGGCTGGCGACCGCGCTGACGGCGATCGTGCCGGTGATGACGGTGAGGGACAGCCAGATCGGCACCTCGGGGACCGGTACCGGACGGCCGCTGTTGACCAGCGGCAGGTTGTTCTCGTGGAGGGCGTGCAGGACCAGTTTCACGCCGATGAACGCGAGGATGACCGACAGGCCGTGAGCCAGGTAGGTCAGCCGTTCCAGCAGCCCGCCGATGAGGAAGTACAGCTGGCGCAGGCCGAGCAGGGCGAACGCGTTGGCGGTGAACACCAGGAACGGCTCCTGGGTCAGGCCGAAGATCGCCGGGATCGAGTCGAACGCGAACAGCAGGTCGGTCAGGCCGATCGCCACGATGACCAGCGCCATCGGGGTCAGCATCGGTCGCCCGCCGACGCGGGTGGTCAGGTTCGCGCCGTCGTAGTCCGAGGAGGTGGGCAGCACGCGGCGCACCACCCGGATCAGACGGGAGTCACCAGCGGTGGCGGCGTGGGAGGCGTCGGCGGTCCCCGCCTCGTGGGGGGACAGCGCTTCGCGTAGCTGTGACCAGGCGAGCCAGAACAGGATGATCGCGAACAGGTAGAACACGGCGACGAACCGTTCGATGACCACGGCTCCGACCGCGATGAACGCGCCGCGCATGACGATCGCGATCGCGATACCGATCAGCAGCACCCTCTGCTGGTGCACCTTCGGCACCGCGAAGCTGGTCATGATCAGCAGGAACACGAAGAGGTTGTCGACCGAGAGCGCCTTCTCGGTCAGCCAGCCGGCCACGTACTCGCCGCCGTACTGCCAGCCGGAGAAGACACCGACACCGACGCCGAACAGCAGGGCGACGGCGATGTAGCCGACCGACCAGACCGCGGACTCGCGCAGCGTGGGTTCGTGCGGATCGCGGGCGTGCCCGACGAAGTCGAACACCAGCATGCCGACGACGACACCGATCGTCGCCAGCCACATCCACAAGGGCACGGACACGGAACGGTCCTCCAGCGCAGCTCGCAACGCTGAAGGTCTCCTCCGCCCACCCCGGGGTGGACCGGCGCCACCGGGCCAGCCTGTCCTGGTCCGTACTGACGACGACGCCGCGACTCGGGAGTACTCCCCTTCGGACGCCGACGCTAGGGCCCTCGGACCCCGCCGGGAAGCCGTAGGACTGCGTCGAATATCACATTTGTCCGTTCCGGGGGCGGACGTTGCGGAACGGCGCTGGAGCGGTCCCTACGTCGTGTGCACGATCAGCACGTCGGTGGGCGAGCGGCGCGAGACCTCCGCGGGCACCGAGCCGAGGAGGCGTCCGGCGAAGCTGGCGAGGCCCTTGTTGCCGACCACGACGAGGTCGGCGTGGTGCAGCTCGACCTTGGCGCAGATGGCCTGCACCGGCTCGCCCTCGACGGCGACGGTGTTGACCTCCTCGACACCGGCGCGGCGGGCGACGTCGCGGGCGTCGCGGAGCTTCTCCTCGGCCGGGTTCGCCCCGATGATCTTGTAGGCCTCGTCGCCCAGGGCCCGCTCGGCCTCGGCCCGGTCGCGGGTGTCGGTCCTGCCGCCGCGCTCGTAGGCGCAGATGATGAGGAGCTTCGCGCCCGCGTCCGCGGCGATCGCCGCGGCTCGCGTGACGGCCGCGGTGGCCGAGGAGGAGCCGTCCGTGCCCACCGCCACCAGCTTGTAGTCGCCCACGGCGGCACCCTAGGGGTCGCACGGAGGCCACCGGGGTGCGGGGGCTCACCGGTGACCCGGGGTCGCCCCGCCGGGGGAGATCGGACAGACTGTGCGCGAGCGTCCGACCGGCCGTGCGATGCCGTGCCGGGACGCCCTGATGCTCCATCGACGACCGACAGGCGGTGCAGCCGGCGATGACCCTGGCGAGTGGCGGCTACTTCGTGCTCACCCCGATCTGGCACGAGATCGTGATCGGGCTGATCGCGTTCGGCGCGCTCTACCTCGTCCTGTCGAAGGTCTTCCTGCCGCGCCTGGAGAAGGTGTACGCCGAGCGCCACGATCGCATCGAGGGCGGTTTCGAGCGTGCCGAGCAGGCCCGCGCCGAGGCGCGCCGCGTGCAGACCGAGTACCGCACCCGCATCAGTGAGGCCCGCGACGAGGCCGCCCGCATCCGCGACGCCGCCCGCGAGGAGGGCCAGCGCCGCAGCGAGGAGGTCCTCGCCGCCGCCCGCGAGGAGTCGGCGAGCCTGGTCGCCCAGGGTCGCGAGGAGCTGGTCAACCAGCGCACCTCGGTCGCTTCGGACCTCCAGCCCGACGTCGCCCGCCTCTCCCGCCGGCTCGCCGGCCGGATGTTGGGCCGCGAGATCGGTGACAGCGAGTACCGCGAGGTCGTCGACGACTACCTCGGCCAGCGCGCCTGAGCCTCGCAGCGCCGTGCGCTGCGAGAACCGGACCTCCCGGACATCAAGGACGCGTGAGGTCACGGCAAGGTCACAATCACCGCGTGTCGCGCTTGGCGCCGCCCCGCGTCGGTAACGACCCTGCCTGGTTCCCGATGAGTGCCCGAGACCACACCGGGCGAACGGGGCAGGCACATGGTCGATCGGATCGGCGAGCGGGACACGTCGTTCACTGTCCGTGGTCGTGGTCGTGGTCGTGGTCGTGGTCGTGGTCGTGGTCGTGGTCGTGGTCGTGGCCCGGCCCGCCTCGCCGGGCGGATCGTCGTGGTCGCGTGCCTCGCCGTCGGGGGCATGGTCGTCGGATCCGAGCTGCCCGCCCCCGGCCCGGCCCTCGCCGCCGACCCCGTGCCGGCCCCGGCTCCCGTGCCCTACGGCGGGGCGCTCGACGACCCCGACCCGGGCGGCTCGTTCGACGGCTCCCAGGTGCTCGAGGTCGCCATGCTCGGCCTCGGGGCGCTGAACGGTCTCGCGTTCGCCGCCGTCGTCATCGTCAGCCGGTTCCGCGGGAGCTCCGCTGCGGAGACCCGCCGCGCCCTCATGACGCGGACGGCCCGCGGCGTGCCCTCGGGCCCGCGGCCCCGCCCCGGTGGCACCCGCGACCGGGGCGCCCACTGACCTGGTCCAGGCGGCCTACGCGGCGGCGCTCATCGGCGCTGATCGCGACAGGTAAGCGGCCTACCGGGTGAAGGAGATCCCCCGAACGGGCTGTTCCGTGAGCCGTCTGCAACGCGTCACTCTGGCAGAGACGATCCACCGGGTGACCCTTCGTCGCCGCAACGACGCCTTCGGGGCACCCGGCGGCGTCCTGCCCACGCCCGTGAAGGAGCGCCGTTGTCCACCGACGCCGCGACCCCCGAGACACCCATACCCCCGGAACCCGACGGGGTGAGCGACGGGCCGGAGGGCGACGGCTCCGCACCGGCCGGGGCAGCCTCCGAGGAGACCGTCGAGTCCACGGCATCCGCCGATTCCACCACGACCGACGCCACGACCGACGCCGCGACCGACGCCGCGACCGACGCCGCGGACGACCCCGCCGATTCCACCGCGACCGACGCCGCGGGCGACCCCGCCGAGTCCGCCGAGTCCGCCGAGTCCGCCGAGTCCGCCGACCCCGCCCCTGTCGTCGCGCACGTGCCGGCCCCGGCCGAGCCCGTGCACGAGACGACGCGCGGCCCGGCGACGCCCGTGTCCGCCCCGGGCCCCGTGTCCGACGACGCCGGCGGCCGGCTCACCGCCCGTCTCCGGGAGGCCCGCGCCCGGCTCCAGCCCGCGGAGACCGTGATCCCGGCGCCCCGCACGCCCGAGGGTGTCGTGCCGCCGGTGCCGTTCCAGCGCGGCGGCGAGCCGCCGCCCGCCGACCTCCTGCGCACCGTCGACTCGCTCGCGGCGCAGCTCGCGGAGCTGGAGGACGACGACGAGGGGCGGGCGCCCGAGCGTCGGGCCCTGTTGCGCGCGCTCGACCGGTCCGCCGTGGGTGTGCCCGACGGCGGGTGGTCGAGCGAGGACCGCGTCGACACCGAGGCCCTGGCCGGCGCGGCCGAGCTCGCGGCCACCCTGCACGTCGCGGCGGCGTCGCTGCTCGAGCGTCTCGACGCCGAGGAGCGCACCGGGTCGGCGGTCGAGGTCGACGCGGTCGCCACGGCGCTGCAGGTCGCCCGCATGGTGATCGACCTGGAGGCGTTCGCCCGCCACGGCCGCTGAAGCACGGACGCTGGGGCACGGACGGGAGCGAGACCGGCGACAATCACCGCCGTGGCGAGCGTCGCGGTGGTGGGAGCGGGAGCGATCGGGGGTGTCCTGGCGGCGCTGGCCGCCGACCGGGGCCACGAGGTCACGGTGTGCGTGCGCACGCCCTTCGACGTCCTGATGGTGACGACGGACGACGTCGAGCGCGAGGTGCCGGTCACCGTCGCGACCGATCCGGGCGCCGTCGGCCCGGTCGACTGGGTGGTGCTCGCGACCAAGGCACAGGACACCGGGTCCGCGGCGGGATGGCTCGGCGCGCTCACGCGCCCGGGGAGCGTCGTCGTGGTCGCCCAGAACGGCATCGACCACGCCGCGCGCGTCGACGGGCTCGTCGACCCCGGCGCCGTCGTGCTGCCCGCCTCGGTGCGGCTCGGGGCGGAGGCGGTCGCGCCCGGACGGATCGTGCACCACAGCTGGGCGCAGCTCACGGTGCCGGCGGGTGAGGCGGCCGACGGCCTCGCGGCGCTGTACGGCGCCGACGACGGGGCCGGCCTCGCCGTCGTGGCCACCGACGACCTCACGACCGTGCTCTGGCGCAAGCTGCTGAGCAACGCCGTCGCCAATCCGATCACCGCGCTGACGCTCCGGCGCAACGATGTGCTCACCGAGCCGGCCACGCGCGACCTCGTCGTCGACCTCGCACGCGAGGTGATGGCGGTCGGTCGCTCGGTCGGGGCCGTGCTGACCGGGGACGACATCGACGAGCTCGTCGCGCTCTACGGCGGCATGCCCCCCGACCTGGGGACCTCGATGCTCTACGACCGCCTGGCCGGGCGCCCCCTCGAGCACGAGTACCTCACGGGCGCGGTGGTCGCGACGGCTCGCCGGACGGGTGTCGCCACACCGCTGAACAGCGCCGTCCTGGCCCTGCTTCGGGGGTTGCGCACGACGAACGGGCAGGTCGGCTGACCCGACGGCTCGCGAAGACGGCCAGCGACTGCGACGATCGGACGTATGAACGGTCGGGGAGACGGGGCGCCGCGGCGTTTCCGGCTCCTGTTCGTCTGCACCGGCAACATCTGCCGGTCGCCGTTCGCCCGGTTCCACGCCCGCGCGCTGCTCGAGATGCGGCTCGGTCCCCGGTGGGCGTCGTGGTTCGACGTCGCCAGCGGCGGGACCGGCGCGGTCGTCGGGGCGGAGATGCACCCGCTGTCCCGCGCGCAGCTCGGCCCGCTCGCGTCGCACCCCGACGTGGCCGCGTTCCGCGCCCGCCAGCTCCCGGCACGGGACGTCGAGCTCGCCGACCTCGTGCTGACGGTCAGCCGCTCGCACCGCTCGGCGGTGCTCGAGCTGGAGCCGCGGGCGCTGCGCAGCACGTTCACGATGCGCGAGTTCGCCCGCCTGCTCGGGGGGGTCGACCACGCTGCGCTGCCCGCCGACCCCCGGGAGCGCGCGCACGCCCTCGTGGCCGCGGCGCTCGCCGAGCGCGGCCAGGGCGCGCCGGTCGAGGCCGAGGACGACGCCATCCCCGACCCCGTGCAGGGCGAGGTCGAGGCCCACGTCGAGGCCGCCCAGCGGATGCATGCGGCGATCCGGCCCCTCGTCGACGCGATCGGGGCGGCGGTGCCCTGGCCCTCGCGGGCGCCCCGCCGACCGGCGCCGCCTCCCGCCGGCCCGCCCGCCGGTCGTCCCGCATTCCCCGGCCCGCCGCCCCGGGACTCCGTCCTCGTCGGCGGGCCGCCGCCGGGCATGCCGCCCCCTGGAGCGCCGTACGGCCCGCCCATGCCGCCACCGGGTCCGGCCCAGGGTCCGGCCCAGGGTCCGGCCCAGGGTCCGGCCCAGGGTTCGGCGATGTCGTTCGGTGGGCCGCCGGGACCGCGCGGGCACGGGTCGCCACCTGCGGGCGGACCCCTCGGACCCCTCGGACCGCCGCTGGGCGCCCGGCCCGGAGCCCCGTCGCTCCCGGCGCAGATCGGGGGTCGCCGACCGTCGGTCACGGCCGACCCGCTCCCACCGCCCACCCCGGACGAGCAGGACGGCGTCGAGCCCGACGGCACGCGGCCCGACGACGGCGAGGGCAACGGCGAGGGCAACGGCGAGGGCAACGGCGAGGGCAACGGCGAGGGCAACGGCGCGCGTCGTCGCAGCGACGCCGACGGCCTGCCGCAGCGTGCGGCGTCCGTCCCGCGCGCCGGAGGCTGACCGGAAGGTCATCGGTGGGCCCCCGTCGCGGACGCTCGACAACGCTCGACGGGCCGGCCGGGCGTGTCAGCCGTGCCGCGCGAACGTGAGCGCGCGGCGCACGCGGGCACCGGAGCGCGTGCCCGCCTGCTCGGGGGCGAGCAGGGGCCGCCACACGCTCCAGGAGTCCATCTCCCCGGACGTGACGGGCCGGTCGTTCGCGGCCCGCTCGACGAGGTCGCCGCACGGGGCGACGCCCCCGGCGGGCCGGACGACACAGATGCGCAGGCGTTCGCCGTCCGCGACGACGCGCAGCCCCGAGCGCGACGACCGCGGGACCTCGAGGTCCAGTTCGGTCGGCGTCCCCTCGAACAGCACGCCGCGCGTGGACTCGAAGCTCAGCCGCCCGTCGCGCAGACGCAGGACGCCGGGAACGTGGGTGACCTCGCGGACGATCCACGCGAGGCCGGCGACCTCGGTGCCCGGGGCGTCGACGACGGCGGTGGAGGTGCCGGTCGCCGTGGTCGTCGCGTGCCGTGGGGCGGGCACGGCGGCGACCGGCGACGTGGTCGGAGAGCCCGCGGTGGCGGCGGGCCGGGGCGGGACGGCCATCGTGACCTCCTCCCGGGTGTTGCGGTGTCGTGACCTGACCTAACACCCAACGCGCGAGGTCCCTCGGGTGTCATGCTCCAGCCGGGCGAGGGACGGTGGGCAAAGGAGTGATCCCGTCCGCGAGCTGCGCCGACAGCGCAGCGTGAGCGCCGTCGTCACTCCTTGCGGGCGAGGCGGTGCCCCGGACGGCCCGGCCTCAGTGCCCTGTGTGACCAGGCGCTGGCATGCTGCCGCGCGATGGGCGCAGTGCCGCGGGCCACGGACGGATGGTGGACGCCCGGAGATCGGGCGGACCGGACCGTTGCGCCGATCGAGCACTACGGTGTGCAGCCAACGGGGAGCGGAGCGCTCTCGTCGACGACTTCGGGAGAACAGAGCGTGAGCAACCCCGGCGGATACGAGCAGCAGTCAGGTTTCGGATCGACGTCGGGCGGCTATCAGCAGCAGTCCGGCTCCGGTGAGCCCACCGCCGGGGGCGTCGGTCCGCAGGGGCAGCAGCCTTACGGCCGACAGCCGTACGGCCAGCAACCGCCCGCCGACGGCCAGCAGCCGGGATACGGCCAGCCGTTCGCTCAGCCCGACGCGGGATACGGCCCGCAGTACGGCCAGCCGGGCTACGGGCAGCAGCCGTACGGCCACCCCTACGGCCAGCAGCCCTACGGTCAGCAGCCCTACGGTCAGCAGCCCTACGGTCAGCAGCCCTACGGTCAGCAGCCCTACGGTCAGCAGCCCTACGGCCAGCAGCCCTACGGCCAGCAGCCCTACGGCCAGTACGGCCACGGCGCTCCGATGCCGGCCGGCGACCCCACCGACGTCGTCGGGTCCCGCGTCGGCCAGTACATCCTGGACGCGCTGCTGGCGGCGGTGCCGCCGCTCGTCGTGCTGTTCATCGTGATCGGCATCGGCAGCGCCACCGCATCGGGGAGCCCCGACACCGCCTTCACGATCATCGGGATCGGCTACGTCATCACGCTGATCCTCTCGGCGGCGAGCGGCTTCGTCGTCTACGCCTACTGGCCGTCCACGCACCAGGGTCAGACGCCCGGCATGACGTGGCTGAACCTGCGGATCGTGCGCGAGGAGGACGGCGCCGTCCCGACGCTCGGGCAGTGCGTCGTGCGGTGGCTGTTGTTCATCGTGGACGGTCTGTTCGCGGGCGTCGTCGGTCTCGTCGTCATGTCGACCTCGGCCCGTCACCAGCGCGTCGGGGACATGGCGGCCAAGACTCTCGTCGTCCGGGCGTGAGGTCGTTTCGCCGGGCGGACAACCGCCTCGGTCGCCGCATGGATCGTGCGGTCGTCGTCACTCGTTCGTGACCACCGACTGGGCCGGGCGAGCGAACCTGAACTCTTCCGGTCGTTCGGCGAAACGGACGGTGACTGCCGAACGACTTCCGGGCCGTACCTGGGCGCAGGGTGGCGCCTGACGACACGGACGACACGACCGGCCCGGCCGGAACGTGGAGAAGGCGGTTTCGACGTGAGCTCGAGAGCATTCCTGCCCGACGAGGGGGACCGGCGGTGAGCGCGCCGGCACGTGGCGGCTACGCCGTGTGGGTCAGTTGGCTGGAGGCGTTCCGGCGGGGCGAGAACCCCGCCATCGACGGTCTGGGCCCGGTGCGGGGCGGGTTCGGGTCGTACGTGGAGGCACGGCTGCTCGAGCGGCTGTCCGCGGCGTTCGCGGAGCGCGTGCGGCAGTGGCAGGCCGCGCTGGGAGACCGCATCGTCGCGCAGCCGCCGGACGGACCGGCGGCGGCCGCGGCGCTCTTCCGGGACGCGGTCGCTCGCCTGGAGCCGCTGAGTCGGCTGGCCGACTCGCCGCTGATCCCCCGGCCGCTCGCCGTGTCCATGCACGACATGCTGCGCGCGGTCCGCGAGGGCGCCCGCAGCGCGCTCGACGAGGCCTGGCGCCGCGGCCTCGAGGACGTCCACGCGCCGGGCCTGCCGGCCCAGCGCGGCGTGGACCGAGCGGTCCGACGCCCGGGCGCCGGGGTGGGTCCGGGGCGCTCGCTGTTCTAGCCCAGGCCCACCCGCGCGAGGACCCCGCGGTGGTCGCTGCCCGGGACGTCGACGATCTCGACCTCCCGGGCACGCGGCCCCCCGGACACGAGCACGTGGTCGATCTGGACGCCGAGCAGGCGGGGCGCCGCCGCGGGCCACGTGCCCACCAGGCCCTCGCCGACGTCGCTCGCGGCGTCCGTGCAGCCCTCGGTCGCCGCGCGCAGCTCGGCGTGGTCGAGGGTGGCGTTGAGGTCGCCGGCCACGACGGTCGGGCGCTCCCCGGTGCACCAGCGTGACAGTGCCTCGACGTCGCGGCGCCAGGCGTTGGTGTCGCCGGGGCGGGGTGACTGGGGGTGCGTGGCGACCACCCGCACCGCCTGTCCGTCGACGTTCGGCAGGTCGACGACGAGCGACGGGAACTCGGTGTCGCGGTTCGGCGTCACGGTCGGCCGGCCCGCGCTGCGGCGGACGAAGACGGTCATCGGGCTGTCGTCGCGACGGGCGTCGGCGGCGAAGACGCGGTACCCGCTCCGGCCGGCCTCGCCGCCGGACTCGTCGACGAGCGCCTGCTGGAGCCGGTCACGCAGCGTGCCGCGGGCCTCGGGCAGGACGACGACATCCGGGGTGCGGCTGCTGATCAGCGACGCGAGTGCGTCCGGGTCGGCGCGGCTGAGGTAGGCACTGGCGGTGAGCACGGTCAGCTCCGGGCCGCCGGTCGCGCCCGTCTCCGAGGAGCCGACCGCGCGCGGCAGCACCATCCCGAACCCCAGCACGCCGACGAGCCCGAGAGCGAGCGCGCTCGGCCAGGCGCGGCGCGAGAGCAGCAGGACCAGCCCGCCGAGCACGAACAGACCGGCCGCGAGCTGGGGCCGGAACGCGATCGTCTGGACGAACGGGGTGCGGTCGTCGATCCCGAGCAGGTCGGAGAACGTGACGGTCGCGGCGGGCAGGCCGAGCACCACGGCCGCGGCGATCGCCCCCGGACCGGGTGCAGGGAAGCGGTCCCGCCACGCTCGGCCCGGTCTCGGGCGCCGGGGTGCCGGTGGCGGTGCCGGTGCCGGTGCCGGTGGCGGTGGTGGTGGTGGGGCGTCGTGACGGGGCAGCGCCTCGGTGGGACCCGCGGGTGGCCTCGACGCGCTGGTCCCGGGCGGGGGCAGGTGGCGCGTGGGCGGGCCCGGCGCGGGACGGCCCGGGGCCGGGCCGGGCCGCCACACGGGTCCCGCGGGTCCCGGCGGTGGCCCCTGTCGTGGACCGGGCCGCCCGCCCGGAGCTCCGGGCGGGCTCGGGCGGTACCCGCCGGGCGTGTACCGCTCGGGCCCGGGCCGGTCGGTCACCCGCGGGTCACGCGCAGGATCGAGTCGTCCGACCCGTTGTCGGTGGTGAGGTAGAGCGCGCCGTCGGGACCGAGGCGCGCGCCGCGCAGGCGTCCGAACTCGCCGTCGAGCTCCGCCGGCACCGTGACCTCGACGATCCGGTTCTCGTCGGCGCCCTGGCCGGGACGCATGAGGAGGAGCTTCTCGCCCCTCTGCGCGGACACCGCGAGCATCCCCGCCATGTCCCCCCAGGCCGGGCCGTCGAGGAACGTCGCGCCGCTGATGGCCTCGGTGGGGTCGCCCGAGCTCCACGCCGCGGGGACGGCGTCGGGGTAGCGCCGGAGGTCGGTCATCGGCACGTCCTCGTCGTACCCGCCGGGCGACTCGCCGCCCTGCGCGGGGTCCCACCCGTAGTTCGAGCCCGGGATGACGACGTTGACCTCGTCGTCGACGTCGGGGCCGTGCTCGGCGCTCCAGGCGCGCCCGGTGCCGGGCTGGACGGCGACGGCCTGGACGTTGCGGTGCCCGTAGCCCGAGATCAGTCGCTCGGCCGCGCTGCCGGACTCGGCGAACGGGTTGCCCGGGGCCGGGCCGCCGGTGGCCGGGTCGACCCGCAGCACCTTGCCGCCGAGCGAGTTGCGGTCCTGCGGGATGGTCGCGCGGGCGGTGTCGCCGGTGCCGACGAGCAGCATGCCGTCGGGGGCGTAGGTGGGCCGGCAGCCGGAATGGCGCCCGGACGGGTTGATCGGTAGGCCGCCGACCAGCGGGTCGCGCACCCGCTCGGCGCTCGCGCCGTCGGGGGACAGGCGCCACGACACCACGCGGACGTCGACCGGGCGGCCGCCCTCCTGGTGGGTCTGGCAGGTGACGAACGTGCCCGAGGTCTCGACGTCCGGGGCGGTGGCGATGCCCATGAGCCCGCCCTCGCCGCGGGCGTAGACGTCCTGGAGGTCGGCGGTCACCGGCGTGACGCGCGCTCCCGGACCGAGGCCCGTGACCAGCGACAACGACCCGTCGCGCTGGGTCACGAGCAGGCGGTCGCCGCCGACGAACGCGACGTCCCAGGGGTTCGCGAAGTCGCCCGCGACGGTCTCGACGCGCAGGGCGGTGCCCGACGGTGCGGTCGTGGTCGGCACGGACGGCGCGGCGGCGCCCGCTCCGCCGCCGCTGGGCGGTGCGGCGGACGTCTGCTCGGTGCCCCCACCGCACGCGGCGAGGGCCAGGGCCAGCAGCGCGGAGAGAGCCCCGACCAGGGTCGAGTGCGTGCGCGCCGGGCGTGATCGGCTCGGGGTCACGGCGACGATGATGCCGCGTGCCCTGTCCGATCTTCGTGGGGGCCCTCGTCGCGACCGCCCGTTGTGCAGGGCTTCTCGCCCGCCGGTCCGGGTCCGGGACCTGCTGTTGTCGGTGAACGGACCGCACGGTACTTTTTCCGCGGCGCCGAGAGAGCCCGTGCGGATCGACCGGGGGGCACGCACGGACGTCGCGGGGCCCGGGGGCGCCGGTGGCGGATCGCCGGCGTCCCCGAACCCGCGTGGCCCGGATGTCAACCGGCGAGAGGGCCACGCGCCCGACGCCGCGGGATCGTCGTCGGGGTGCGCACGTACCCTGGAGGCATCCCCCGCGCGATCCTCCACGAGGTCGCGCCCCGACGGTCCGTCGAAGGGTCCCTTCGCGTTGTCGCCCGCTGCGTCGCTCGCCGCTCCCGCTCCGTCCACGGCACCCTCAGCGCTCCTCGCGCCCCTGCTGCCTCCCGTGCTGGCCGACCCGGGCCTGCAGGAGGTCGTCGCCGCCGCCGGGCGCGACGCCGCGGTCGAGGGGCCCACGGGCCTGCGCCCGTTCGTCGCCTCCGCGCTCGCCGCCGAGGGGGGCGCCGGGGTTCCGGTGCTCGTGGTCACCGCCACCGAGCGCGAGGCGGAGGAGCTGGCGGGCGCGGTCGGCGAGCTGCTCGGCCCCGACTCCGTGGCGTACCTGCCGAGCTGGGAGACGTTGCCCCACGAGCGCCTGTCCCCGCGGGCGGACACCGTCGGCCGGCGCGTCACCGTCTTCCGCCGCCTGGCCCACCCCGAGGCCGACGACACCCCCGACGTCCCGCTGCGTGTGGTGGTCACCGCGACCCGCAGCCTCATCCAGCCGGTCGTCCCCGGGCTCGGCGACCTCGAGCCGGTGCGCCTCGCCGAGGGCACCGAGTACGAGCTCGAGGCGCTCACGGCCCGCCTGGTCGACCTCGCCTACGCGCGCGTGGAGATGGTGGAGAAGCGCGGCGAGTTCGCGGTCCGCGGCGGCATCGTCGACCTGTTCCCGCCGACGGCGGTCGCGCCCGTGCGTGTGGAGTTCTGGGGCGACGAGGTCTCGGAGCTGCGCTGCTTCTCGGTCGCCGACCAGCGCTCCCTGCCCGGCGACGGCGCCGACTCCCGTCCGGTCGAGGTCGTCGCGCCGCCGTGCCGCGAGCTGCTGCTCACCGAGCCGGTGCGCGCCCGCGCCGCCGCGCTCGCCGCCGAGCACACCAGGGACAAGGCGCTCGGCGAGCTGCTCACCCGGGTCGCGGAGGGCATCCCGTCCGAGGGCATGGAGTCGCTGATCCCGGCCCTGCTCGGCGCCGGGGACGAGGACAGTGGCGAGGCGCCCGAGCTCGCGCTGCTGCCCGAGCTGCTGCCGGCCGGCGGGCACGTGCTCGTGTGCCATCCCGAGCGCGTGCTCACCCGTGCTGCCGACCTCGTGCGCACCGGCCAGGAGTTCCTCGAGGCGTCGTGGCTCGCGGCGGCCGACGGCATCGATGGGCGGTCGCCGATCGACCTGGGCGCCTCGGCGTACCGCGAGCTCGGCGACGTGCGCGCCGTCGCGGCGAAGGCCGGCCGTCCCTGGTGGACGCTGTCGAGCCTCGCCACCGACCCGGACGTCGAGGACGACTCCCACACCCGCGACGGAGCCCGGGTGCTGCGGCCCGGGTTCACGGCGGTCGAGGCCTACCGCGGCGACATCCCGCGCGCCGCCGCCGACCTGCGCGCGCTGGCCGCGGCCGGGGGCACCGGCGTGCTCGTCGTGCCCGCCGCGGGCACCGCCCAGCGCGCCGCCGAGCAGCTGCGCGAGCACGAGGTGCCGGTCCGGCTCGCCGACGAGGGCCTGCTCGGCGCGCCCGAGGCCGGCGTCGTGACGATCACCCGCGGGTCGCTCGCCGACGGCGTCACCGCGGGCGGCACGTCCCTGGCGATCGTCACCGAGACCGACCTGACGGGCACCCGCGCGGGCACCGAGGGCTCGGTCAAGCGCGCCCCGGTCAAGCGCCGCAACGCCGTCGACCCGCTGACGCTGCAGCCCGGCGACCACGTCGTCCACGCCCAGCACGGCATCGGCAAGTTCGTCGAGATGACGCAGCGCACCACCGGCACGGGTCCCGCGCGCACCACGCGGGAGTACCTCGTGCTGGAGTACGCGTCCTCCAAGCGGGGCCAGGCCTCGGACCGTCTGTTCGTACCCACCGACCAGCTCGACCAGGTCAGCCGCTACGTCGGCGGCGAGCTGCCGACGCTGAACAAGCTCGGCGGCTCGGACTGGTCGAAGACGAAGTCGAAGGCACGCAGGGCGGTCCGCGACATCGCGGCGTCGCTGGTGCAGCTCTACGCCGCGCGCCAGTCCGCGCCCGGGCACGCGTTCGCGGCCGACACCCCGTGGCAGCGGGAGATGGAGGACGCGTTCCCGTTCACCGAGACGCCCGACCAGGCGTCGGCGATCGACGAGGTCAAGGCCGACATGGAGAAGGCGGTCCCGATGGACCGCGTCATCTCCGGCGACGTCGGCTACGGCAAGACCGAGATCGCGGTGCGCGCGGCGTTCAAGGCCGTACAGGACGGCAAGCAGGTCGCGGTCCTGGTGCCGACGACGCTGCTCGCCCAGCAGCACCTGCAGACGTTCACCGATCGCATGCACCACTTCCCGATCACGGTGAAGGGGCTCTCGCGGTTCACGCCGGCCAAGGAGGTCGACGGCGTCCTGCGCGGCCTCGCCGACGGCAGCGTCGACGTCGTCGTCGGCACCCACCGGTTGCTGCAGACCGGGGTGACGTGGAAGGACCTGGGGCTGGTGATCATCGACGAGGAGCAGCGCTTCGGCGTCGAGCACAAGGAGCACATCACCGGACTGCGAGCGCACGTCGACATGCTGTCGATGTCGGCGACGCCGATCCCGCGCACGCTCGAGATGAGCCTCGCCGGTATCCGCGAGATGTCGACGATCCTCACCCCGCCCGAGGAGCGGCACCCGACGCTGACCTACGTCGGCGCCTACGAGGAGAAGCAGGTCGCCGCGGCGATCCGGCGCGAGCTGCTGCGCGACGGGCAGGTCTTCTACATCCACAACCGGGTGAGCTCGATCGACGACGCGGCCGCGCGCCTGCGACGGCTCGTGCCCGAGGCGCGCATCGCCACCGCCCACGGGCAGATGGCCGAGGAGCGCCTCGAGCGCACCGTCAACGAGTTCTGGGAGCGCGAGCACGACGTGCTCGTGTGCACGACGATCGTCGAGAACGGCCTGGACATCTCCAACGCCAACACCCTGATCGTCGAGCGCGCCGACACCCTCGGGCTCTCCCAGCTCCACCAGCTGCGCGGACGTGTCGGCCGCGGCCGCGAGCGGGGCTACGCGTACTTCCTCTACCCGCCCGACCAGCCGCTCACCGAGACCGCCCACGACCGCCTCGCCACCGTCGCGCAGCACTCCGAGCTCGGCGCGGGCACGGCCGTGGCGATGAAGGACCTCGAGATCCGGGGTGCCGGCAACATCCTCGGCGCCGAGCAGTCGGGTCACATCGCGGGCGTGGGCTTCGACCTCTACGTGCGCCTGGTCGGCGAGGCCGTCGAGGCGTTCAAGGCGCACACCGACGTCGACGGTGGCGAGGAGCCGCTCGCCGAGGTCCGCGTCGACCTCCCGATCGACGCCCACGTGCCGCACGACTACGTGGACACCGAGCGCCTGCGCCTCGACGTCTACCGCAAGATCGCCGAGGCGGGGGACGCCGACGCGCTCGACGCGGTGCGCGAGGAGCTCGTCGACCGCTACGGCGAGCCGCCGACGCCGGTGACCAACCTGCTCGCGGTCGCCGCGTTCCGCCAGGCGTGCCGGCGCCACGGGATCACCGAGGTCGCGGGCCAGGGCAACCAGATCCGCTTCGCGCCGGTCGACCTGCCCGAGTCGATGCAGATGCGGCTCAAGCGCCTGCACCCGCGCGCGCAGTACAAGGCGGCCTCGCGCACCCTCTCCCTGCCCCGGCCCGTCGAGGGCTCGGACGGCCTGTCGGGAGCACGAGGCCCCGTGCGCATGGGCGCGGCGCCGCTGCGCGACCTCGCGCTGCTGGCCTGGTGCGAGCAGCTGTTCGGCCAGCTGTTCCCGGCACCGGCGGCCGCGGGGACCTGATCGCCGCCCCGAGGATCCAGGGCGTCGCCGCGAACGGGGACTTCGCGCGCATAGAAGCAGCGAACAGCGCGTTCGCTGCACCACCCGGGCGCCGATCAGCCGGGCGGCGTGCGGCCGCAGGTCGGGCGGGTGAGAAGGTGACGCCCGTGCGTCGCCTGTCAGCGCTGGTCGCCTCGGTCGTCGTGGCACTGCTCGTCCTCGCCGGGTGCGGGACCGGTCCCGACCGCGCGGGCGCGGCCGCGATCGTCGGGAACACCGTGATCCCGATCGAGGAGATCCAGAGCAATCTGCGGACCGCGGTCCCGGATCTGCGGATCGCCGTCGACCAGCAGGCCGCGCGGCAGGGCATCGCACCCGGCTCGCCGATCCCGCCGCAGCTGCTCGCGCAGGAGTCGCGGCGGCTGGTCACGGTGCGGGTGCTGCACGAGCTGATCGCCGAGCAGTCGCGCCGCGACGGGATCGTCGTCGCCCCGCAGCGCGTGGACGCCGCGCTGGCGCGCGCCGGAGGTGCCGAGGCCGCCGCGCAGGGCAGCGGGTTCGACCCGGCGACGATCCGCGGGCTCGTCGCCGACCAACTCGCCGCCGGCGACATCGGCCGCGAGGTCTTCGACCGCCTCTCGGTCACCATCGACTACGCCACCGCCCCCGACCGCGCGTCGGCCGAGGCGCTCGCCCGCCAGGTGGCCGGCGACCCGTCGCGCGCCCCGCGGCTGTTCGGCCAGCAGGGCGCCGGCGCCAACGGGCTGACGCTGCGCCCGGGCCAGGACCAGGGCGGGGGCATCCGGTCGTCGGCGTCGTCGCTGCTGTTCGGCCTGCCCGCCGGCACGGTGACGATCACGCCGGGCGGATCCTCGCAGGCCGGCGGTCAGGACCCGGCGCAGGGTCCGTGGTCGGTGATCCACGTCCTCGAGCGCACTCTCGACGCTCCCCCACCGGGCCCCGGCATCACACCGGCGCGCGACGTCGACGACGACACGATGTTCGGCTTCGGGCTGCGCCAGCTCCAGCCGCTCGCGCTCGAGCAGGGCGTGACGGTCAGCCCGCGCTACGGCGCGTGGGACCCGACGCAACTCGACGTGGTCGACAACCCGGGGGCGGTGGGCGTCGTCACCCCGGTCCGCACCCCGGCCCCGTGACAGCCCCGTGACAGGCCCGTGAGCGGGCGGGAGACCGTCGCCGTCGACCCCCGGCTCGGCGCGGTCCTGCCCGCCGGGGCGGTGCGCACGGTCGCGGCCGCGGACCAGGTCCGGCTGCACCCCGACCTCCCCGCCGGCGTCGCCGACGCGTTCGCGCGCGACCTCGGGGCGGTCCACGCCGACGCGCCCGCCGTCGACGGCACCGTCGTCGAGCTCGTCCCCGGGAACGCCGACGCGCCCCCCGGCACGGAGCTGCTCGAGGCCGTCCGGGTCATGGACCGGCTGCGCTCGCCCGGCGGCTGCCCCTGGGACGCGGCGCAGACGCCCGCCTCGCTGCTGCGCTACCTCGTCGAGGAGACCTACGAGCTCTACGACGCCGTCGCCGACGACGACCGCGTCGCGGTGCGCGAGGAGCTCGGCGACGTCCTGCTCCAGGTGCTCTTCCACGCCCGGATCGCCGAGGAGGACGCGGCCGACCCGTTCGGGATCGACGCCGTCGCGGGCGAGCTCGTCGCCAAGCTGGTCAGCCGCCACCCGCACGTCTTCGGCGACGGCGAGACGATCACCGGCCCTGTCACGACTCCTGGCGAGCAGCAGGTCCGCTGGGAGGAGCTCAAGGCGGTCGAGAAGCGCCGCCACTCCGCTCTCGACGGCGTCGCGCAGGCCCAGCCGGCCGCGGCGCTCGTCGCGAAGTACCTCTCGCGGTCCCGTCGCGCCGGTGTGCCCGAGGACCTTCTCACGGCCGTGTCGGACGATCCGCTGTTCACGGCCGCGGCGGCGCGCGCCGACCCCGAGGGAGATCTGCGGGCGACCGCCGCCGCGCTGTCGCGTCGGGTGCGCACGGCGGAGGCGGCGGCCCGCGCCGCGGGAGAGGACCCGACGGCACTGGACGCGGAGGCGTGGCGCCGGTACTGGGTCCTCTCGCCCGGAGTCTGAGGGCACCTTCCGCCGGCAAATCGGACGTTTCGACCACGGGCTGTGGTCACATCCGGGCGGGACCTTCGGTCTCTTCCGTCTACCGGGTGGATCAGGCTAGCCTCACCTCACGCCAGGTAAGCATCGCCTGAGTGGGAGCTGAGAGGACGCCATGCTGGGGAACGTCCTGATCGGGCTGCGCGAGGGGCTGGAGGCCTCCCTCGTCGTGAGCATCCTCGTGGCGTTCCTGGTCCGGACCGACCGCCGGAGCGAGCTGCCGAAGGTCTGGCTCGGCGTCGGCGTGGCGATCGTGGTGAGCGTCGGCGTCACCCTCGCGCTGACCCTGTCCCAGCAGGCGCTGACGTTCGAGGCCCAGGAGGCGCTCGGCGGCTCGCTGTCGATCATCGCGGTCGGCTTCGTCACCTGGATGATCTTCTGGATGCGCCGCGTCGGCCGGACGATCGCCGCGGAGCTCGAGGGGGGCCTGGAGAAGGCGATCGCGATGGGATCCGTCGCGGTCGTCGTCATGGCGGCCCTGGCGGTCGGGCGCGAGGGCCTCGAGACGGCGGTGTTCTTCTTCGCGGCGGCCCAGGCCGCGGGGGAGACCACGGGCCCGCTGGTCGGCTTCCTCCTCGGTATCGCGATCGCGATCGTGCTCGCGTACCTGATCTACCGCGGCGCGGTGAGGCTCAACCTCGGGAGGTTCTTCACGGTCACGGGCGTGCTGCTCGTGTTCGTCGCGGCGGGCATCCTCGCCTACGGCGTCCACGACCTGCAGGAGGCCGGCATCCTGCCGGGCCTGAACACCCTGGCGTTCGACGTCAGCGCCGCCGTCCCGGCCGACTCCTGGTACGGCGTCCTGCTCAAGGGCGTCTTCAACTTCTCCCCGCAGACCACGGTCGGAGAGGCCGTGGTGTGGGTGCTCTACGTCGCGATCGTGCTGACGCTCTTCCTGCGCAAGCCGCGGCGGCGGGCCGCCTCGAACGAGACGGGCCCGGCGCCCGGGAGCTCCACCGACACGGCCGACACGGCGGTCTGACCCGCCGTCCGCGCCCGCATCCCCCGAACCCCGAACGACCCGGCGTGCACCACGCGCGCCCGATGGAGGAGAACGATGTCCCGCAGGATCCTCGCGGCCGGAGACGGAGCGAAGCGGAGCTCGACCACGGTGCTGGGAGGGGCGCTGGCGATGCTCGCGCTCGCCGCGTGCACGAGCACCGCACCCCCGCCCCAGGGGCAGGGTGGACAGGGCGGACCCATCCAGGTCCGCGCGTCCGACACCGCCTGCGAGGTCTCCGCGACCGAGGCGCCCGCCGGCAACATCGCGTTCTCCGTGCAGAACACCGGCACCAAGATCACCGAGTTCTACGTCTACGGCACCGGCGACCGGATCGTCGGCGAGGTCGAGAACATCGGTCCTGGCCTGTCGCGCCAGCTCATCGTCGAGATCCCGCAGGGCGGGCAGTACACGACGGCCTGCAAGCCCGGCATGGTCGGCGACGGCATCCGCGCGCCGTTCAACGTCACGGGCAGCGTCCCCGGCTCGACCTCGCAGGACGCGCTGCTCGCCTCCGCGGTCGCGGGGTACCAGCGCTACACGAACTCCCAGATCGAGGCCGGGATCGCGCGCACCCAGGAGTTCGTCGACGCGATCAAGGCCGGGAACGTCGAGCAGGCCAAGGCCCTCTTCGGGGTCTCGCGCACCTACTGGGAGCGTATCGAGCCGGTGGCCGAGTCGTTCGGCGACATCGACCCACGCGTCGACGGCCGCGAGGACGACGAGCGCGACCCGGGCGTGGCGTGGACCGGGTACCACCGCCTGGAGAAGGACCTGTGGGTCACCGGCCTGCAGCCCGACTCGAACGCGATGGCCGACCAGCTGATGGTCGACCTGCGCGACCTGCAGGCCCGCGCCGCCACGGTGCAGCTGACCCCGGTCCAGCTGGCCAACGGGGCGAAGGAGCTGCTCGACGAGGTCGCCACCGGCAAGATCACCGGCGAGGAGGACCGCTACTCGCACACCGACCTGTGGGACTTCCGCGCCAACGTGGACGGCTCGCAGGCGGCGGTCGCCGCGCTGCGCCCGGCGATCGACCAGCGCGACCCGGCGCTGGGCCCGACGCTCGACCAGCGCTTCGCCGACGTCGACGCGCTCCTCGAGCAGTACCGCTCCGGCGACGGATACGTGCTGTACACCCAGCTGACCGAGCAGGACAAGCAGCGCATGACGCAGACCGTCGACGCCCTCGGCGAGCCGGTCAGCCAGGTCGCCGGCCTGGTGACCACGTGACGGAAAGGGCCACATGACCCGGTCGGGACTTCGGGGGATCTCCCGGCGCCGGCTCCTCGGATGGACCGGCGCCGGCGCCGCCCTGGCCGGAGCGGGCGCGGTCGCCGGCTTCGCGGCCGGGGAGTCCGCATCGGAGGCGGGGTCGGACGGCCTGCCGGACCCGTCGGGCGGCGTCGTCCCGTTCCGCGGCCCGCACCAGGCGGGGATCGTCACCCCGGCCCAGGACCGGCTGCACTTCGTCGCCCTGGACCTGACGACGGCCGACCGGCGGGCGGTGGTCAGCCTCCTGCAGCGCTGGACGACGGCGGCGGAGCGGATGGTCGCCGGGGCCGAGGCCGCGCCCGGCGGGGCCGTGAACCGCAACCCGGAGGCTCCGCCGAGCGACACCGGCGAGGCGCTGGGCCTGCCCGCGGCGGCGCTGACCATCACCTTCGGGATCGGCGGGAGCCTGCTCGACAAGCTCGGCATCCCGCGCCCGCCCGAGCTCGCCGACCTCCCGCCGTTCCAGCAGGACCAGCTCGACCCGGCGTTCTCCGGCGGCGACCTGTGCCTGCAGGCGTGCGCCAACGACCCGCAGGTCGCCGTGCACGCCGTCCGTAACCTGGTGCGCACGGGGTTCGGGACGACGGCGGTGCGATGGTCGCAGCTCGGTTTCGGGCGGACGTCGTCGACGTCGACCGCCCAGCAGACCCACCGCAACCTCTTCGGCTTCAAGGACGGCACCAACAACCTCAAGGCCGAGGAGGGCGCGCTGCTCGACGAGCACGTCTGGGTGCCGCCGCAGCAGGGGCCGCCGTGGATGGTGGGCGGCACGTACCTCGTCGCGCGCCGGATCTCGATGCACGTCGAGACCTGGGACCGCACGTCGCTCACCGAGCAGGAGTCGCTGACGGGGCGCACCAAGGGCGAGGGCGCGCCGATCGGCCAGGCGCAGGAGTTCGACGTCCCCAACCTGGCGCCGGACTCGCCGATCGGGGTCGACGCGCACATCCGCCTCGCGTCGGCGCAGAACAACGGCGGCGCCAGGATCCTGCGCCGCGGCTACAACTTCGTCGACGGCTCGGACGGGCTCGGGCACCTCGACGCGGGCCTGTTCTTCGTGGCGTTCATGCGCGACCCGCACCGGCAGTTCGTGCCGATGCAGAGCCAGCTGGCCCGCTTCGACAAGATGATGGAGTACATCGACCACACCGGATCGGCGGTGTTCGCGGTGCCGCCGGGGCTCGGCGACGGCGCGTACTGGGGGCAGTCGGTCCTCGGGTGACGGCCCCCGACGGACGGGTGAATCCCTCGCCGTAATCTGCTTCACGATGAGCGCGCCGACCGACCCCACCCCGGGATCCCGCGACCGACGGCCGGTGCCGCGCCGGTCGACGGTGCGCAGCGGTGTCACCGAGGGCTCCGGTGGAGACCAGGCACCCCCGCGGCGCCGGCTCGCGGTCCTCGGGCGCCTGGGGCTGGTGGTCGTGCTGCTGCTCGCGGTCGTCGCGACCGTCGTCCTCGTCAACGACCAGGGCGAGTTCGGCCGGGAGGACGCGGGCGCCGAGGAGATCCCGGCGCTCGAGGTCGCGCCCGCGCCGGTGCAGCTCGGCACGGTCGCCCAGCCCGACGCGCTCGCCCCGATCCCGTCGGCCGGGGGCGGCGGGCAGCAGACCTCGTTGGCGGGCTGGTCGGAGGGCATCGCGAGCCGCGTCGACGTCCCCGCCCGCGCCTTGCAGGCGTACGGCGTCGCCGACCAGGCCGTGAAGCGCGAGCAGCCCGACTGCAACCTGTCGTGGGTCACGATCGCCGGCCTCGCGCGCATCGAGTCCAACCATGGTCGCTACCGGGGCGCGTCGATCGCCGACAGCGGCGACGTCACCCCGCGCATCATCGGCGTCCCGCTCGACGGCACCGGTGGCAACCGCACCATCGGCGACACCGACGGCGGCGTCCTCGACGGTGACGCGGCCCTCGACCGCGCCGTCGGCCCGCTGCAGTTCATCCCGTCGACGTGGGCGAAGTGGCGCTCGGACGGCAACGGCGACGGCGTCGCGGACCCGAACAACATCGACGACGCCGCCCTCGCGGCCGGGCGCTACCTGTGCGCCAACGAGCGCGACCTCGCGACCGGCCCGGGCTGGCGCTCCGCGGTGCTCTCCTACAACAACTCCGACGAGTACGGCCGCCGCGTCTACGCCGCCGCCGACCAGTACGCCCGCGCCAGTCAGGGCTAGCGACGTGTCAGCGACGTGGCGTCGCAGACACTGAGCGTCCGAAATCTTCCGTGGATCATGCTCCGCCGGCGCGGTCCGAGCGCAGGGCGATCGAGGCGCTGACCTCGCCGAGGGCCTCCTGGTACTCCGGGCGCGGGTCCATCGCGGCCGCCATGCGCAGCTGCGTGCGCGCCTCGGCCAGCCGGCTCTGACGCTGCAGCGTGCGCCCGAGCGCGAAGCGCGCGTAGTGGTCCGACGGGTCGAGCTCGAGCACGCGCAGGAACCCCTCCTCGGCGCGCCGGAACTGGGCGGACGCGAGGAAGGCGCGCGCGGCGAGCAGGTGCACCGACGCGGCGGCCTGCTCGGTCTCCAGCAGCGGCGCGAGGGCCTTGAGGGCGTCGAGCGGGCGCCGGCGCTCGAGGAGCTCCTCGGCCCGGCGGAACTCGTCCACCGCGGAGGCGGCCCGAGGGTTGTCCGGTTCGGCGGGTTCGGGTTGCGCGGCGGACATCTCTGCCACCGTAGGCCGCGTCACGGAACGGCGCGAGGGTGGCCGGCGCCGTCGACCGGTCGAGCTCCCCTGTCGGCGTGTCCCCTGTCTGCTCCGTCTCCTGTGCGTGGCGCGCCGAACGGCTCGCCGGCGACGTCTACGATGCGGTCGACGTGCCGTGCCCCGGGGCGCGGTGAAGCGATCAAGCATTCGGAGGCATGGTCCGTGGCGGTCATCGAGCAGGTCGGCGCACGGGAGATCCTCGACTCGCGGGGCACACCCACGGTCGAGGTCGAGGTGGCGCTCGACGACGGCACGCTGACCCGCGCCGCGGTGCCCTCCGGGGCGTCCACGGGTGAGCACGAGGCGGTGGAGCTGCGCGACGGCGACGACTCCCGTTACCTCGGCAAGGGCGTCGAGCGCGCGGTCGCGGGCGTCCTCGACGAGATCGGCCCCGGCCTCGTCGGCATCGATGCCGCCGAGCAGCGCGTCGTCGACCAGAAGCTGATCGACCTCGACGGCACGCCGGACAAGTCGCGCCTGGGCGCCAACGCGCTGCTGGGCGTCTCGCTCGCCGTGGCCCGCGCCGCCGCGGAGTCCGCCGAACTCGACCTCTTCCGCTACATCGGCGGCCCGAACGCCCACGTGCTGCCGGTGCCGATGATGAACATCCTCAACGGCGGCGCCCACGCCGACTCGGGCGTCGACGTCCAGGAGTTCATGATCGCGCCCATCGGCGCGGAGTCCTTCCGGGAGGCCCTGCGCTGGGGCGCGGAGGTCTACCAGTCGCTGAAGAAGGTGCTCAAGAAGCAGGGGCTGTCGACGGGCCTGGGTGACGAGGGCGGCTTCGCGCCGTCGCTGCCCAACAACCGCGAGGCGCTCGACCTGATCGTGACCGCGATCCGCGACGCCGGGTACACGCCGGGCCGCGACGTCGTGCTGGCCCTCGACGTGGCGGCGAGCGAGTTCTTCTCCAGCGGCGTCTACACCTTCGAGGGCGAGACCCGCAGTGCCGCGCAGATGAGCTCGTACTACGGCGAGCTGCTCGACGCGTACCCGCTGGTCAGCATCGAGGACCCGCTCTCCGAGGACGACTGGGAGGGCTGGACGAAGCTCACCGGCGACATCGGTGACCGCATCCAGATCGTCGGTGACGACCTGTTCGTCACCAACATCGAGCGCCTCGAGGAGGGCATCGAGCGCCGCGCCGCCAACGCCCTGCTCGTCAAGGTCAACCAGATCGGGACGCTCTCGGAGACGCTCGACGCGGTCAGCCTCGCCCAGCAGTACGGCTACCGCTGCATGATGAGCCACCGCTCCGGCGAGACCGAGGACACGACGATCGCCGACCTCGCCGTCGCGACCAACTGCGGGCAGATCAAGACCGGCGCGACGGCCCGCTCCGAGCGTGTCGCGAAGTACAACCAGCTCCTGCGCATCGAGGAGGCGCTCGGCGACGCCGCGCGCTACGCCGGCGACCTGGCCTTCCCGCGCTTCGACCCGGACGTCTGAGCCGCGTGCCCCCCGCCGACCGCGACACGTCCGGCACGCCCGACGGCCCGGCCGACCGCTCGACGGGGCGGTCCGGCGCGGGACGGGGGCGCGGTCGGCGCGGCGGCCGGGGGAGCGAGCGGACGGGCACACGAACGACGGGGTCGTCCCCGTCCCGCACCCGCGCCCGCCAGGGACCCCGCCGCGACCCGCAGCGGGTCGTGCGCCGGCGCCCGCTGCGCGTCCCCTCCGGCACGGCGGCCGCCGCCGCGCGCGCCCGCCGCGCCGCCCAGGCCACCGGCGGCGCGCTCGGGCTCTCCACCGCCCGGCGGGCCGCGGTGCTCGCCGTGGTCGTCTGCGCGGTCGCCCTGACCGTCGCGGTGCCGCTGCGCAACTACGTCACCCAGCGCCACGAGCTCGCCGCCGTCGCCGCCGAGCAGGAGCGCCTCGCCGGCGACGTCCGCTCGCTCACCGACGAGCGCGCGGCCCTGCGCGACCCCGCGCACGTCGAGGCCCTGGCGCGCGAGCGCCTCGGCTACGCGCGGCCCGGCGAGGTCCCGTACCGCGTGCAGCTCCCGGGCGACGCCGGCAACCCGCGGGACCCCCGGGACACCGACCCGCGCGCCGGGCTGCCGCCCGAGGAGGCGGAGCTGCCCTGGTACGCCCGGGTGGCGCGCACGACGCTCGGCACGACCCCGTGAGTGACGTCGACGACCCCCCCACCGACGAGGACCGCGCCGCCGTCGCCGCCCAGATCGGCCGACGACCCCGCGGGCTGCGGCGCGTCGCGCACCGCTGCCCGTGCGGGTTGCCCGACGTCGTCGAGACCGCGCCGCGCCTGGAGGACGGCACGCCGTTCCCGACCCTCTACTACGCGACGTGCCCGCGGCTGACCTCGCGGATCGGCACGCTCGAGGCCGACGGGCTCATGCGCGAGCAGACCGAGCGGCTCGACACCGACCCCGACTTCGCGGCCCGCTACGCCACGGCGCACGCCGACTACCTCGCGGAGCGCGACGCGATCGAGCCGCTCGGTACCGAGGTCAGCGCCGGCGGGATGCCCGAGCGGGTGAAGTGCCTGCACGTGCACGTCGCCCACACGCTGGCCCGCGGCCCCGGCGTGAACCCGGCCGGCGACGAGACCCTCGACCGGCTCGACGACTGGTGGCGCGCGGGACCCTGCGTTCCGGCTCGGGACGGCGCAGAACACGCCGACTCCTCGGGCTGACACGACCAGCCCCACACGGCGGCCGCGACGAGCGACCGGAACGCACGCACCGTGGCCTGCGGGCCACGGAACGGTGGACCTTTCCCCTGGCCCGGTCACGACCCCCGTCCCGCATTGATCGGGTGCCCCGCGCGGCCCAGGATGGAGGCGCTGGTTCCCCCGACCGGCAGAGCGCGGCGGTGCGGACGGCCCGCCGCGCACCGGGTGGCGACCCGCCGTACGGCGCCCTTTCGCGGCAGCCCGACGGTTCCTCATCCGCGGACCGGTCGCCGGACGGCCCTCCCGCCGGGGGCGTCCGGCGACCGGTTCGACCACGTCGCGGGCTGGGAACCACCCCGCGCCCGGCACCACGGCGGAGACCTCGCTAGCGTCGTCTCCAGCCCGGTCCACCGGGGAGACGTCTGGTGCAGGGAGCGCCCATGCCACGGGTCGCGGCCGTCGACTGCGGAACCAACTCGATCCGCCTGCTGGTGGCCGATGTGACGGTCCGCGAGGACGGGTCGGCGTGGCTGCGCGACGTCCACCGGGAGATGCGCATCAACCGTCTCGGCCAGGGCGTCGACGCCACCGGCCGCCTGGCTCCGGAGTCGCTGGCCCGGACGCGCGAGGCCCTCGGCGCGTACGCCGAGATGCTGCGCCGGCACGGCGTCGCGGTGGGCCCGGACACCGTCCGCGTGTGCGCCACCTCGGCGACGCGCGACGCGGAGAACCGCGAGGAGTTCTTCGGCGCCGTCCGCGAGGTCATCGGCGTCGACGCCGACATCATCACCGGTGACGAGGAGGCGCGGCTGTCGTTCGCCGGCGCCGTCGCCGACCTCGACCCCGACGAGGGACCGTTCGTCGTCGCCGACGTCGGCGGCGGCTCCACCGAGATCGTCACCGGCACCTGGGACGCCGTGCGGGCGGAGGTCACCGGCGCCCGCTCCACCGACGTCGGCTGCGTGCGGCTGACGGAGAAGTTCCTGCACGACGACCCGCCGAGCGCCGAGCAGACCGCCGAGGCCGAGGAGTTCACCCGCGCCACGCTCGCCCCGGCGTTCACCGAGGTGGCCGTCGAGGACGTCCAGACCTGGGTGGCCGTCGCGGGGACGGCGACCACACTCGCGGCCGTCGCCCTGGACCTGCGTACCTACGACCCCGAGCGCATCCACCTCTCGCGTCTGGGTCTCGACGACGTGCGCGCCACCGCCCGGCGCCTCGAGGGGATGCCTCGCGACGAGCGGGCCGCGCTGGGCCCGATGCACCCGGGCCGCGTCGACGTCATCGGCGGCGGGTCCCTGGTGATGCGCGTGCTCGCCGACGAGCTCGCCGAGCGCACCGACGTCACCGAGCTGGTCGTCTCCGAGCACGACATCCTCGACGGGATCGTGCGGGCGCTCGCCGCTCGCTGGTGAGATCGGTGACGGCACCGTGACCATCCAGCCCGCGGATCCGCCCGGCGCGGGCGTGCTGCCGCTAGCGGCGCTGGTGCTCGCCCGGCGGGTGCGGGCGCTGGTGGCCGTGACGGTCGTGCACACCACGGTCCTCGCGGTCGCCGCCTGGCTCCTGGGCAACGGGCCGACGCTACCGAGCGTGGCGGCGTTCGCCGCACACCTGGCGATCTCGCTGGGTGCCGCGCTCCCGGTGCGCTGGCAGTTCGCCGGCGACCCCGCGCGCCGCGAGCACCGCGCCGTGCGGGCGATGACCGTGTCGTTCGTGATCCTCGCGGTGTACAGCGCCGTCGACGCCGTCCTCGACGCGCTGGCGCCGCCGCGCCCGGGGGAGACCTTCGTGGGCGGCCTGCTCGGTCTGGCCGCCGCCGTTGCGCTGCCGGTGCTGGTGGCGCTGGACGCGCGCGCCTCCCGGCGGGAGGGCGCCGACCGCGACCCGCGGGTCGGTCCCGCCGCCCCGCCGGTGCTGGTGGTGGCGCTGTCCGCGGTGCTCGTCGCGGCGTCCGGGGTGGACCTGCTTGCGAGCACCGTGGTCGCGCCGTCGGTGGCCGCGCCCGCGGTGTCGGCGGTGGTGGCGGTGCTCGCCGCGCGGGAGGCCTGGGGTGCCTGGTACCGCTGACACGGTCACGAGCCTGGCGTCGCTGGACGCAGCCGTCGCCGAGTGCCGCGCGTGCCCGCGCCTCGTGGCGTGGCGCGAGGAGGTCGCCGCGACCAGGCGCGCCGCCTTCCGCGACGAGACCTACTGGGGCCGGCCGGTCCCCGGCTTCGGGGCGACCGACGCGCGGCTGCTGATCGTCGGCTTGGCCCCGGCCGCCCACGGGGCCAACCGGACCGGGCGCATGTTCACCGGCGACCGCAGCGGTGACGTCCTCTACGCCGCCCTGCACGCCGTCGGGCTCGCCTCCCAGCCGACGTCCGTGGCGATCGGCGACGGCCTCGAGCTGTACGGCACCCGCATCACCGCCCCCGTGCGCTGCGCCCCGCCGGAGAACAAGCCGACACCCGCCGAGCGCGACCGCTGCCGCCCGTGGCTCGCGCGGGAGCTCGCGCTGCTCCGCGACACCGTGCGCGCCGTCGTCGTGCTCGGCGGGTTCGGGTGGCAAGCCCTGCTGCCGGTGCTCGCGACCCCGGATCCCGCGGGCGGGCACCCCGGCTGGGTCGTCCCGAAGCCGCGCCCGCCCTTCGGGCATGCGGCGCACGTGACCCTCGCTCCGGGATCCGGCGACGCGGCCCCGCTGGAGCTCTTCGGCTGCTACCACGTCAGCCAGCAGAACACCTTCACCGGACGGCTGACCCCGGCGATGCTCGAGGACGTCCTCGCCGACGCCGCGGTGGCGGCCGGCCTGGAACCGGCCTCTCCGCGGCGCCGCGGCGGCTAGGGTGTCGACCGGCTCGGCCAGGACAGGCCGCACGCCCCCGTAGCCCAATCGGCAGAGGCAGGCGACTTAAAATCGCCGCAGTGTGGGTTCGAGCCCCACCGGGGGTACGGCACCTCGGCTGCGCCCGAGCGGTCCCCGGTCGGCCTCTCGTCACCGCGCAGGACGCCGGGGGGTCACCGGCTCGACCCCCTCGGGCCGGATTCCCGTCACCCGCCCGTCGCAGCGTTCACGCGAAGAGCGGTCGGTGTGTCGCCGTGTGGGAATGTGGGTGACCGCTCGGACGCCCCGGACGGACCGCTCGACGCCGACCCTCGATAGCTGCTCCGATCGGGCGAGAAGATCGGCGAGACTCGCGGGGAGGAGGTGAGCGCCGTGGCTGACCAGGGGGACCTGTCGGGACGGATCCCCGCGCCCGGGGGCGCCCGCCCGCCGTGGCGCGAGCTCGAGGTGCTGCGCCCGCTGACGTTGCGCGCGTGCCGGCGGCTCGTCGTCGTCGCACCGCACCCGCGCGACGAGATCCGCGCCGCCGGCGGTCTGCTGCGGCGGCTCGCCGCGCGGCACGCCTCGGTCGACGTCCTCGCGCTGACCGACGGCCCGGGCCGCACCTGCACGCCGCCGGAAGGGCTGGCGGTGCCCCGCGGACCGGAGCGGCCGCTCGGCGATCTCGTGGTGCGTCCGGACGACCTCGCGGACCCCGACACGCTGGCCTCGGTGCTGGCGCGCCTGGACGACGCCGCGGACGACGACCCGGCCTCCGAGGCGTCGGTGGACTCCGACGAGGCCGAGCTCGAGGAGGCGTACGACGCGCTGGGCGTCGCGGAGGTCCGCCGGCACCGCCTCGGGCTCCCGGACGCCGCCCTCGCCGGGCGCGAGGCCGACGTCGTCGCCGCGCTGAGCGAGATCGTCGGCTTCGCCGAGGACCCGCACGGTCTGTGCGTGCTCGCACCCTGGTCCGGCGACGGCGACGACGACCACGAGGCCGCCGGGCGCGCCGCGGAGATCGTGTGCGCCGCCTACCGCGTGCGCCTCGTCCGGTGGCTCGACCAGGCCTGGAGCTGGGCCGGTCCGGAGTCGGCGGAGGTGCCGTGGCGGCGAGCGCGCCAGCTCGCGCTGTCGGAGACGGTGCAAGCTCGTAAACTGGCGGCCAGCGCAGCGTTCGGTGGCCGTCCCGGACGCGACCGTGAACTGCCCGACGGCTCGGCTCCCGGTCCCCGTGAGGTCTTTCTGGTGTGAGCGCGTCCCCCGTCGCCCGTCCGGGTGTCCCGACATCCTCCGTTTCGCCCGACCGGTCGGCGCTCCGCCTCGGCGTGCGCACTCGTGGGGGTCACACGCGGGCCGGTCACGGCGCGGGGCCGATAGGCTCCGACAGGTGACGGGCTGGACGAACGGCGACCACGGTGAGGTGGCGACCGAGATTCCCGAGTCGGCCCCCGGCCTGGGTACCGACTACGCCGCCGAGGCCCAGCGCGTCCGTGAGACCGTCGCTCCGTCGAACGGCCTCGACCAGTCGGACCTCCCGTCGGTCCTGCACACCGCTCCGGCGGCCGTCGCGCTCATCGACCTGGGCCAGGGCCTGGTCACCTACGCCAACGACTCGGCGGCCGGGCTCACCGGCGGCCGGGCCACCCTCCCGCTCGACGTCGACGCGTGGAGCGAGGCGGCGGGTCTCACCGACCTGTCCGGTCGCCCCATGCGCGACACGGCGTCCCCGCTCTCGCGGGTCGCCCAGGGCATCCCGGTCTCCGGCGAGCCCGTCGCGATCGCCGACGCCGCCCGGCGCGGCTCGGACGCCACCGAGGAGGAGCGCGAGGAGGCCGAGGGGCGCCTGCTGTGGGTCACCGGCTTCCCGCTCTCGGAGGCGGTGAACGCCGATGAGCGTCGCCTCGCGCTCGTCGTGTTCCTGCAGCTCTCGGGCGCCGGCGCGCAGCGCCACCTCGAGATGGTGCGCGACCGCGCGGTGGTGGCCACCGAGCTGTCGTTCACGATCTCCGACCCGGCGCGCGAGCAGAACCCGCTGGTCTGGGTCAACCCGGCGTTCACGCGGTTGACCGGCTATGAGCTCGACGAGGTGATGGGGCGCAACTGCCGCTTCCTGCAGGGTCCGAACACCGACCCGGCCTCGATCTCGCGCATCCGCACGGCGCTCGCCGAGGAGCGCGCCATCACCGAGGTGCTCCTCAACTACCGGCGCGACGGCACCGCGTTCTGGAACCAGGTGTCGATCACGCCGGTGCTCGACGGCGGCGGCCGGGTCGTCAACTTCGTCGGTGTGCAGGCCGACGTCACCGAGCGCGTGATGGTCGAGAACGAGCGCCGCGCCGCGCTCGCCGCCGCCGAGGAGACCCGGGAGCAGCTGCGCCTGCTGACCGAGTCGACGTCGGCGATGTCGGCGAGTCTCGACACGACCGGCGTCGCGAAGGCCCTCGCCGGTATCGTCGTGCCGGCGATGGCCGACTTCTGCTGCGTCGATCTGCTCGAGGACGCCGACGGCAACACCACGGTGCGCCGCGCGGCGGTCAACCACCGCGACGACTCGAAGAGCGAGGAGGTGCACGGCCTCGGCCGCTGGGTCAGCCCCACCGAGGACGGCAGCGACCCCATCGGCGAGGCCCTCGCCAGCGGCACGCCGGCGCTGCTCGCCGAGCTCCCGGTGCGGCCCGCGGGCATCGCCGACCAGCCCGAGCTCCTGCGGCGCTACGAGGCGCTCCGGCCGCGCTCGGCGATCGTCGTCCCGCTGCGCGCCCGCGGCCAGGTGCTCGGGTCGCTGACGCTGGGCACCGAGCTGCCCTACGGCCGGCGCTACTCGCAGCGCGACCTCTACCTCGCGGCCGACCTCGCCGCCCGCGCCGGGCTCGCCCTGGACAACGCCCGGCTCTACGCCCGCGAGCACGGCGCGGCCGAGACGCTGCAGCGCAGCCTGCTGCCCGCGGTGCCGCACATGCCCGGGATGTCGATCGCGTCGCGGTACCTCGCCGCCACCGACGGCGCCCAGGTCGGCGGCGACTGGTACGACATGCTCGCCCTGCCCGACGGCGCCGTGGGTCTCGCCGTCGGCGACGTCGTCGGCCACGACCTGCGCGCCGCGGCCGCCATGGGGGAGCTGCGCGGGGTGCTGCGCTCCTACGCGTGGGAGGGCCTCGGGCCGGCTGACGTCGTCGACCGGTGCGACGACGTCGTGCAGGGCCTGGGCATGGCCGCGATGGCCACGGCCGTCTACGCCCGGTTCGAGCGCGGCTCGCTGGACGGGCAGGACGGCGGCTGGCTGCTACGCTACTCCAACGCCGGTCACCCGCCCCCGCTGCTGCGCCGCGCCGACGGCACCGTGGAGCTGCTCACCGGCAACCTCTCGCCGCTGATCGGGGCGACCCGCGCGATCACGCGCGAGGAGACCTCGGTGCGCTGCGGCCAGGGGGACCTGCTCGTCCTGCACACCGACGGCCTCATCGAGGCGCCCGGCGCCGACCCGGACGACCGGACGCAGCTCATCGCCGACACCCTCGCCGCGCAGGCGTCCGACATGCCCGTCGAGGAGCTCTGCGATCGGCTGCTCGGCATGCTGGGCGTCGACGGGCTGCGTGACGACGCGGTGCTGCTCGCGATCCGCATCGAGGGCGAGGACGGGCCGGCGCCGGCGTAGCCCCGCACGACGGACCACGGCCCGGCCCCGCGTCGTGCGGGACCGGGCCGTGATCGTCTCCGTCGTGCTCGGGTCGTGCTCGGGCCCGTCAGGGCCGCGGGGGCTCCTCGCCCGGCGGCGGGGGCGGGGGTGCCTGGCCCTCCTGCCGGTCGCCGTGCAGGTAGTCCTTCGCCTTCTCGCCGGCCTGGCCGACCTGCTCCTCGTGACCGAGGCGCTGGCCGACGGTGTCCACGCCCTTGTCGACGTACGAGTCGGCCTTCTCGGGGTTCTTGCCCGCCCAGTCCTTGGCCTTGTCCACCATCTTGCCGAAGTCCACCATCGACATCCTCCTCGTCGCTGCTTGCGAGGTTCCGAGGTGCCTGTTTCCCGTCCTGTCGCAGGCCGACACCTCGGACCCACCCGAGTGCCTCCGATCGGGTCGATAGACTTCGCTCCGTGTCCCATCCCGGGGCGAAGCGGACACGCTGCGTTCACGGCCGATCCGGTAAAGTTCTTTTTACCGAGGCGGGAACCGATCCACCCCGTCCGTCGTTGGACCAAGTGGACGTTAGTCCGCGGTCGAACCGGCCGGAGGCATCCCGTCTCCGGGGCCGGCTTCGCGTAGGAGGAGGACGAGAGGTGCGCACCAGCAGCAACCCGGCGTTCCGCAACCTGCCCACCTCACCGGGTGGGTATGCGCGGTTCGGCCCCGCAGCCCAGGCCCCGGCCGGCATGGCTGGAGCGGGCGGCATGTTCGGCGGGGGCGGCAGCCCGATGCCGACGGCGGCGGCCGACGACCGTCCGCTCACCGTCGACGACGTGGTCCAGAAGACCGCGATCAACGTGGTCCTCGCCCTCGCGGTCGGCGTCGCCACCGCGTGGAGCGGGCTCTACGTGCTGGGCCTGCTCGGCTTCGTGGTCGGCCTGGTCCTGGCGCTCGTCATCATCTTCAAGCAGAGCACCAACAAGTTCCTGGTGCTCGGCTACTCGGCGGCCGAGGGCATGGCGCTCGGCGCGATCACCGGGGTGTTCCAGAACCTCGCCACCTCGCCCAACGGCTCCAGCTTCGCCGGCATCGGCGTCCAGGCGGTCCTCGGCACGCTCGGCATCTTCATCGGCATGCTGGTCGTCTACAAGACCGGCGCCATCCGCGTGACGCCGCGCCTGACCAAGATGGTCATCGGTGCCGCGATCGGCGTGGTCGTGCTGATGCTGGCCAACCTCGTCGCGGGCTTCTTCGTCCCCGGCGGCATGGGCCTGCGCGACGGCGGCACCCTGGCGATCATCTTCAGCCTGGTCTGCATCGCGATCGGCGCGTTCATGCTGATGCTCGACTTCGACCAGGCCGACCAGGCGGTCAAGGCCGGCGTTCCCGCGCGTTTCGCGTGGTACCTCGCGTTTGGCTTCATGACCACGCTGGTCTGGCTCTACATCGAGATCCTGCGCCTGCTGAGCTACTTCCGCGAGTGAGCACGTCCCCCAGACGACGGCCCCTTCCTGCACCGGCAGGGAGGGGCCGCCGTGCGTCCGGGGCGGGAGCGAGGGACGCCTTGGCTGCGTCGGCGCGTCCGGGGCGGGAGCGAGGGACGCCTTGGCTGCGTCGGACGCACTCGAGGACGCCCTCGTGTGGCACGTGCAGCGGCGAGGCCGAGGAGCGAGGGACGCCCTGGATGCGTCCAACGCAGGCACGGACGCCCTCCCTTCCGAGCGCGGCGCGCCGTTTCATGCCGCCGGGTGCGCGCGGACAGCCGGCCGGGGTCGGCGGGACGCCGCGGCGTAGCCGGCGAGGAGGTCGGCCCGGACCTGCGCCCGCTCGTCGCGGAGCTGACGGGGTGTGTGGGCGACGACGTGCACCTCGCGGCCGGTCATCCGGGCCTGGCGCCGCATGGTGTCGTCGAACGCGGCCGGGTCGGCGTGGTGGCGAAACGAATGGATCTCCCACGCCAGCCCGACGTCGTCGAGCCACCCGTCCGGATCGGCCAGCCAGGTCCCGTCGTCGAGGACGAGGCGCGGGTTCCACATCATCGGCGGCAGCTCCGGGATCGTGGCGGCGAGGGAGCGGGCCCACGCCTCGGGCACGGACCGCACTCCGTCCTCGATCTCCGCCACCACGAGGCGCACCCGCGCGGTGCCGCGGCTGCTCCCGTCCTCGAGTTCACGCCGCAGCGCCCGGGCTGTCGTGAACCGCCGCTGGACCGCCTCGGCGAGTACCGCCCGTATCTCGTCGAGGTCATGCATGTGGCGCGCCGCATCGATGACGGCGCGCGGTACGGGGGCGACGGCGAGTCCGTCGACCGTGCAGGGTTCCGGCAGACGGCGGGTGCGCTCGACGGTGATGGGCGCCCGGGAGACGCGGTGCCGTCCGTGCTCGACGAGCACCATCACGGCGCCTCTGTCCTCGGGGAGCCGTTCGAGGCCGTGCAGGCGTGCGGCGGCGACCCCGGTCAGGACAGCGCCGTCTCCGCCGTAGAGGAGCGCCGCGGACAGTCGTTGCAACGGAACCCTCGGTGTTCCGGTGAGCGAGATCACTCCGTAGGCGCTGCGGTCCCAGACGCCGTTGTGGACACGTCGCGCGATCGTGCTCGAGAGGACGCCGAGGGCGACGAGGTCGGCGTGACGGATCTGGTCATGGAGGGCCGCCTGCTGAACGGCGACCCAGTCGATGGTGCGACGTCGGCTCATACCTCGGTTTGACGGCGGACGCCGACATCCGGTTCCGTCCCCGTCGCACAGTGGACCTGGAGTCGCCCTCGCGGCACGGCACGCGGTCGAGGCGTCCCTCGGTGCGTGCGCCGGCGCGCTCTGTGTCGCGGGAGGCGGGAGAGCGAGGGCTTCCCTGACTGCGTCCGACGCCGTCAGGGCGTCCCTCGCTCCTCACCCCGCGCACCCAGGGACGCCCTCGCTCCTCACCCCGCGCACCCAGGAGGGAACGCCGGAGTCACAAGCGCTCGAGCACCATCGCCATGCCCTGCCCGCCGCCGACGCACATGGTCTCGAGGCCCAGGGTCGCGTCGCGGGTGCGCAGGCCGTTGATGAGCGTCGTGGCGATGCGCGCACCCGTCATGCCGAACGGGTGGCCGACGGCGATCGAACCGCCGTGGACGTTGAGCTTGGCCTCCATGTCCTCGTCGCTCATCCCGAGGCCGCGGGCGGACGGGATCACCTGGGCGGCGAAGGCCTCGTTGATCTCGACGAGGTCGACGTCGGCGACAGTGAGCCCGGCGCGGGCCAGGGCGCGCGCGGAGGCCTCGATCGGCCCGAGCCCCATGATCTCGGGCGACAGGGCGCTGACCGCGGTCGACACGATCCGCGCGAGCGGGGTGATGCCCAGGGCGTCGGCGCGCTCCGCGGACATGACCACCAGCGCGGCGGCGCCGTCGTTGAGCGGGCACGCGTTGCCGGCGGTGATGCGGCCGTCGGGGCGGAAGACGGGCTTGAGGTCGGCGAGCGCCTCGTACGTCGTGCTGGGGCGCGGGCTGTCGTCGTGCTCCATGACCGAGCCGTCGGGCAGGCGCACCGGCGTGATCTCGCGGGCCCAGAACCCCGAGGACTGCGCCCGTGCGGCGTTCTGCTGGCTGCGCAGGGCGAAGCGGTCCATCTCCTCGCGGGTGACGCCCTCGGCGAGCGCGACGTTCTCGGCGGTCTGCCCCATCGCGATGTAGGGGTCGGGGAGCTTGCCGTCCGCGCGGGGGTCGTGCCATTCGGTCGCGCCGGCCGCGGCGACGTCGGCGGTGCGCTGCTCGGCCTCGGCGAACAGCGGGTTGTGGGTGTCGGGCAGCGAGTCGGAGTTGCCCTTGTCGAACCGCGACACCGTCTCGACGCCGGCGGCGAGGAAGACGTCGCCCTCGCCGGCGCGGATGGCGTGGGCGGCCATCCGTGCGGTCTGCAGCGACGAGGAGCAGTAGCGGGTGATCGTCGCTCCCGGCAGCCGATCCAGGCCGAGCTCGACGGCGACGATCCGGGCGAGGTTGTGCCCCTGCTCGCCGCCGGGCAGGCCGCAGCCGAGCAGGAGGTCCTCGACCTCGACGGGGTCGAGCGCCGGGACCGCGTCGAGGGCGGCCTGCACCACCTGCGCGGTGAGGTCGTCCGGGCGCGTCGCGGCCAGCGAGCCCTTGCGGGCGCGGCCGATGGGCGAGCGGACGGCGGACACGATGACGGCCTCGCGGCCAGGGGCGACCATGCCGCCGACCCTACGACCGCGAGGCGAGCGCGTGGCATGACGGACACCGAAGGTCCGCCCTTCAGCCGAGCATGCCGAGGGGGCCGCGCCGCTGACACGGGCGTGATGCCCGGCACGACCGTGGGGGAGGGCGGCGCGCCGAGCGGCGAACCAGCAAGATTGACCTCATGCGCTACGTCGAGCACGTCGCCGACCTCGTCGGGAACACCCCGCTGGTCCGTCTGAACCACGTGGTGCCGACCGGGCCGGACGCGCCGCTCGTGCTCGCCAAGGTCGAGTACTTCAACCCCGGCGGCAGCGTGAAGGACCGCATCGCCGAGAAGATGATCGACGCGGCCGAGGCGTCCGGGGAGCTGAAGCCCGGCGGGACGATCGTGGAGCCGACCTCGGGCAACACCGGGATCGGGCTGGCGATCATCGCCCAGCAGCGCGGCTACCACTGCGTCTTCGTGGTGCCCGACAAGGTCAGCGTCGCCAAGCAGGACGCGTTGCGCGCCTACGGCGCCGAGGTCGTCGTGTGCCCCGCGGCGGTGGAGCCCGAGAGTCCCGAGTCCTACTACTCGGTCTCCGACCGGCTCGCCCGCGAGACCGCGGGCGGCTGGAAGCCCAACCAGTACTCCAACCCCGCCAACCCGGCCTCGCACGTCGCCACCACGGGCCCGGAGATCTGGGAGCAGACCGAGGGGCGGATCACGCACTTCGTCGCCGGCGTCGGCACCGGCGGCACGATCTCGGGCACCGGCCACTTCCTCAAGCAGACCTCGCAGGGCCGGGTCAGGATCGTCGGCGCCGACCCCGTCGGCTCGGTGTACTCCGGCGGCGACGGGCGTCCGTACCTCGTCGAGGGCGTCGGCGAGGACTTCTGGCCCACGACCTACGACCGCGACATCTGCGACGAGATCGTCGCCGTGCCCGACGGCGACTCGTTCGCCATGACGCGCCGCCTGGCCCGCGAGGAGGCACTGCTGGTCGGCGGATCGTGCGGGATGGCCGTCTGCGCGGCGGCGAAGGTGGCGGCGCAGGCCGGCCCCGACGACGTGATCGTCGTCCTGCTGCCCGACGGCGGTCGGGGCTACCTGTCCACGGTCTTCAACGACCAGTGGATGTCCTCGTACGGCTTCCTCGCGCCCGACACGACCGAGTGGACCGTCGGCGACGTCCTGCGGCGCAAGGACGGCTCGGTGCCCGACCTCGTGCACGGCCACCCGAACGAGACCGTGGCGGACGCCGTGTCGATCATGCGTGAGTTCGGCGTCTCGCAGATGCCGATCGTCAAGGCCGAGCCGCCGGTCATGGCGGCCGAGGTCCGGGGCGCGGTGACCGTCCGCGACCTGCTCGACAAGGTCTTCAACGATCAGGCGTCGCTCACCGACCCCGTCGAGCGCCACCTGTCGCGCCCGCTGCCGAGCCTCGGGAGCAACGAGCCGATCTCGAAGGCGGTCGAGGCGCTGCGCGGCGGCGACGGCGCCCTGGTGGTCGTCGACGGGCGCCCGGCGGGCATCGTCACGCGCGCCGACATCCTCGCGTTCCTGGCCACCGGCAGCCGGTACGACATGGGTGGACCGGCGTGAGGGCCCTATGCCTAGGGTGGACGAGGTGAACGGTTTCTCCACCCGCGCCCTGCACGTCGGCCAGGAGCCGGATCCGACGACGGGCTCGGTGGTCGTCCCGATCTTCGCGACGTCGACGTTCGCGCAGGACGGCGTCGGCGGCCTGCGCTCGGGCTACGAGTACGCCCGCACCGGCAACCCCTCGCGGACCTCCTTGGAGGCCACGCTCGCTTCACTCGAGGGCGCGCGCCACGCCCGCGGGTTCGCCTCGGGCATGGCCGCCGAGGACGCGCTGCTGCGCGGCGTCCTGCGTCCCGGCGACCACGTGCTCATCCCGCTCGACGCGTACGGCGGCACGTACCGGCTGATCTCCACGGTCTACTGCGACTGGGGCGTCGAGTACACCGCGGTCGACACCGCCGACATCGACGCCGTGCGGGCGGCGATCCGCCCGAACACCAAGGTGCTCTGGTGCGAGACGCCGACCAACCCGCTGCTCGGCATCGCCGACATCGCGGGGCTCGGCACGCTGGCCCGCGAGCACGACCTCATGCTGGTCGTCGACAACACGTTCGCCTCGCCGTACCTGCAGACCCCGATCGCGCTCGGCGCGCATGTCGTCGTGCACTCGACGACGAAGTACCTGGGCGGGCACTCCGACGTCGTGGGTGGCGCGCTGGTCACCGACGACGACGCGCTGCACGACGTCCTCGGGAAGATGCAGAACGGGATGGGCGCGGTGCCCTCGCCGTTCGACTGCTTCCTCACCCAGCGCGGGCTCAAGACCCTCGCGGTGCGGATGGAGCGCCACAGCGACAACGCCGAGCGGGTCGCCGACGTGCTCGCCGCGCATCCCGCGATCACCTCGGTGCTCTACCCGGGGCGCGCCGACCACCCGGGCCACGAGATCGCCGCGAAGCAGATGCGCCGCTTCGGCGGGATGGTGTCGGTGCGGGTGGCCGGCGGCGAGCAGGCCGCGCGCGACCTCTGCGCCGCCACGCAGGTGTTCACGCTGGCCGAGTCGCTGGGCGGGGTGGAGTCGCTCATCGAGCACCCGGGCGCCATGACCCACGCGTCGGCGGCGGGCTCGCTGCTCGAGGTCCCCGCCGACCTGGTGCGCCTCTCGGTCGGCCTGGAGGATGCCGACGACCTCGTCGACGACCTGCGCCAGGCCCTCGACCGCCTCAGCTCCTGATGCGTTCGCCGTAGACCCGCTCGACGGTCATGACCATGAGCACGCGGCGGTCGGCGACCATCGTCGCGCGGTACTCGTCCCAGTCCGGGTGCTCACCCGCGGCCCGGCGGTAGTAGTCGACGAGCGCCTGCACCTCGGGACCCTGCGGGTCGGTGCCCGGGCCGGTGATCGTCACCGGACCTTCGGCGGTGGCCCACGACCGCCCGTCGGCGGAGGTGACCTCGAGGGCCGCCCGGGGGTCCCGGCGCAGGTTCGCGGTCTTGGCCCGGCCCTCGGTCATCGAGACCGTCAGCGTGCCCCTGGCGGGCTCGTAGAAGGGCAGGACGGGGGAGAGCTGGGGCAGTCCGCTCGCCTTGATGGTGGCGAGCACACCGAGGCGGCTCTCGGCGAGCAGAGCGCGGGGGTCGAACGACGCGGGCGAGGAGGTCATCCCTCGATGATGCGCCTACCCGCGCCGTGACCAGGCGTCGTGCTCGCTCGGGTCGCCGACCAGCGGGTCGATCTCGCTGGGCTTGAGGCAGCCGCCCTCGAGCGAGATGCCGTCGGGGGTGCTGACGTAGCGGGCCGGGTCGTCACAGCCCGCGGAGCCGACCGTGCCCACCGCGGCGAGGGCGAGCAGCGCGGCGAGGAGCAGCGGGAGGGCCCGCGCGAGGCGCGTGACGCGCGCGCCGGGGGGCGAGATGGTGCCCACGGTTCCCCACCCCCCTCCGCGGATCCTCACGCCGATACCACAAGGCTACCGACGCTTCGCGAGTGCGGGTCCGACGCGCACGATCGGGCGTCCGGCGTCGGCGGCAGCGCGACGACCGGTCGTCGCGCGAAACCGCCCGACGGGCCTCACGCGGGTCCTCACCGCTCGTCGGCCGCTCGTCGGCGAGGAGGGCCGAGGCCGGCCGAGCCGGCCCCGAGCGCGTGTCGGGCGACGGCCTGCTGCCAGGATCGGCGCCGTGGAGCTCGTCCGTCCTGCCGACGTCCTGGCGGCGCGGGAGGCGCTGACCGGGGTGGTCCGTGAGACGCCGGTGACGCCGTCCCGGGCGCTCGACGGCTCCGTGCTCCTCAAGTGCGAGAACCTGCAGCGGACGGGCAGCTTCAAGATCCGCGGTGCCTACCGGCGCATCCAGCGCCTCGCACCCGACGAGCGCGCCGCAGGCGTGGTGGCCGCGAGCGCCGGCAACCACGCGCAGGGCGTCGCTCTCGCGGCCCGGCTGCTCGGCACCCGGGCCACGGTGTTCATGCCGGCAGGCGCGCCGCTGCCCAAGATCGAGGCCACCCGGGAGTACGGAGCGGACGTCGAGCTCGTCGACACGCTGGACGAGACGTTCACGGCCGCCGCCGACTTCGCGGAGCGGACCGGGGCGGTGCTCATCCATCCCTTCGACCACCCCGACATCGTCGCGGGGCAGGGCACGGTCGGGCTGGAGATCCTCGAGCAGGTGCCGGACGTCGCGACGATCGTCGTGTGCACGGGCGGGGGCGGGCTGCTCTCCGGCATCGCCGCGGCGTGCGCGCCGGCGGGCGTCCGGGTCGTCGGCGCCCAGGCCGCGGGCCTCGCCGCCTGGCCTCGGTCGTTGCGGGCGGGCGCCCCGACGAGCGTGGCCGGCGCGACCATCGCCGACGGCATCGCGGTGTCGCGTCCGGGCGAGGTGACGTTCGCGCACGTGCGCGCCCTCGTCGACGAGGTCGTCACCGTCGACGAGGAGGCCATCGCCCGCGGCGTGCTGCGCTGCCTCGAGCGCGAGAAGCTGCTCGTGGAACCGGCGGGGGCGGCGGCCGTGGCGGCGGTCGCGGAGAACCGGCACCGCTGGCCGGGGCCCGTGGTCGCGGTGCTCTCGGGCGGCAACGTCGACCCGATGCTGCTGGTCGACATCGTCCGTCGGGGTCTGGTCGCCGCCGGGCGCTACGCCGCGCTGCGCGTGCGCCTCACCGACCGCCCGGGCTACCTCGCGGACGTGCTGCGTCGCGTGGGGCGGGCGGGCGGGAACGTCGTGGACGTTGAGCACCGCAGGCTCACCGGGTCCGGCGCCGCACCGGGCACCGTGGACGTGGCCCTCACGCTCGAGGCGCGGGGCCACGACCACCGCGCGGCGATCCTCGCGGACCTCGCCGGGGCGGGGTACGAGGTCGCCGCCGAGTAGGGCTCAGGGGCGGTACGGCTCCGCCGAGACCAGCGTGACCTCCATCGACCCGCCGTCGGGCAGGTCGTAGCTCACGGTGTCGCCGGCCTTGGCGCCGAGCAGCGCCGAGCCGAGCGGGGAGTTCGGCGAGTAGACCTCGAGGTCGCCGTGGGCGCCCTCCTCGCGGGAGCCGAGCAGGAAGGTCTCGGTGTCGTCGTCGCCCTCGAAGCGCACGGTGAGCACCGTGCCGGGGACGGCGGTGCCGCTCTCGGTGGGCGTCTCGCCGACCTTGGCCGTGTGCAGCAGCTCCTGGAGGTGGCGGATGCGGGCCTCCATGACACCCTGTTCCTCGCGGGCGGCGTGGTAGCCCCCGTTCTCCTTGAGGTCACCCTCCTCCCGGGCGGCGTTGATCTTCTGTGCGATCACGGGACGCTGGGCAACGAGGTCGTCGAGCTCGGCCTTCAGCCGGTCGTGCGCGTCCTGGGTCAGCCAGGTCACCTGCGTCTGCGTCTCGGTCACGTCGATCAACTCCTCGGAGGTCCGGTCCCGCGCTGCGCGGGTCGGCGGCCTGTTCTCCACACGGGCCCTACTGGCACCGCGCTCGGCGTGCGCGGTGTCGGCGGCCCGGGGGCCACAGACGGAAAAACACGGCCCGCGGCATGCGGGGCCGTGTCCGTCCTACGGTAACACGCCCGAGCCGCTGCGAAACCCGTTCGAGGGTGCCGCCGAGGGGATCGGGTGCGCGTGAAGGGCCTTGACTACCTGCACTTTCCGTGATTCGTGCCCCTCGGCAGACCGTGGGTGGAGATCTCCGGGGACGCGACCGTCCACGGTCGCGCGCGGCCCGGGGCGGGGCTCTCGGCGGGGTGTCGGGGGTGCCCGGGATGATGGTGGGACGCGGGGGCGTTGTTCCCCGGTGGTCACCAGTTCGACGCACGAGGACGGCTCCGGACAGACGATGAGCGCACTCCCCTCCGACCAGCCGCTCCGGCTGATGACGGTGCATGCCCACCCCGACGACGAGTCCAGCAAGGGCGCGGCCTCCTGCGCGCGCTACATCGCGGACGGCGCCGAGGTCATGGTCGTGACATGCACCGGCGGCGAGGCCGGCAGCATCCTCAACCCCGCGATGGACACCCCCGAGGTCCGCGCGGACATGATCGGCACCCGCCGCGCCGAGATGGCGAAGGCCGCGGCCATCCTGGGCGTGCAGCACCGCTGGCTCGGCTTCGTCGACTCGGGGCTGCCCGAGGGCGACCCGAAGCCCCCGCTGCCGCAGGGCTGCTTCGCCCTCGAGCCGCTCGAGGTACCCACCGAGGCGCTGGTGCGGGTGGTGCGCGAGTTCCGCCCGCACGTCCTGGTCACCTACGACGAGAACGGCGGCTACCCGCACCCGGACCACATCCGCACCCACGAGGTGTCGATGGCGGCGTTCGACGCGGCCGGCGACCCGGACCGGTTCCCGCTGGCCGGCGAGCCGTGGCAGCCGTTGAAGCTCTACTACTCGCACGGTTTCTCCAAGGCCCGCGTGGTCGCCTTCCACGAGGCGCTGCTCGAGGCCGGCCTGGAGTCGCCCTACGCCGAGTGGATCGAGAAGTGGGACGACTCCCGGCCCGACCCGGGCGCGCGCGTCACGACGCGCGTCGCCTGCTCGGAGTACTTCTCGGTCCGCGACGACGCGCTGCGCGCCCACGCGACGCAGATCGACCCCAACGGCCGTTGGTTCCAGGTCCCGATGGAGCTCCAGCAGCGGGTGTGGCCCACCGAGGACTACGAGCTCGCGCGCTCGCTGGTCGACACCGACGAGTCCCCCGACGCCCCCGGTGACGACCTCTTCGCCGGCGTGCGGGAGCGGGTCGGCGCATGACCCGCCTGGCCGTCTGGTGGACGCTGCTCCCGGTGACGGTGCCCGCGCCGCCACCCGGGGGTGCGCCGGGCAGCGAGCGCGGCGAGGAGTTCGGCAAGACCTCGCCGATCGCGCTGGTGGTCATCCTGCTGCTCGGGGTGGCGACGGCGCTGCTGATCCGCTCGATGACCAAGCACCTGCGCAAGGTGCCGGCGTCCTTCGACCCGTCGGAGAAGCAGACGGGGTCCGACCGACCGGACCAGGGCGATGAGCCGGACGGCGGTGACCGCCCCGCACCGGCGCCGCACGGTGCCGCGAACGGGACGGAGCGGACCGAGCGGACCGAGCGACTGCCGGGTGACGGCTCGCCCTGAGCCGACCCGGCTGCGACCATCTCCCGTCATGCCCAACCGGCTCGCCGGCTCCACCAGCCCGTATCTGCGACAGCACGCCGACAACCCGATCGACTGGCAGCCCTGGTCGAGCGCGGCGTTCGCGGAGGCGCGCCGGCGTGCGGTCCCGGTGCTGTTGTCGGTCGGTTACGCAGCCTGCCATTGGTGCCACGTCATGGCGCACGAGTCGTTCTCCGACCCCGACACCGCGGCCGTGGTCAACGAGCACTTCGTGGCGATCAAGGTCGATCGCGAGGAGCGTCCCGACGTCGACGCGGTCTACATGGAGGCCACCCAGGCCATGACCGGCCGGGGTGGCTGGCCGATGACCTGCTTCCTCACCGCGGACGGTGACCCGTTCCACTGCGGGACCTACTATCCCGCCCGCCCGTACGGCGGCATGCCGTCGTTCACCCAGCTGCTCGGCGCCGTCGTGACGGCCTGGACCGAGGACGGCGAGCGGGTGCGCTCCGCCGCCCGCTCGATCACCGAGCGGCTCGCGTCGGTGTCGCGGTCGCTGCCGGAGGCCGGCGTCGACGACCGGACGCTCGAGGGAGCCGTCGCGGCGCTCGCCGAGGACTTCGACGAGCACCGCGGCGGCTTCGTCTCCTCCCTCGACCACCCCGCGCCGAAGTTCCCGCCGTCGGCGGTGCTGGAGTTCCTGCTGCGCCACCACGAGCGCACCGGCAGCTCCGACGCGCTGGCGATGACCGAGATCACCGCCGAGGCGATGGCCCGCGGCGGGCTGTTCGACCAGCTCGCGGGCGGGTTCGCGCGGTACTCCGTCGACGCGACGTGGACCGTCCCGCACTTCGAGAAGATGCTCTACGACAACGCACAGCTGCTGCGCGTCTACGCCCACCTCGCCCGCCTGACCGGCTCCGAGCTCGCGGCCCGCATCACCGACATGACCGCCTCGTTCCTCCTGCGCGACCTGCGCACGCCCGAGGGCGGATTCGCGTCCGCGCTCGATGCCGACGCCGCGGGCGAGGAGGGCTCGACGTACGTGTGGAGCCCCGCCGAGCTCGTCGAGGTCCTGGGTGCCGACGACGGCACCTGGGCGGCCGGGCTGCTCGAGGTGACCGAGGACGGGACCTTCGAGCACGGCCGCTCGACCCTGCAGATGCGCGCCGCCCCCGACGACCCGGACCGCTGGCAGGCCGTGCGCAAGGCGCTGCTCGCCGCCCGGGCCCGGCGTCCGCAGCCCGAACGGGACGACAAGGTCGTGGCCGCGTGGAACGGGCTCGCGGCCACCGCCCTGGTCGAGGCGTCCGCGGCGCGGGGGCGCACCGAATGGCTGGCGGCGGCCCGGCGGGCCGTGGCACTGCTGCTGCGCGTGCACGTCGTCGACGGGCGCCTGCGCCGCACCTCCCGCGACGGCGAGGTCGGCGACGCCCCCGCGGTGCTCGAGGACCACGCCGCGCTCGTCGACGGCCTGCTCGCCCTGCACCAGGCCACCGGCGAGGCCCGCTGGCTCACCGAGGCCCGCACGCTGCTCGACACCACGCTCGACCACTTCGCCGAGATCGGCGAGGACGGGGCGTTCACCGGCCGGTTCTGGGACACGGCCGACGACGCCGAGTCGCTGGTCACCCGGCCCCGCGAGGTCACCGACGGCGCCTCGCCCTGCGGGTCGTCGCTGCTGGCCGGCGCGCTGCTCACGGCGTCGGTGCTCGTCGAGCCCGAGGTCTCGTCGCGCTACCGCGAGCTCGCCGACGCAGCGGTCGCCGCGGTCGGCGGGCTGCTCGCGCGGCATGCCCGCTTCGCCGGCGGGTGGCTGGGCGTCGCCGAGGCCGCCGCGCACGGACCGCTGCAGGTCGCCGTCGCGGGCGCCGAGGGGCAGGCCGGGCGCGACCGCCTCGCCGACACCGCCCGCCGTCACGCCCCGGGCGGGTCCGTCGTCGTCGCCGGCGCGCCCGACGCCGACGGCGTCCCGCTGCTCGCCGACCGCCCGCTGGTCGACGGCGAGCCCGCGGCGTACGTGTGCCGGGGGTTCGTCTGCGACCGCCCCCGCACGGCGACCGACGACCTCGCGGCGGCGCTGGCTCGCTGATGGTTCGCAGCGAACGTCCTGTTCGCTGCTTCTAGGCGTCCGAAGTCCCCGTTGATCACTCGCGTCGGGCTTCGCGGGCGGCGAACACCGATCACGTCGTTGCTGTGTAATGCTGTAAGCACAGCACGGAGGGGAGAGCGTGATGATGGTGGGACGCGGTGGACACCGGGGTCGGCCCGGGCGGGGCGGTCCGGGGCGCCGGGGCGGCGGACGGGTCCCGACCGACCTGCCCGGCACCGACGACCTCACCGGCTGGCTCGCGGGCCGGCTGCCCGACGGATGGTTCACGGGCGCGCCGGTGGTGACGGTCGACCGGGAGGAGATCCTGGTGGTCGGCGAGCTGCCGGCCCCGACGCTCGAGGAGGGCGCCGACGAGGCCGCCAGGACCGCGGCCGCTCGGGGCCGGATCGAGCGCTTCCGCGAGGAGACCCGCGGCGAGCGCATGGAGGTCGCGCGCCAGGCCGAGCACCGCTACGGGCGCAAGGTCGCCTGGGGTGCGCGGATCGGCGACGTCGAGGAGCTGTTCACGACCCTGTCGGTGCCGGTCATGACGCGGCTGCGACAGAACGAGCGCCTGGTGCTCGACACGCTGGTCGACGCGGGGGTGGCCCGGTCGCGGTCCGACGCGCTGGCGTGGGCGGTGGCGCTCGTGGGGGAGCACGCGGGCAGCTGGCTCGAGGACCTGCGCGGCGCGATGAGCGCGGTCGACGAGCTGCGGACCAAGGGCCCGGTCCTCGACGACGAGCCGGACGGCCCGGGCGACGCCGGCGGCGTGGACGACCGCCCCGACCCCGGTGACGGGGGCGGCGGCGACCCGATCCCGCCCCAGGGCTAGATCCGGACGGTGCGCGAGACGCCTCGGCTGCTCCCGACGCAGCCCGGGGGTCCCTCGCTGCGTCGGGTCCGCTCAGCCGGCGTAGAGCACGAGCCAGATCGCGACGTGGTGGCAGGCGGCGGCGACGACCGTCGCGGCGTGGAAGAACTCGTGGTAGCCGAAGGTGGCGGGCCAGCCGACCGGCCGGCGCAGGGCGTAGAACACGGCGCCGAGGCTGTAGAACACCCCGCCGACGACGAGCAGCACGAGCGCCGCGACGCCACCGCGGTGGAGCAGGTCGGGGATGATGAACACCGCGACCCAGCCGAGGGCCAGGTAGAACGGCACCCCGACCCATCGCGGGGCGTGCGGCCACGCCATCTTCAGCACGACGCCGCCCAGCGCCCCCGCCCAGACCACGCCCAGCACGATCAGCCCGGTCCGTTCCGGTAGGGCGAGCACGGCGAACGGTGTGTAGGTGCCGGCGATGAACACGAAGATCATCGCGTGGTCGAGGCGTTTCATGATCCCGCGGCCGCGCAGGGTGACCCAGGTCCGCCGGTGGTAGAGCGCGCTGATGCCGAAGACGCCGCAGACCGTGAGCGAATAGACGGCGACGGCGACGGCGGCCTCGGCGGAGACGGTCGCACCGGCGAGCGACACCAACGTGATCCCGGCCGCCACGGCGACGACGAACGACCACAGGTGCAACCAGCCCCGCATCCGCGGCTTGACCGGAGCCGGTTCGGCGAGGGGGTCGATGAGGGTCACGGGGTCAGGGTAGGTGGCCGACCGGTGCGTGCCCTGTCGCCTGTGGCGAGGTTCCCGTTCCCGACCCGGGCTCTTCACCGCCCCGTCACGGGGATCCCGGGCTCCGAGAGGCACCGTCTAGCGTGGTGGCCCGTGACACTCCGGGACGATCTGCGCCAGGTCGCCTACTCGCTCTACGAGCGGCGGCTCCGTCGTCGTGCGGTGATCGAGCCGCCCCGGCACATCGGGGTGATCCTCGACGGCAACCGGCGCTGGGCGCGGGAGGCCGGGCTCGCCGATCCCAGCGAGGGCCACCGTGCCGGCGCGGCGAAGATCGTCGACCTGCTCGACTGGAGCCAGGACGCGGGCGTCGAGCTGGTGACGCTGTTCCTGCTCTCGACCGACAACCTCGATCGTCCCGCCGCGGAGCTCGACCAACTCCTCGAGATCATCGCGTCGGCGGTGGAGGGGCTCGCGGCCCCGGACCGGCGGTGGCGGCTGCGGGTGGTCGGCAACCCGGACGCCCTGCCCCGCCCGATCGCGGAGCGCATCGAGGCCGCCGCGGGGAGCACGGCGGGTCGTGACGGGATGCAGGTCAACGTCGCGATCGGCTACGGCGGGCGCCAGGAGATCGCCGACGCGGTGCGCAAGCTGCTGCTGCGTCACGCGGAGGCGGGCACGTCGATCGAGGAGCTCGCCGAGGTGCTCGACGTCGACCACATCGCCGAGCACCTCTACACCTCCGGTCAGCCCGACCCCGATCTCGTCATCCGAACGTCCGGCGAGCAGCGGCTGTCGGGATTCCTCATGTGGCAGTCGGTGTACTCGGAGTTCTATTTCACCGAGGCACTGTGGCCGCAGTTCCGGCACATCGATTTCCTGCGCGCCCTGCGCGACTATTCGCGCCGGAATCGCCGGCTCGGCCAATAGGGCACGCGCAACGGCCCCGGGAGCGATGCTCCCGGGGCCGTTGCTCACCCGTGTTGCTCGCCCGCTCCACCCGGCGGCCGTGTCATCCCCCGATAAACACGGACGTCGGATCGGGCCGGGGTCTCAGTCGTCCGAGCTGAGGACGTTGATGTCGCGGATGTCGGCGTTCGCCAGCAGGTTGTCGGCGCTGATCAGCCGGTCCCCGTTGGAGAACGCGACCTTGCGGTCGCCGCCGCCCTCGCGGTCGCCGCGGTCGTGACCGTGACGGCCGTGGCCACCGTCGCCGTCGCAGTCGCGGCCGCCGTCGCGGTCATGCGAGAGGACGTTGACGTCGGAGATCGTGGCGTTCGACGCCACGTTGTCGAGGCTGATGAGCCGGTCCCCGTTCGAGCCGGCCAACTTGCTGCAGTCGCCGCCGTGACCGCGGTGGCCGTCGTGGTCGTGGCCCGCGTGGTGACCGTGGTGGTCGCCCCCACCGGACTCGGGGGCCTCGCCGGCGCTGGCCAGCGGAGCGAGGGAGAGCATGCCCGCCGTCGCGCCCAGGACGACGATTCCCGCCTTCTTCAGCATCCGAACTCCAGTTTCGTTCGTGGTGTCGGCGGGAATTCGGGGTTCCCGCCGATCGGCTCCAGCCCCACGGACGGTGCGGCTGATGGGACAAAAGCTATCCCTCGCCGGAGCGGCATTTCCAGCCGCGAACCCCCATCGAGTGATTGACAATTCCTACCGCAACTGTAGTGGGATATTCGGGTGATCCGCGGAGCGTTCCGGCTCCGGATCGCACGACCGGCGGCGTATTCAGTGGCGGTCCGTCGCGGACCTCGACACCCGGGTGTCGTATTCAGGGGCGGTCGCCGTTGGACGAGGCCGTTCGGGGCCACTCGGCGTAGCCTCGGCCGGTGCTTGCGGACCCGGGCCTCGACGGGCTCGCGCGGGCCTACGTCGGCCTCGCGTTACGCCTGGACCGCGTGCTGCCCGGTGTGCTCGACGCCCACCTCGGTGACCCCGCCGTGGTCGCGCGCACCGCGGACGAGCCCGCACCCGACCCCGACGACCTCGCGCGTGAGGCCGACCGGCTGCGCGCCGAGCTGTCGCGGACGGGAGACGGTGCCCGCGCCGCGTTCCTCGACGCCCAGCTTCGGGCCTGCCGGGTCCTCGCGGAGCGTGCCGCCGCCCGCGAGGTGGGGTTCGTCGACGAGGTCGAGCGGTGCTTCGGCGTGCGCATCACCCGGGGCGACCCCGACCGCTACCGCGAGGCCCACCGCACGCTCGACGCCCTGCTCGGGGGAGGCGGGGACCTGGCCGAGCGCCTCGCCGCCTTCCGCGACGGTGACCGGCTCCCGCCCGAGCACCTCGCCCCGGGTCTGCGCGCGGCGGTCGCCGCGCTGCGGGAGCGCACCGCCGCGACGATCGGCCTGCCGCCCGGGGAGGACGTGTCGCTGGAGGTCGTCGGCACCGCCCCGTGGAGCGGGTTCAGCCGCTGGATCGGGCCGCGGCACTCGGCGGTGACCGTCAACGCGGGCATCGGGCACCGCGTGACCCACCTGCCGCTGCTCGTGGCCCACGAGGCCTACCCGGGCCACCACACCGAGCACTGCCGCCTCGCCGCCGACCCCGACGGGCTGCGCGCCCGCCCGGAGCGGCGGGTGTTCCTGGCGCGCACGCCGCAGAGCCTCGTCGCCGAGGGCGCCGCGGAGCTCGGGCTCGAGGCCGTCGTGGGACCCGGCTGGGGCCGGTGGAACGCCGAGGTGCTCGCCGCGGCGGGCGTCCCCGCCGACCCGGAGCGGGGCGCTCTCGGCGAGGCCGTGGAGACGGTGATGGCCCGCCTCGCCCCGGTCCGCCAGGACGCCGCGCTGATGCTGCACGACGAGCACCGCGGCCCCGAGGAGGTCGTCGCGCACCTGCGGCGGTGGCTGCTGGTCGACGAGCCCCGCGCCCGGCGGATGCTCGAGTTCCTGGCCCACCCGCGCTGGCGCACGCACACCACGACCTACGTCGAGGGGACCCGCCTGCTGCGGCCGTGGCTGCTGGGGACCGAGGACGCCGGGCGCCCGGAGAGCCGCGAGGTGGTCACGGCGCGTCTCGCCCGGGTGCTCGACGACCCGCCCACCCCCGCCGAGCTGCGTGACGGATCCGGCCCCGGCCCGCCGGTACCGCCCCGCCGTCCCCGGGCCGGCCGTGCCGGCTGGACGCCCTGGCTGCGCCGAACGGTCGTCGCGCACCGGACGCCGTCCGAGAACCGGTGAGTCACGTCACCAACTCGTCACGCTCGGCGCGCGACAACGACCGGCTACCGGCGGTAGCGTCCGCGCCGACGGACCCGCACCGGATGCGGGGCGTCCGGGGAGGCCGGTAGTGGCAGATCGGAGCGGGACGGGAACGTCCACCGCTCGCGGAGCAGGCGCCGGTCCGGCGCCGCGCACCGCGGCCGGCGCGACGCGACCGCCCTGGTCCGATCCCGGGGGAGGGCCGGCACCCGGTTCTGCCCCGCGACGGCGCAGGACGGCCCCCGGGCCGCGCCACCGCGCCGTCGAGCCGCCGGACTAGCCGACCCGTTCCTCCGAGGAACAAGGTGGTCGCGGGTGCCGTGGCCGCTCGAGGGAGTAGTCGTGAGCGCAGCACCAGCCGAGCGTCCCGCTTCCGTGAGCATCGACAGCACCCCGGCCGCCGCCGGTCCCTCCGGGGCCGCCGGCGGCGCGCGGTGTTATGTCCTCGACACCTCCGTGCTCCTGTCCGACCCGTGGGCTCCCACGCGGTTCGCCGAGCACGAGGTCGTCCTCCCGCTCGTCGTGATCTCCGAGCTCGAGGGGAAGCGACACCACTCCGAGCTGGGGTGGTTCGCGCGCGAGGCACTGCGTCTGCTCGACGACCTCCGCATCCGTCACGGTCGCCTCGACGCCCCGCTCCCGATGACCCCCGAGGGCGGGACGCTGCGCGTCGAGCTGAACCACTCCGACCCGTCGGTGCTGCCGGCGGGGTTCCGGACGGCGGAGAACGACTCCCGGATCCTCGCCTGTGCGCTGAACCTGGCGGCCGAAGGCCGTGCCGAGGGCCGTCCTGGCTGCGTCACCCTCGTCACCAAGGACATGCCGCTGCGTGTCAAGGCGGCGTCGGTCGGCCTGCCCGCCGACGAGTACCACGGCCAGGACGTCACGACCACCGGCTGGACGGGCACCGAGGAGGTCGCGGCCACCCCGGACGAGGTGTCGTCGCTGTTCGCCGACGGGCTCGCCGACGTCGAGGCCGCCCGGGAGCTGCCCTGCCACACCGGGCTGCGCCTGCTCGGCGGGGGCTCCTCGGCGCTCGGGCGCGTCACGCCCGACAAGCAGGTCCGCCTCGTGCGCGGCGACCGCGACGTCTTCGGTCTGCACGGCCGCTCGGCGGAGCAGCGCATCGCGATCGACCTGCTCTCCGACCCCGACGTCGGCATCGTGTCCCTCGGCGGGCGCGCGGGCACCGGCAAGTCGGCGCTCGCGCTCTGCGCGGGCCTCGAGGCGGTCCTCGAGCGCCAGCAGCACCGCAAGGTCGTCGTGTTCCGCCCCGTCTACGCGGTGGGCGGGCAGGACCTCGGCTACCTGCCCGGCGGCGAGAACGAGAAGATGGCGCCCTGGGCGCAGGCGGTGTTCGACACCCTCGGTGCGCTGGTCTCGTCCAACGTGGTCGAGGAGGTCATCGAGCGCGGGATGCTCGAGGTCCTGCCGCTGACCCACATCCGCGGGCGCTCGCTGCACGACGCGTTCGTCATCGTCGACGAGGCGCAGTCGCTGGAGCGCAACGTGCTGCTCACGGTGCTCTCGCGCCTCGGCACCAACTCGCGCGTCGTGCTCACCCACGACGTGGCCCAGCGCGACAACCTGCGCGTCGGGCGCCACGACGGCGTCGCCGCCGTGATCGAGAAGCTGAAGGGCCACCCGCTGTTCGCGCACGTCACGCTGACCCGCTCGGAACGCTCGCCGATCGCCGCGCTGGTCACCGAGATGCTCGAGGGCGAGCGGCTCTGAGGTGCGACTCCGTCGCATGTGAGCAGAGATCCGTGCTCCTGCACTGATTCTGCTCGCATGCGCGGAGCGCACCTGCTCACCAGCCGGCGGGCAGGGGGCGGCCCTCCGCGAAGCCGGACGCCGACTGCACGCCCAGGACGGCGCGCGCGTGGAACTCCTCGAGCGTCGAGGCGCCCGCGTAGGTGCAGGCGGAGCGCACGCCCGCGCAGATGCTGTCGAGGAGGTCCTCGACGCCCGGGCGCTGCGGGTCCAGGCGCATGCGCGAGGAGGAGATGCCCTCCTCGAACAGGCCCTTGCGCGCGCGGTCGAAGGCGCCGTCGCCGCGGGTGCGGGCGCCGACGGCGCGCTTGGACGCCATGCCGAACGACTCCTTGTAGGGCGCGCCGTGCTCGTCGCGCAGCAGGTCGCCCGGCGACTCGTAGGTGCCGGCGAACCACGACCCGACCATCACCGCCGAGGCGCCGGCGGCGAGCGCGAGGGCGACGTCGCGCGGGTGGCGCACGCCGCCGTCGGCCCAGACGTGCGCGCCGACCGCGCGGGCCGCGGCCGCGCACTCGGTGACCGCCGAGAACTGCGGGCGCCCGACGCCGGTCGCCATCCGCGTCGTGCACATCGCGCCCGGCCCGACGCCGACCTTGACGACGTCCGCGCCGGCCGCCACGAGGTCACGGGTCCCCTCCGCCGTCACCACGTTGCCGGCGACGATCACCGCGTCCGGCGCGGCGGCGCGGGCGGCGGCCAGGGCGGTGAGCATCTTCTCCTGGTGCCCGTGCGCGGTGTCGACGACGAGCACGTCGACCCCGGCGGCGCCGAGCTCCTTGACCCGCGTCGCCACGTCGCCGTTGACGCCCAGCGCGGCGGCGATCCGCATCCGGCCGTCCGCGTCGACGGCGGGTCGGTAGACCTCGGCGCGCAGCGCGCCGGTGCGGGTGAGGACACCCGCGAGCCGGCCGTCGGCGTCGACCCCGAGCGCCGGGGCGCCCGCGTGCGGGACGGCGCCCGACCCTGATCTGTCGAGCGCGTCGAACACGTCGCGCGGGGCCGTCGTGACCGGCAGCGCCACCGCGGGGGAGAGGACGTCGGTGAGGCGGGTGAAGCGGTCGACCCCGGCGCACGCCGACTCGTTGACGACCCCGACGGGCCGACCGGCCTCGTCGACGACCACCACCGCGCCGTGCGCCCGCTTGTTGACGAGGTTCAGCGCGTCGGCCACCGCGTCGCCCGGGTGCAGCACGACCGGCGTGTCCCACACGGTGTGCCGGGACTTCACGCCGGCGACGATGTCGGCGACGGCGGCGGGGTCCACGTCCTGCGGGATCACCGCGAGCCCGCCGCGCCGGGCGAGCGTCTCGGCCATCCGGCGGCCGCTGACCGCGGTCATGTTCGCGGCGACGATCGGGATCGTGGCGCCGGAGGGGTCCGCGACGCCGAGGTCGACGTCGAAGCGCGAGGCCACGTCCGAGCGCGTCGGGACGAGGAAGACGTCGTCGTAGGTCAGGTCGTGGGGCGGGTGCTCGCCGTCGAGGAACTGCACGTGTCACGAGGCTACGCGTGGCGATCGCCGCATTGCCGGGCCGACCCGTGATCGTCCCGGCAGAGTGGAGGCGTGTCGACCGCCCTGACCAGTCCCCGCGCGGCCGCCCTCGCCCGCGTGTTCCGCGTCGTCGCGATCGCCGAGGCGTGCTCCTGGATCGGGCTGCTGATCGGGATGGCGTTCAAGTACCTCGTCGTGTTCGACGACGTCGGGGTCCGCGTGTTCGGGCCGATCCACGGGGCTCTGTTCGTCGCCTACGTCGTGGTCGCCCTGGTGACGGCGCGGGTGTTCCGGTGGAGCGCGGTGACGACGATCCTCGCGCTGCTCGCCAGCATCCCGCCGGCGGCGACGGTCTGGTTCGAGCGTCGCGCGGTGCGGCGCGGCGAGCTGGACCCGGCCGCCCCCTAGAGACGGAGCGCCCGCACCGTGTCGATCGTGTCGGCCTCGGCGGCGGTCTTGTCGTCGCGGTAGCGCACGACGCGGGCGAAGCGCAGGGCCACGCCGCCCGGGTAGCGGGTGGAGGTCTGGACGCCGTCGAGCTCGATCTCCACGACGATCTCCGGGCGCAGGTACACCGTGAAGGCGTCCCGGTGCGTCTCGAACCGCGGGAACGTCTCGGTCTGCCAGGTGAGCGTCGCGTCGGTCATGCCGTTGAAGGTCTTGCCGATCATCACGAAGTCGCCGTCCGCGCCGCGCGCGCCGAGGTGGATGTTCGACAGCCACCCCCGCCGCCGCCCGGACCCCCACTCGCAGGCCAGGACGACGAGGTCGAGCGTGTGCGACGGCTTGACCTTCTGCCACGCGCGGCCCCGGCGCCCCGCGGAGTAGGTCGAGTCGAGCGCCTTGACCATCGAGCCCTCCTGCCCCGCGGCGAGGGCGTCGGCGACGGCCGTCTCCGCCTGCTCGGCGGTCGGGCGGACCACGCCGGGGATCAGGCGGTCGCCGACGACCTCGGCGAGCACGGCCCGGCGCACCGCCAGGGGCTCGTCGAGCAGGTCGACGCCGTCGCGGTGCAGGCAGTCGAAGAACCACGGTTGCATGGCGCCGCCGCCCAGCCCCTGCATCGACTCCTGGAACGGGCGGGGCCGCCCGTCCTCGGCGACCGCGAGGGTCTCGCCGTCGAGCACCACGGTCTCGACGGGCAGCGTCCGGGTCAGCGCGAGGATCTCGGGGACGGCGTCGGTGATCTCCTTCAGCGTCCGCGACCACACCCGCACCTCGTCGCCGCGGCGGTGCACCTGGATCCGCGCGCCGTCGAGCTTGTGCTCGACCACCACCCCGGGGTCGCCGTCCGGAGGGCCCAGCTCCTCCAGCGCGGCCTCGAGGGAGTCGCCGGGCGACGCGAGCATGGGGCGCACGGGCCGCATGACCTCGAGACCGATGGTGCCCAGATCGCCGCCGGTCAGGGCCACCTGCGCCGTGGTCGGCAGGCGGCCCGACAGCATGAACGCCCGGCGTACGGCGTCCGCGGGCACCTCCACCCGACTGCCCGTCGCTTCGCTCGCCAGGGCGGTGCCCGCCGCGACCGCCTCGATCATGATCCCCTCGAGCGCGCCCTGGCGCAGCTCGCCGCCGAGCAGGCGCACGAGGAAGCGGCCCTCGTCCTCGGTCGCCGCGTTGAGCAGCGCGCCGAGCTCCGCCGCCCGCCGCGCGCCGACCCCCGTGCCCGATCCCGCCATCGCGGCGAGCCGGTCGAGGGACGCGTCGACGTCGCCGACGGTCAGCGTGGACGTCGCCGCGGGCGTGGGCGTCACCGACCGCAGCGTCTGCCAGCCGATGCCGGTGCGGCCCTGGAGCATCTCGCCGGCGAGCCAGGCCGTCGCGGGCCGGATCTCGTCGGGCTCCAGGCGGGCCAGCAGCGCCGCGAGCGTCGACGTCTTGGCCTTGCGCGACCGGGTCGCCGCCACCTCGCCGGAGGCGGCGACGACCTCACGCAGATACGTCATCCGGCGGCCCCCTCGATGCTGCGCGGCCGGGAGGGTCACCCGCGGTCGACCCTCGTCATGGCCAGCACGTCCAGCGCCTCGTCGAGCTGCTCCTGGGTGAGGCGCCCGTTCTCGACGTAGCCCTCGGCCTCGATGACCTCGCGGATGGTCCTGCGCTCCTTCATCGCCTGCTTGGCGATCTTCGCGGCCTCTTCGTAGCCGATGAGTCGGTTGAGCGGCGTGACGATCGCCGAGGACGACTCGGCGTAGCGGCGGCACGCCTCCTCGTCGGGCTCGGTGTTCTCGAGGACGCGGTCGGCGAGCAGGCGCGCGGCCGCGGCCAGCAGGCGGCAGCTCTCGAGGACGTTGTAGCCCATCACCGGCATCATGACGTTGAGCTCGAGGTTGCCCTGGCTGCCGGAGAACGCGACGGTCGCGTCGTTGCCCATGACCTGGGCGGCGACCATCATCGTCGCCTCGCAGATCACCGGGTTGACCTTGCCGGGCATGATCGACGAGCCGGGCTGCAGGTCCGGAATGCGGATCTCGGCGAGGCCGGTCGACGGGCCGGAGGAGAGCCAGCGGACGTCGTTGGCGATCTTGTAGAGGCTCACGGCGACCGTGCGCAGCGCGCCCGACGCCTCGACGAGCCCGTCGCGGGCGCCCTGCGCCTCGATGTGGTCGCGGGCCTCGGAGAGCTCCGGGATGCCGGTGGCCCGGCGCAGCTGCTCGACGACCTTGCCGCCGAAGCCCTCCGGGGTGTTGATGCCGGTGCCGACCGCGGTACCGCCGATGGGCAGCTCGGCGAGGCGGGGGAGCACGGCGCGCAGCCGCTCCGTGCCGTGCGCGCACTGGCTCGCCCAGCCGCCGGCCTCCTGCCCGAGCGTGATCGGCACGGCGTCCATGAGGTGCGTGCGGCCGGCCTTGACGACGTGGCGCCACTCCTGGGCCTTGCGATTGAGCACCGCGCCGAGGTGGTCGAGCGCCGGCACGGTGTCGCGCACGACGGCCTCGGTGGCCGCGACGTGGATGGTGGTCGGGAAGACGTCGTTCGAGCTCTGCGAGGCGTTGACGTGGTCGTTCGGGTGGATCTTCTGCCCAGAGGCCCGCGAGGCCAGGGTCGCGATGACCTCGTTGGCGTTCATGTTCGAGCTCGTGCCCGAGCCGGTCTGGAACACGTCGATCGGGAACTCGGCGTCGTGCGCGCCGGAGGCGACCTCGTCGGCCGCGGCGGCGATCGCGTCGGCGTGGGCGGCGTCGAGCACGCCGAGGTCCTCGTTCACCCGCGCGCAGGCGCCCTTGACCAGACCGAGAGCCCGGATCTGGGCGGGCTCGATCGGACGGCCGGAGATCGGGAAGTTCTCGACGGCCCGCTGGGTCTGCGCGGCCCACAGCGCCGCGGCCGGCACCCGGACCTCGCCCATGGTGTCGTGCTCGGTCCGGTACTCCTGCTCGTCGGTCATGCCCCGCAGTCTTTCACCGGGCCAGGTCTTCCACCGGACTCAGGAGACCACCTGCACGGTGTCGCCCGGCGAGAGGTCGGCGAAGAAGCGCTTGGACGCGGTCTTGCCGAGGTGGATGCAGCCGTGCGAGCGCTCGGAGAGGCTGCCGGTGTGGAACGCGATCGCCGGCGCGAAGAACACCGAGAACGGCATGTCGGCGTCGTAGAGGTTGCTGACGTGGTCGGCGTCCTTGTCGTCGACCGAGAACGTGCCGGTCGGCGTCGGGTACTTCTTCGTGCCGCCGAGCGCGCCGACCGGCCCGTAGGTGACGTTGCCCTGCCCGTCGGTGAGCCAGGCCTGCTGCGACGACAGGTCGACGCAGGCGTCGGCACTCGCCGTGCAGGGTGTCCCCGCCGTGATGCCGACGGCGGGAGCGACCGGGGCCGCGGGGGCCGCGACCGGGACCGGCGCCGGGGCCGGGACCGGTGCGGCGCCGGCACTCCCGGCTCCGACGAGCAGCGCGGCGATCGCACTGACGATCACGGTGACGAGGGCCGGCGGGGTGGACCGACGCGCGTGGGTCGACGACACGAGAACCTCCGAGGAAGATCTGGTCACATCGAATTACCCCGCGTGGCGTGACCTCATCCCGGGCGTGTGGTAGCCCGACCGAGCGACACGCCGGTCAGAGCGTCGAGCGGTCCGCGCCCCACGCCGGGGCGTCGGGGTCGAGATGGTCGTCGTCCGCCCCGAGGTCGATCGCGGAGTACTCCCGCAGCTTCCGCAGCCGGTGCCAGGCGTCGATCATGCGGACGGTGCCGGACTTCGAGCGCATCACGATCGACTGGGTCGACGCGCCGCCCGCGCGGTAGTGCACGCCGCGCAGCAGGTCGCCGTTGGTGACGCCGGTGGCGCAGAAGAAGATGTTCTCGCCGCGCACCAGGTCGCCGGTGCGCAGCACGCGGTCGAGGTCGTGGCCCGCGGCGAGCGCCTTCGCGCGCTCGGCGTCGTCCTTCGGCCAGAGCTTGGCCTGCAGCTCGCCGCCCATGCAGGCCAGCGCGGCGGCGGTGATGATCCCCTCGGGGGTGCCGCCGACGCCCAGCAGGATGTCGACGCCGCTCTCCGGGCGGGCCGCGGCGATCGCGCCGGCGACGTCGCCGTCGGAGATGAAGCGGATGCGCGCGCCGGCGTCGCGGATGTCTTGGACGAGCTCGTCGTGGCGCGGGCGGTCGAGCACGACCACGGAGACGTCGGCGACGTTGATGCCCTTGGCGCGGGCGACCGCGCGCAGGTTGTCGCGGACGGGCGCGTCGATGTCGACGACGTCGGCGCACTCGGGGCCGACGGCGAGCTTCGACATGTAGAAGACGGCGGACGGGTCGAACATCGCCCCGCGCTCGGCGACGGCGAGCACGGCGAGGGCGTTGGGCATGCCCTTGCTCATCAGCGTGGTGCCGTCCACCGGGTCGACGGCGACGTCGACCTCGGGGCCGTCGCCGTTGCCGACCTCCTCGCCGTTGTAGAGCATCGGGGCCTCGTCCTTCTCGCCCTCCCCGATGACGACCGTGCCCCGCATCGACACCGAGCCGATGAGCTTGCGCATCGCGTCGACCGCGGCGCCGTCCCCGCCGTTCTTGTCGCCGCGGCCGACGAAGCGGCCGGCGGCCATCGCTGCCGCTTCGGTGACCCGGACCAGCTCGAGCGCGAGGTTGCGGTCGGGAGGCTCGGTACGGCTGGTTGGCTGCGAGCTCACCGGGTGCACCTCCATGGGGCGGGGCGGGGCGGGGTGGGTCGGGCGGGCCGCCCATCCTCGCAGAGTCCGGCGGTCCGGGCCGCCGTCCCGATCCGCCTCACACGACCTCCTCCCGGGCCGGGTGAGACGGTCGTTGCGAGGATGACACCGTGGCCACCCCCTCGCCCGGTCCCGGCGCACGCGAACCCGAGCCCCAGCGCGGCCCGGCGGCCCTGCTGCGCGCCTTCGTGGTGATCGGTGTCGGCGTGCTGCTGCTGGCGGGCCTGCTGCGGGCCTGCTCGTTCGCGCCCGGTGCGCCCGAGGTCGACCGCGAGGCCATCCCGCGCATCGACCCGGCCGCCGAGCTGCGCCGCGCCGCGCCGACGGTGTCGATCCCGCTGCGCGTGCCGTCGTTGCCGCCGGACTGGATCGCGCAGTCGTCGGACGTGGTCCTGGTCGGCGCCGGGACCGAGACCACCCGCGCGGTGCGCGTCGGCTGGGTGACGCCGGACGACGAGTTCGCGCGCCTCGTGCAGACGAACGCGGACGAGGCCCCCGTGGTCGTCTCGGAGGCGGGCGACCCCACCGCCACCGGCACCGTCGAGGCGGGAGGCCGGACCTGGGTGACGCACACCGGCCGCCGCGGCGAGGCGATCTGGGTGACTGACGTCGAGGGCGTGCGCCTGCTGGTCACCGGCAGCGCGTCGGGCGAGCGCCTCGGTCAGCTCGCCGAGGCCGCGCTGCTGGCGCCGTTCGTGCGCTGAGTCTCCCGGGCTGGCTCGTGGGTCACCAGCGGTCGCGGGGCGGCGGGCCCCAGCCGTCGCCGGTGTCGCGGGGTTCCTCCTTCGGGTCCCGGCGCACGCTCACCCGTTGCTGCTGCTCGTCGCCCCGGGTGGTCCAGCCGCCGGTGTCGGTGCTGCGGTGGGGCCCCGACGTCGGGAGCGCGTCGGGCGGGTGCGGCGCCCGCCCCTGCTGATCGTGCTGCTCGTGCTCGGTGTACGGAGCCGGGTCCGGGTGCCACCCGCGGGGCGGGTCGGCCGGGGGCGACGGGTGGGTCGCGGCGTACGGGGTGTCGTCGTAGGGGGTGTCGTCGTAGCGGGAGCCGTACGGGGTGTCGTCCTGCGGCGGTGCGGGCGGTGCGGCGGGCGGTGTGCCGGGCAGGTGCGTCGCCGCGGCGACGCCCTCCCGCGAGAGCGAGTGGACGCTCTCGCGCAGCGCGCGAGTCGCGGCCGCCCGCAGCTCGGCGGAGAAGCGCGGCGCGGGGGCGAAACGGCCGAACGTGTCGCGCAGGAAGTGCATCAGCAGCGTCGCGGTGGAGCGGGACCGCCACATCGTCCAGCCGACGTAGAGGTCGCGGCCGTAGGGCTGGATGAGCAGCATCGCCCGCTCGCTGTACTGGTGGAACAGCAGCACCGGCACGCCGGCCACCGTCGACGGCCGTACCTCCGCGGGGCTCTGCCGGGCCTCGGCGGCGGCGCGGACGTACTCGAACGCGCTGGTCGCGACGTCGCCGCGGTTCTCCAGGAGGCGGGAGTGCTCGGCGATCGGCTCCTTGGCCGGCGCGAAGAACGACGCGATCCCGGCGAGGTAGAGCACGACGACGAGCAGCCCGAGCAGCGTCGAGACGACGTCGGTGACGTCGTCGGGCGTGGACATCGCCGCGAGGTAGTCGATGACGAACTTGAGCAGGAGCAGCACGGTCGGCGTGACGAGGAAGAGCAGCGTGCGCATGAGGTGCGGCGCGAGCATGCGGTAGGTGACGACGTCGTCGACCAGCCCGTCCGGCTCGGCGTGTTGCTGGATCTCGCGGTGGTAGTCGGCGTGGGCGCCGGTCACCGCGCGGTCGACGTCCCCTCCGCCCCGTCCGCTGCCGGCTCCGTACGGGCTGCTCATGCCCGTCGAGTCTGGTGCATGACACCCCGGCGGCGGGTCTCCCTCGCCCGGGTGTCGCGGGGCGTCACCCGGGCGCCTCGCCCTCGTCGCCCTCCGCGTCCTGCAGGACGGCCTCGACCCGCTCGCGCGCCCCGGCCAGGTGACGCTCGCACAGCCGTGCGAGCGTCTCGCCGCGCTCCCACAGCGCCAGCGAGTCCTCGAGGCTCAGACCGCCGGCCTCCAGGCGTCCGACGACCTTCTCGAGCTCCTCGCGCGCCTCCTCGTAGCCCGGCCCGTCGCTGTAACCGGGCCCGTCGCTCTCCGTCATGCGCGCATCCTCCCCCTCGTGTCAGCGGCGTGGCGCTGCAGACGTTGAGTGTCCGTAGCGCCACGCCGCTGACATCCCCGGGCCTCATTCGCTGTCACGGTCCGTGACGGTGGCGTGGACGGCACCGTCGGCCAGGCGCACGCGCAGGGCGTCGCCGGGCGAGGGCGTGTCCGCCGAGCGCAGCACCGGCGCATCCACGGCGTCTCCGTGCTGCACGATCGCGTAGCCCCGGGCCAGGGTCGCGGCCGGGCCCAGGGCCGTGAGCGACGCGCGCAGGTGGCGGACGTCGGCCGCGCGCGCGACGAGCCCGGCCTCGAGCACCTGGCGGGCGCGGGTGCGCAGGCTCGCGACGGCGTTCTCCCGCGCGCTGACCGGCCCCAGCGGGTCGGCGAGCACCGGCCTACGGCGCAGCGACGCGATCCGGGCGTCCTCGCGCTCCACCCACGCGTGCAGGGCGCGGTGCGCACGGCGGCGCAGCTGGGCGAGGTGGGTGGTCTCCTCGGCGAGGTCGGGGACGATCCGCTTCGCGGCGTCGGTCGGGGTGGCCGCGCGGACGTCGGCGACGTGGTCCACGAGCGGGGTGTCGGGCTCGTGGCCGATCGCCGACACCACCGGCGTCCGGCACGCCGCCACGCCCCGGCACAGCGCCTCGTCGGAGAACGGCAGCAGGTCCTCGACGCTCCCCCCGCCGCGGGCCAGGACGATCACGTCGACGTCCGGGTCGCGGTCCAGCACACCGAGCGCATCGAGGATCTCGGGGACCGCCTGGGTGCCCTGGGTCGGCGTGTTCACCGTCCGGAACCGCACCGCGGGCCAGCGGGACGTCGCGACGGTGAGCACGTCGTGCTCGGCGGCGCTGGCCCGCGACGTGATGAGGCCGACGCAGCGCGGCAACCGGGGCGGGCGGCGCTTGCGGCCGGGGTCGAACAGGCCCTCGGCGCCCAGCAGCTGGCGCAGCCGCTCGATCCGCGCGAGCAGCTCGCCGACCCCGACCGGGCGGATCTCGTCGACGCGCAGCGACAGCGTCCCGCGCCCGAAGAAGTACGACGGCTTCCCGTGCACGACCACCCGCGCGCCCTCGGCCAGCGGCGGCACCGTGCCGCGCACCATCGAGGTCGGCGCGGTGAGCTGCAGCGAGACGTCGGCCGCGGGGTCGCGCAGCACGAGGAACGCCGTCTGCGACCCCGGGCGGGCGGTGACCTGCGTGAGCTGGCCCTCCACCCACACCGCGCCGAGCCGGTCGATCCAGGCCTGGATCTTGCGCGCGACCGTGCGGACCGGCCAGGGCTGCTCGGCGCTGGTGGTCGGTCGCCCCTCGGCCTCGTGCTGTCTCACCTACTGCGCGTTGAGCGTCGCGATCCGGTTGGACAGCATCGTCACGAACGGCGGGCGGTTGGCGTGCGCCTCCTCGAAGGCGAGCAGCTCGGCCACCTCGTCCACCGACAGCGAGCGCAGCTTGCCGCGGAGCTGGGCGATCGACATCGACTCGTACCCGGGCAGCGCGTCCGGGCTCTCGCTCTTCGCACCGACCACGCCCAGCTTCGGCGCGTGCCCGTTCACGCGGGGGGTCGAGGCGAGGTCGGTGTGCTCGAGCGAGGTGTCGTCGAGGTCGGGGCGCGGCCAGGTACCCGGCCGCACCTCGGGCAGGTCGTCGTCGAAGCGCGCCCACGACGGCGCCTCCTCGACCGGGCGCATCCCGTCGAGCGCGCTGTCGCCCTTGATCGCCAGCTCGGTGACGACCTGCTGCGCCCGCATCGAGAGCTGCAGCACGTGGCTGACGGCGGTGATGGGGAGACCGGCGACGGTGCGGGGGAGGTCCCGGGCCTCCTCCACGGCGGTGACGACCAGACCGGCGGCGACACGCACCGGGAACGGGAGCGAACTCATAGCGACAGGGTGCCAGCCGGACGCCGGTGATGTGTGGACGGCCACGGCCGGGTGCCTCACGCCCGGACCGTGACGCTCGTCGCCCGTAGGCTGGCGGTATGTCCACCGAGCACTCCGGCGAGCAGGGCCCCCGCGTCCTGCTCGCGAAGCCCCGTGGCTACTGCGCCGGCGTCGACCGCGCGGTCGTGGCCGTCGAGAAGGCGCTCGAGACGTACGGCGCGCCCGTGTACGTCCGCAAGGAGATCGTGCACAACCGGCACGTCGTGAACACGCTCGCCGAGCGCGGCGCGGTGTTCGTCGAGGAGACCGACCAGGTGCCCGAGGGCGCCACCGTCGTGTTCTCCGCCCACGGCGTCTCGCCGGCGGTGCACGCCGAGGCGGCCTCCCGCGAACTGCGCACCGTCGACGCCACCTGCCCCCTGGTCACGAAGGTGCACCAGGAGGCCAAGCGCTTCGCCCGCGACGACTACGACATCCTGCTCATCGGCCACGAGGGCCACGAGGAGGTCGAGGGCACCGCGGGCGAGGCCCCCGAGCACGTGCAGCTCGTCGACGGCCCGTCCGCGGTGGAGCACGTCACCGTCCGCGACCCCGAGAAGGTCATCTGGCTCTCCCAGACGACGCTGTCGGTCGACGAGACGATGCAGACGGTCGCCGCGCTGCGCGAACGGTTCCCGGCGATCTCCGACCCCCCGTCCGACGACATCTGCTACGCCACCCAGAACCGCCAGGTCGCGGTGAAGCAGATGGCGCCCGAGTGCGACCTCGTGCTCGTCGTCGGGTCGCGCAACTCCTCGAACTCGGTGCGCCTCGTCGAGGTCGCGCTGCAGGCCGGCGCGCGCGACTCGCACCTGGTGGACCACTGTGGGGAGATCGACGAGGGCTGGCTCGAGGGTGTCACGACCGTCGGCGTCACGAGCGGCGCCTCGGTGCCCGAGATCCTCGTCGGCGACGTCCTGCACTGGCTCGCCGACCGCGGGTGGGCCGACGTCGAGGAGATCACCACCGCCAACGAGAAGCTGACCTTCTCGCTGCCCCGCGAGCTCAAGCGGGACATGAAGCCGCAGGCCGTGCGCTAGCGGGACGTTGTCCTCGGGGCGCGGGACCCGCAGAGTGTTCTCGTGCTCCTGGCCCTGACCCTGCTCACCGGGGGTGCGCTGCTCACCCTGGTGCTCGGGGTGGTGGGCGGCGGCGACCCGGTGGTCGTGCTGCCGCTCGGCCTCGCGTTCGCGCTGCTGGCGACGGTCGGCTTCCGCTGGATCGAGCGCCGCGGACGACGATGGTGGTCGGTGGGGTACGTACTCGCCGGCCTGGTGCTCGCTGCCGTGATCTTCGCGTTCGCGCCCGGCGTCGGCGGCACGCTGTTCCTGGTCGTGCTGGTCAGCCAGTGCGTGCTGCTCCTGCCGCTGCCCGTCACGATCGTCGTCATCGCGATGGTGCCGATGGTCCACGCCGGCATGCCGCTGTTCGACGGCCTGCGGGAGGGCCTCGGGACGCTGGTCGCGGTGGTGTTCGCGGCCGTCGTCACCGAACTGCTGCGCCGCGAGGAGGCCATGCGCACCGAGCTCGCGGCCGCGCACGCCCGGCTGCGCGACCAGGCGGCCCAGGAGGAGCGCCTGCGCGTGGCCCGCGACATCCACGACGGCCTGGGGCACTCCCTCACCGTCGTCGCGATGCAGGTCCAGGCGGCGCGGGCGCTCCTGGCGAGCGGGTCCGGCGACACCGACGGGATCCTCGCCAAGGCCCAGCACCGGTCGCAGGAGGCACTGGCCGAGGTGCGACGGTCGGTGCGCACGTTGCGCGCGCCGCGCGCCGCACCGCCCCTGGCCACCGCGTTGCAGGACCTCGCCGCCGAGGGCTCCGCCGCCGGGGTGCCGACCCGCCTGACCGTCGTCGGCGACGAACGTCCGCTGTCCGAGGCCGCCCGCGAGGCGCTGTTCCGCACCGCCCAGGAGGGGCTGACGAACGTGCGCAAGCACGCGGACGCGAGCCGCGCGGAGGTCGTCCTCGACTATGCGGCGGGAGCGGTGCGGGTGGAGGTCCGGGACGACGGGCGGGGCTCGCCCGCGGAACCCGACGGTGCGGGCGTCGGTCTCATCGGCCTGCGTGAACGCGCCGAGGAGCTGGGCGGCAGCCTCTCGCTCGGCCCGGGCGACGGCGGCGGCTGCGCGCTACGTGTCGAGGTGCCGGCGTGAGGGAGTCACGGGCCGGGCTCCCCTCTCGGCGTGCTCCCCTCGATGCTGCCTCTCCCGTCCGCGTGCTGCTCGTCGACGACCAGGCCCTCTTCCGCGAGGCCCTCGCGACGCTGCTGGGGGTGCGCGACGACGTCGTCGTGGTCGGCGAGGCGGGCGACGGCGAGGAGGCGCTGCGCCGGGTCGCCGAGCTCGCGCCCGAGGTCGTGCTGATGGACTTGCGCATGCCCGTGCTCGACGGCGTCGGTGCGACCCGCCGCCTGCACGTCGAGCACCCCGAAGTGCGCGTGATCGCGCTGACCACGTTCGACGACGACGAGGACGTCTTCGCCGCCCTGCGCGCAGGCGCCGTCGGCTACCTGCTCAAGGATGTCCCGTCCGCCCGGCTCGTCGAGGCCGTGCTCACCGCGGCGGCCGGGGGATCGGTGCTCGACCCGTCGGTGGCCGCGAAGGTGGTCGCCCGCGTCGCGCGGTTGCCGGCCGAGTCCCCGGTACCGCGGCCCCAGCCGCTGGTCGTGCCGCTGTCCGAGCGCGAGGTCGACGTGCTGCGCCTGCTCGCCGACGGCCACAGCAACCGCGAGATCGCCGGGACCCTGCACCTCGCCGAGGGCACGGTGAAGAACCACGTGACGAACGTGCTCGGCAAGCTCGGCGCCCGCGACCGGACCCAGGCCGCGCTGCGGGCCCGGGCGCTCGATCTCCTGTGAGGTCATGACCCGGGGTCATGACTTCCGGCACCTCTCCGGGCGGACGTCGCTCGCGATGCTCGTCCGCGTCGCCAGCCGCTCCTCGAGAGGACCCGCCATGACCAGCCTGACCGTCCAGCCCCGCCCGCTGCGCCGCCGCATGCTGCGCTTCGTCGGCCACTACCTCGAGATGGTCGCAGCGATGGTCGTCGGCATGATGCTGTTCGCCCCGCTGTGGCCGGACGCCTGGACCGCCCGTCCGGACGTCGGCGCACTCGTCATGGCCGCGAACATGACCATCGGCATGGCCCTGTGGATGGCGATCCGCCGGCACAGCGCGCGGCAGATCACGGAGATGTCGGCGGCGATGTGCGCGCCGTTCGTCGTGCTCCTCGCGCCCTACTGGTTCGGCGTGATCTCGGGCGAGACGCTGATGCTCGCTGGCCACGTGCTGATGTTCGTGACCATGCTCGCCGCGATGCTCCTGCGCCGCGACGAGTACGCGCACTGAGGTGTGCCCTGTTCGCAGCGAACGTGGTGTTCGCGGCCTCTATGCGCGCGAAGTCCCCGTTGATCACCGCCGAGCGGGGGCTCAGCGGGGCCCGTCGGGACCGTCGACGCGGCGCGGAACGCGGCGTACGCCGGGCCCGAACTCGTCGTCCGGGTCGTCGGGACGCACGGGGCGGCGGCGGTCGTCGGCGGGGCGGCGACGGTCGTCCCGGGCGGGCCGGGCCTCGACCGGGACGCGACGGGGCCGCTCCTCGTCCCGGAGATCGCGGTCGCGGGCATCCCGGTCGCGCGGGTCACGATCCCGTGGATCCCGGTCGCGGGGATCCCGGTCGCGCGGCGGCCGGTCGCGGGGATCCCGGTCGCGCGGCGGCCGGTCGCGGGGATCCCGGTCGCGCGGCGGCCGGTCGCGGGGATCCCGGTCGCGCGGCGGCCGGTCGCGGGGGTCCCGGTCGCGGGGGTCCCGGTCCCGGGGATCGCGATCCTTGGGCGGGCGGTCCTTGGGCGGGCGGTCCTGGGGCGGGCGGTCCTTGGGGGGCCGGTCCTGGGGCGGCCGCTCGCGCGGGGGCCGGTCGCGGGGGTCCGGGCGACCGTCGGGGTCGAGGTCGTCGCCCGGCTTGCGCCAGGGCTCGACGCGCGAGCGGACGAACCCGAGCGCGAGGCAGATCGCCGTGGTGACAGCGAGCGTGGGGAACGCGTTGACCAGCGGGCCACCGACGGCGAGGAGGGTGGACGCGAGCCCGCCGTTGCCCGGCAGCGACCCGGTGACCGCGACGACCACGGGCACGCCGATCGCCAGCAGCAGCGGCGGCTGGACGAGCGGGACGAACAGCGAGTCACGCCGGGCCCAGGCGGTCGCGAGGATGCAGCCGCCCGCGAAGCAGGCCGTGAACACGACGCCCAGCTCGCCGGAGGCCAGCATGTCGATGGCCAGGCCGACGCCCGTGAGCACCGCCGCGAGCGGCAGCGACCCCCACCACCGCAGCCCGCGCAATGACCGCACGACGGAGCGCTCGCCGGGGCCGACGGCCCCGACACCGGCGGCGTCCTCCCGCGTACTGGTCACCCCTCAACGCTAGCGGTCGGCTGATCGCCGACCGTTCAGCCGCCACCGGCCTGGCGATCTCCGTGACGTGGACCACCCGATCGCCCTAGCCGTCGCCGCAGGCGCCTCCGCTCTCGGGCGCAGGTGCGCGGGGCCGGCGCTCCACCTGGTCCGGCGTCTCGAGGTCGGCGGTGGTGACCGACAGGTCGGTGAACCGTCGGGCGCTGACCAGCACGCGGGACTCCAGTGAGCTGACCGACTCGTTGAACGAGCGCACGCTGCCGTCCAGGGAGCGCCCGAGGCGGGCGAGGTGGCCCGAGAGCGTCGCGATCCGCCCGTGCAGCTCCCGCCCGAGCGCGTGGACCTCCGCGGCGTTGCGCGCCAGCGCCTCCTGTCGCCACGCGTAGGCCACGGTGCGCAGCAGCGCCATGAGCGTCGTCGGGGTGGCGATGACGACGTCGCTGCCGAACGCGTGCTCGAGCAGCGTCGGGTCGGCCTCGAGCGCGGCGGAGAGGAACACCTCGCCCGGCACGAACATCACGACGAACTCCGGCGTCGGGTCGAAGCGGCGCCAGTAGGCCTTCGCGCCGAGGGTGTCGACGTGCGCGCGGACCTGCTTGGCGTGCGCCGCCACCCGCTCGCGCCGCGTGGTGTCGTCGCGGGCCTCGGTCGACTCGAGGTAGGCCGTGAAGGGGACCTTGGCGTCGACGACGACCTGCTTGCCGCCCGCGAGGTGCACCACGAGGTCGGGCCGCTGCGCGCCGTCGTCGTCCCCGCCGCGGGCGTGGGGCTGTCGGGTGAAGTCGCAGTGCTCGACCATGCCGGCGAGGTCGACGACCCGCTCGAGCTGCAGCTCACCCCAGCGCCCGCGCACGTGCGGGGCGCGCAGGGCGCCGACGAGTGCGCGCGTCTCGCCGGCCACGCCCTGCGCGCTCGCCGCCACCGCCCCGACCTGCTCGCGCAGCGAGGCGAACGCGGCCTCACGCTCGCGCTCGGCTCCCGCCATCTGCCGCTCCATGCGCCCGAGCGCCGAGGACACGGGCTCGAGCACGCGGTCCAGGGCGTCGGTGGACGCCGCCGCCGCGGCCGGGACCAGCGTCCTCTCCCGGTCGCTCGCCCCGCGTCGTTCGGCGTGCAGCTCGGCGCGCGCGGCCGCCACCTCGGCACCGGCGCGCCGCACAGCCTCGGCGACCGCCGCCTCGCGCCGCGCGGCCGCGAGGTGCAGCGCGACCCACGCGCCGGCCCCCGCGCCCAGCACGAGCCCCAGGAGAAGCCCGGCCAGCACCCCGTCGACGGTCATGGTCGAGAGGATGGATCACACCCCCGACACCGACGGGTCGCCGCGCGGGCGTGCGTCCGCAACGCGGCGACGCTGTTCGTGCCGTGCCACCGCGTGCGGCGCCGCGGCGGCGGGCTGGGCGGCTACCGCTCGGCAGCTCGCCGTACGTCGTCGGGTGACCTGCGGGCACCTCGCGCAGCCTGTCCCAGACCGCCGTCGTGGCCGGACCGCTGATCTGCGCACCGGCACCGCGGCGGCGGGTCCGGGGTCGCCGTCGTGGAACGCGACGACGGCGGCCGTGACGGCGCCCAGGTCGCGCCGGACCGTGGGCTCGGCCGGCCGCGTGTCCGGGTGCACGAGCGCGATCAGTCCGTCGAGGTCGTCGGTCCACCCCGACGCGAGCAGCACGCCGTGGTCGTCGACGAGGGTGGTGAACGGTCCGAGCGGGGTCGGGATCGTGGCGAGAGCGGACACGGGTACCTCCGGGTGAGCACGGTCGTCACCGAGACGCCGGAGTCGAGCTCCCCTCTCGGCGTGCTCGTCCGATCGCTACGTCTCCCGTGGTTGGACGCCGCCGGAGCCCGTCCGGATCCACCGCTGGCAGACTGGGATCCCGTGAGCTTGACCCTCGGCATCGTCGGCCTGCCCAACGTGGGCAAGTCGACGATGTTCAACGCCCTGACCCGCAACGACGTCCTGGCTGCGAACTACCCGTTCGCCACCATCGAGCCGAACATCGGTGTCGTGCCGCTGCGCGACCCCCGGCTCGACCGGCTCGCCGAGATGTTCTCCTCCGAGAAGATCGTCCCGGCGACCGTGTCGTTCGTGGACATCGCGGGCATCGTCGCGGGCGCCAGTGAGGGCGCGGGGCTGGGCAACAAGTTCCTGGCCAACATCCGCGAGGCCGACGCGATCTGCCAGGTCGTGCGGGTGTTCGCCGACGACGACGTCGTGCACGTCGACGGCCGTGTCGACCCGGCCGCCGACATCGAGACGATCGCGACCGAGCTCGTCCTCGCCGATCTCCAGACGATCGAGAAGGCCCTGCCGCGCCTGGAGAAGGAGGCGCGGGTCCGCAAGGAGACCAAGGCCGCGGTCGACGAGATCGCGCACGCGCGGTCGGTGCTCGACGAGGGCCGCACACTGTTCTCGGCGGGGCTCGACTCGCCGCGGCTGCGCGAGCTGAACCTCATGACGGTCAAGCCGTTCCTCTACGTGTTCAACGCCGACGAGCCGGTGCTCACCGACGACGCGCGGCGCAAGGAGCTCGCGGAGCTGGTCGCGCCGGCCGAGGCCGTGTTCCTCGACGCGAAGGTCGAGCAGGAACTCCTCGAGCTCGACGCCGAGTCGGCCCTGGAGCTGCTCGAGTCGATCGGTCAGCCCGAGCCGGGTCTCGACGCCCTGGCGCGCGCCGGGTTCCGCACCCTCGGCCTGCAGACCTACCTGACCGCGGGTCCCAAGGAGTCCCGGGCCTGGACGATCCGGATCGGCGCCACGGCCCCCGAGGCCGCCGGCGTGATCCACACGGACTTCCAGAAGGGCTTCATCAAGGCCGAGATCGTCTCCTACGACGAGCTCGTCGCCGCGGGCTCGATGGCGGCCGCGAAGACCGCCGGCAAGGTCCGCATGGAGGGCAAGGACTACGTCATGCAGGACGGCGACGTGGTCGAGTTCAGGTTCAACGTCTGACGGTCGTGCAGCCACGCCCGTCAGGTCGCTGTCAGGCCAGCGCGCGGGCGATGGCCGCGGTGTCCTGGTACTCGCGCCATCGCGTGACGAGGCCGTCGCGCACCTGGAGCACGGTCACGAAGGACGCGGTCGCGGTCCGGCCACTGGACCGTGCGGTGCCGGTCAGCTCGTACTCGACGACGGCCACTTCCGGGTCGATCGTCTCGTGCACCGCGAGGATCCGCACCGCGTCGAGCCGGAAGGGCAGCTCTGCTCTGCCCGCGGCCGCGTACGACAGGAACCTCTCGCGACCCTCGATCCGGCGAGGACTGTCCTCGGGAGCCATCGGTGTCTCCACCACCACGTCCTCGGCGAGCTGATCGGGCTGCAGGCCGGCCGTCAGTCGATGTCGTCGAGTACCTCGCGCGCCGTGGTCATGACCGCCTCCTAAGATGAGCGCCAACTCAGGTTGAGGACCATCATGAGTGCCGACTCAGGTTGCAAGGAGTGCCGTGCGCGTCGATGCCCAGCGCAACCGAGCCCGCATCCTTGAGGCGGCTGCCGAGGTGTTCTCCGACCTCGGGCCGGCCGGGTCGACCGAAGAGGTCGCCCGTCGTGCCGGCGTCGCTGTGGGCACCGTGTTTCGTCATTTCCCGACCAAGCAGGATCTGCTCGCTGCGATCATGAAGGCGCGGCTGGCCGAGATCACCGGACGGGCGGAGGAGCTCTCCGGCGACCCGGCCGACGGCCTCTTCGTCTTCTTCGCCGAGCTGGTCGGCGTCGCCACGGCCACGCGCACGGTCGCGGACCTTCTCGGGCTCGACGTGAGCGAGCCGGTCGCGGCGCTGCGCACGGCGGTCGGACCTCTGCTGGAGAACGCGCGGCGGGTAGGGGCGGTCCGCGCGGAGGTGTGCTTGGACGAGGTGGTCGCGCTGCTGTCGGCGACCTGTCAGGGGGCCGCCGTGGGCGATTGGAACGCCGACCTGCGTGAGCGGACGCTGAGCGTCGTCTTCGCGGGTCTCCGGCCAGGGTGAGAGCGCGTTAGCGACGCTACGACAGTCATGCATCACCGCTGATGCAGGTAGGGTGCACTCATGCGCACCACGGTCGATCTACCGCCTGCCGTCCACCGGCGGGCCCAGGAGATCGCGAAGCGGCGAGGTCTCTCACTGTCTGCGGTCGTTGCGGAGCTCGCCGCACGAGGACTGATCCAGCTCGACGAGCCGGCCACGATCGGCGTCGACCGACGCTCGGGCTTCCCCGTGCTCAGCATCGGTCGGCCGGTCAGTTCGGACGAGGTCGCGTCCGCGCTCGACGAGGAATGACGACGTACCTGCTTGACGCGAACGTGCTGATCGCGCTGACCGTGGCCGAGCACGAGCACCACCGGCGGGCGTCGTCGTGGGCCGCCGGGATCGAGCGCTCAGCGGTCTGCCCGGTGGTCGAAGGAGCGTTGATCCGATTCCTCGTTCGGGTCGGTGAGACGCCATCGGTGGCGGCCGAGGTGCTGCGCGCCGTTCACGCGCTGCCCGACTGCGAGTTCTGGCCGGACTCGGTCTCCTACCTGGATGCGACCCTCGATCACGCCCGAGGGCACCGGCAGGTCACGGACGCCTACCTCGTGGCTCTGGTGGAGAGCCACCCGGGTTCACGTCTGGCCACCCTGGACGCAGGACTGGTCCACGCGCGACCGGACCTCACGACGCTCGTGCCGGTGCCTCGACCCTGAGCCCGACGGCCGCCGCCCGACGAGGGTGATCGGCGACGTGATTCGGTCGAGGTCCGCTTCGATGTGTGAGTGGGCAAGGGTACAAGCGGTGCTTGTCGCCGTCGTGCCGGATCGTTGTTTCCGTCGCGCACGGAGCTCCTGCCAGCGTGTCTCCCCGCACTGAACGCAGGTGGAGGAGGAGCTGTGCCGGAGTCGAGTCTGTCGGGGAAGGTCGTGGTCGTCGGAGGGGCGTCCCGGAACCTGGGGCGGCTGATCTGTGAGACGGTCGCCGCCGACGGGGCCGCGGTGGTGGTGCACTACAACAGCGAGTCGTCGGCGGCGAAGGCCCGGGACGTGGTCACGTCGGTGCAATCGGCCGGCGGGGGCGCCCTCGCGCACCAGGCCGATCTCTCCCTTCCGGGCGAGGTCGCCGGGCTGTTCGACGCCGCCGAGGCGGAGTTCGGTCAGGTGCACGCCATGGTCAACACCGCGGGCATGGTCATCAAGAAGCCCCTGGTCGAGGCCACCGAGGCCGAGTACGACGAGATGTTCGGGGTCAACGCCAAAGCGGCGTTCTTCATGATGCAGGAGGCCGCGAAGCGGGTCGGCGACGGCGGGAAGATCGTCACCATCCTGACGTCGCTGCTGGCCGCCTACGCGGGTGACTACTCGCTCTACGCGGGGAGCAAGGCTCCGGTGGAGCACTTCACCCGCGCCTTGTCCAAGGAGCTGTTCGGCCGCAACATCTCGGTGAACAACGTCGCCCCGGGGCCGATGGACACCCCGTTCTTCTACCCCGCCGAGTCGGACGAGGCGGTCTCGTTCCACAAGTCGCAGTCGATGGACGGGGACCTGACCAAGATCGAGGATATCGTCCCGATCGTGCGGTTCCTGCTCACCGAGGGCTGGTGGATCAACGGGCAGACGCTGTTCGCGAACGGCGGGTACACGACCCGCTGAGCGCGCCGTGGCCGTCGAGGAGGTGCGGGGTTGGAGCTGAACCTGCGGCTGGTCGAGACCCTGATCGTGGTCGCCGAGGAGGGCAGCATGAGCCGGGCCGCGAGCCGACTGCATCTCACCCAGCAGGCCGTCAGCTCGCAGATCGGCCAGCTGGAGCGCTCCGTCGGCGACCAGCTCCTGGCCCGTACCTCCCGCGGCGTGGCCCTCACCCCGGCAGGCGCCGTGGTCGTCGACCGAGGCAGGTCGCTGCTGCGCACCGCTGATCAGATGAGCACCGAGGTCCGGGCCGTCGCCGACGGGCGAGCCGGCCGACTGCGCGTGGCTTTCAAGGCCCAGAGCACCGCGCACTTCATGCCGCGGGTCGTCGCCGCGCTCGACGAGCAGGCGCCCGACATCAGGCTCGACATGACGTCGGTCTCGACTCTCGGGGAGGAGATCGAGATGCTCACGGCCGGGGAGGTCGACGCGGCCTTCCTGTGGTTGCCCGCGGGGAACGACCGCCTGGAGACCGAGGTCGTGCTCCGCGAGCCCCGCGTCGTCGCCCTGCACCCGGACCATCCGCTCGCCGCGCGCCATGAGCTCCGTCTCGACGAGCTGGCCGACGAGCCCGTCGTCGGTCCGCACGCCACGGTGCCGGCCGAGGTCTCGCGCTTCTGGGTCGACGATCCGCGACCGCACGGCGCGACCGCGCAGTACGGGTCCGACGCCCGGACCCCGGAGGAGTGTCTGCAGCTCGTGGCCACCGGCCGTGGGGCGTGGATGGCACCGTCGTCGGTCGCCGGCTACTTCGCCGCACCACGACTGGCCTGGGTCCCCGTCGTGGACGGGACACCTTTCGACCTGGCGGTCGCCTGGTGCTCGGGCCGGCGGACCGCACTCCTGGACGTGCTCGTCAGCCAGTGTCGGCGTCTCGCCGCTCCCGAGGAGACATCCCCCGGGTCGTGACGGCCTCGCAGGGCGTGCCGTACCGGATACCGGCGTCCATCGCCTACCGGCCGACCCCGCAAGGAGGGACGCTCAGAACGGCGACCGCTCGTTCCACGCGTCGAACAGGCTCACCTCGGTCGCGAGGAACACGTCGCCCACATCGGGCGCGTGCGCGACCGAGCGCCAGTGGTCGAGGTCGTCCTGCGACGCCCAGCGCTCGAAGTTGTTGATCCGTGCAGGGTCGACCGAGTCGGCGGTGATGGCCACGTCCAGGCATCCGGGTGCGTCCCGCGCCCGCCGCACGAGGTCGGCGAACCGCGCGACCAGTGCGTCGCGGCGCTCCGGATCGACCTGGACGTGTCCGGCGATGATGAGCATGGAGAGATCCTATGACAGGACCATATAGTCCCGCGAAGATTGTCGTGCCGCCGCGTGATCGACGGTTGTAGGTTTCCGGCGATCACCGTCGACATCCCTGCGGAGGCCACCGATGCTCTTCCACCTCGACTTCCACGTGGAGTACGGCGCCACGATGGGTCAGCAGGACCTCTTCGCCACCTGGTCCCGCGAGGCCGAGGCCGCGCTCGGCGCCAAGAAGGCGGGGGTGGTCGTCGACCTGTGGAAGGTCGCCGGCGAACGGCGCGTCATCGCGATCGTCGACGTCGACAGCCACGACACCCTCGACGAGATCTCGCTGACTCTCCCGATCATGGTCGAGATGGGCCAGTACGTGACCATCGAGGTCAGCGCGCTGCGCCGCTACGAGGACTTCGCCGGCACGGTGAACAAGCTGCTCGAGAGCTGACGATCAGCGCCAGCCCAGCTCCGGGGCGAGGTGGGTGAGGACGCTCTCGACGACGTGGGCGTTGTAGTCGACGCCGAGCAGGTTGGGCACCGTGAGCAGCAGCGTGTCGGCGGCGGCGATCGCCTCGTCCTCGGCGAGTTCGGCGACGAGCTTGTCGGGCTCGCCGGCGTAGGTCTTCCCGAAGCGGGCGTCGCCGCCGTCGAGGTGGCCGACCTGGTCGGTCGAGTGCCGCTCGCGCCAGAACAGCTGGCGGTCGAGGTCACTGACGATCGGGAAGATGCTGCGGCTGACCGACACGCGCGGCTCGCGCTCGTGCCCGGCGGCCGCCCAGGCGTCCCGGAACCGCTGGATCTGCTCGGCCTGCAGCCGGTGGAACGGGACACCGGTGTCCTCGGTGAGCAGCGTCGAGCTCATGAGGTTGAGACCCTGCGCGCCCGCCCACTCGGCGGTCGCGCGGCTGCCCGCGCCCCACCAGATGCGGTCACGAAGCCCCTCCGAGTACGGCTCGAGGCGTAGCAGGCCGGGCGGGTTGGTGAACATCGGCCGCGGGTTGGGCTGCGCGAACCCCTCGCCCCTGAGGACGTCCAGGAAGAGCTGGGTGTGGTTGCGCGCCATCTCGGCGTCGGTCGAGCCGTCCTGCGGGACGTGGCCGAAGTAGCGGTAACCGTCGATCACCTGCTCCGGCGATCCCCGGCTGATGCCCAGCTGCAGACGCCCGCCCGAGATGAGGTCGGCGGCGCCCGCGTCCTCGGCCATCGAGAGCGGGTTCTCGTAGCGCATGTCGATCACGCCGGTGCCGAGCTCGATGCGGCTCGTTCTCGCCGCGGCCGCCGACAGCAATGGGAACGGCGAGGCGAGCTGACGCGCGAAGTGGTGGACGCGGAAGTACGCGCCGTCGGCGCCCGCCTCCTCGGCGGCCACCGCCAGGTCGATCGACTGCAGCAGCGCGTCCGACGCCGACTGCACCATCGAGTGCCCCGACGGCGACCAGTGCCCGAAGGACAGGAACCCAATCTTCTTCACGTTTCAACCAACATTGCGACCGGGACCGGCATTCCGTGACACCGGCCGTCGGCCGGACCACGTGCTCCGCGGGCCTCGGTGAGCGATCATGCCCTCGATGCGGCGTCCGGCGCCCGCTCCGGCTCGACGAGCACGGTCGCGTAGCCCTTGGCGTCGGGCCCGTGGTGGGGGAAGCGGGGCGGGAGGCGGTCCATGCCGAAGACCCGCTGGTACCAGGCCACGCTGGCCTCGACGCCGCTGGTGGTGACGGCGACGTGGTGGAAGCCGCCGAAGGCAGGGCGGCTGTCGGTCGTGGTCATGGCGCACCTCGCAGAGATCGGGAGATGCACAGTGTCGGGCCCGGGACGGCCGCCGGGGATCCGCGGATCCCGGGGGTTGACACGTCACCGGTGCGGCACGGCACGACGCGCCAGCCGGGTCAGCAGCGTCGGCGGCGGGAACCACGGCAGCCGGTCGTCGGCGGGCCACGCGTAGCAGGGCACGGCGTCGGCGAGCAGGTCGCGCAGCGCGGGCTCGCCGAGCTCGGAGGCCGACCAGTCGTAGATCGCGCGCAGCCGGGGCTGGATCACGCCGATGTCGAGCAGGCGACCCCACGGGTGCTCGATCGCGACGTAGCGCTCGACGTCGTCGCCGAGCGGGTAGGTGTCGGGCAGGACCCGCGAGATCGCGAGGAAGAGCCCGGTCATCCGTACCCGCGGATCGCCCAGCAGGGGACCGATCGGCGCGAGGCGGCCGAGGGCGAGCCGCGGGGCGGACACCAGCGCGTGCGCATACAGCACCCGCAGCAGCACGAGGTTGATGAAGAACCGCTCGGTGCGGCTCTCCTGCTCGGCGAGATCGCGGTGCTCCAGGAACGCCGTCGCGATGCTGACGTTGTGTGCGCGGTACCACGCGCGCGCGCTCGGTCGTCGGACGAACTCCAGGGACGGCAGCGCGCTCGCCGTGGCGCCGGCCGGGTCGTGGCCGTCGCCGAGAGCGCGCGCCTCCCACCCGTCGCGCAGCAGCCGCTCGTTGACCGCCCGCCACCAGGGACTGCCGCCCTCGGGTCCGCCCGGTGGCCGCAGGAGCCCGCGGCGGACCTGCCAGCGCGTGAAGGCGACCGCGCCGCGGCGGTAGGGCAGGAAGGTGCCGTCGTCCCCGTGGTAGAGCCGATGCATCAGCGCGAGCCGGGCCTCCGGGTCGTCGCGGACCTGCTCCACCCTCGCCCGGGCGAGCTCTGCCGCTGTCGCCACCGGGCCATCCTCTCGCCCGTGCGCCCTTGACGACACGTCCCGCCCGCTCGATCGTGCACCGAATCATCGTGGGCTCGAGGAGGAGTGCCGTGGGAGCGCAGGACTTCGACGTGGTGTCCGACGGCTGGTCGTACCTGGAGTGCCCGCGATGGCACGACGGGCGGCTCTGGGTCTCGGACTTCTACACCGAGCGCGTGGTCGCGATCGAGCCCGACGGCGGACACGAGGTGATCGCCGAGGTCCCTCACCAGCCGTCCGGCCTCGGCTTCCTGCCCGACGGGCGCCTGCTGATCGTCTCCATGCGCGACCACCGCATCCTGCGCCGCGAGAACGACGGGGCGCTGGTGGAGCACGCCGACCTGTCGGGGCTGGTCGACAACCACCTCAACGACATGCTCGTCGACACCCGCGGCGGCGCCTACGTCGGCAACTTCGGCTTCGACCTGATGGGCGGCGCGCCGATCGCGCGCACGACGCTGACCTACGTCGACCCCGACGGCAGCCCGCGCACCATCGCCGACGACCTGCTCTTCCCGAACGGGATGGTGCTGTTCGGCCGCGTCCTCGTCGTCGCCGAGACCTTCGGGGCGCGGCTGACCGCGTTCGACGTCGCCGAGGACGGCGGCCTGGCCCGGCGCCGCGACTGGGCCCGCTTCTCGCCGCCGCCCACGAGCACCGACGTGGGGGAGGCGCTCGGTGGACTCACCGTCGCGCCGGACGGGATGGGTGGCGACGCCGAGGGCGCGATCTGGGTGGCCGATGCCCTGCACTCGCGGGTCCTGCGCGTGGCGGAGGGCGGCACGATCCTCGAGGAGCGCCCGACCGGCGGCCTCGGCGTCTACGCCTGCATGCTCGGCGGCGACGACGGGCGCACCCTCTACGCCTGCGCGGCGCCGTCGTTCGCCGAGCACGAGCGCCGCCCGGTGCGCGAGGCCGTGCTGCTCTCGACCCGCGTCGACGTCCCCCACGCCGGGACGCCCTGAGCGCTCACGTCCGCCGGCGCAGGCCCGCGACGGGTCGGGGTCGTCGGCCAGACCGGCGAGGTCGACGAGCACGGGGGTCCGCGGCGCGAGCACGACGCCCGCGAGCTCGACCTCCTCGGCGGTGTACCGCCAGAGCGTGAACGGCGCGGGCGGGTCGCGGCGCAGGACGTGGTCGACGAGCGCGGCGACGTCGGTGGGCGGTCCGTCGGTGAGGACGCGGGCGAGCAGGAAGCCCAGCGCGATATCGGTGGTCAGCTGCCCGGCGAAGATCAGGGCGAAGAGCAGGTCGTGCACCTGGTCGTCGGTCACCGACGCGGGCAGGCGCCGGCGCAGCTCACGGGCCAGGCCGTCGTGCTCCATGGCCGCGGCGCCCAGGCGGGCGAAGGCGCTCATCGCGGCCGCGCCGTCGGCGGCGTCGCCGAACATCGCCCGGCTGGCGTCGACGGCGTCGTCGATCATCACGCGCGGCACGCCGAGCAGGTCGCCGACGACCGTGAGCGGGTAACGGGTGGTGAAGTCGGCCGTGAGGTCCGCAGTGTCGCTCAGCCCGCCGAGCAGCTCACGGGCGGCGTCGCGCATCGCGCCGGCCCGGGCGCGCATCGCGCGCGGCGAGAGCATCGGGGCGTGCGCGCGGCGTCGGGCGGCGTGCGGCGCGCCCTCGGCGGTGGTCAGCGACAGGGCGTCGGCGGCGGTCGGCTCGAGGCCGGCGGCCCGATGGTCGAGCGCCTGCACGCGGGCGGGCACGTGCACCGCGTGTCCGACCCGGCCGACCGCCGCCGGGTGCTCGTCGAACCGGACCCGGCGTCGATCGCGCGGATCGGGGCGGTCTACGAGCCGCTCAACGACCGGCTCGCCGCGCTGCTGCGGGACGCGGACCCCGCGGAGCTGGCGCGCATGGGCGCGTTCCTCGCCGCGGCCGAGGAACGCACCGACGCGCTCATCCGGGAGCGGTGAGCGGGGCGTCCGCCGGCAGGGTCGCGGGCAGGCCGGCGCGGGTCACCTGCTCCGGGCCGATGAACGCGGTGACCTCGGCGATGCGCCCGTCGGGAGCGAGGGTCAGGACGTCGAGCACCACGCCCTTCCACACCTGCGCCTCGTCGTCCCACGTGTAGCAACCGACGGCGAGCTGGCCGTTGGCGCGGGTGGGCAGGTGGCGCCAGGGGGTGACCAGCGGGCCCGCGTGCAGGAACGCGGTGACCGCCGCGGCGCCCCGGTACCACTCGGCGTGCGGCGGCATCGCCCACGTGACGTCGGCGGTGAGCAGCCCGACCAGCGCGTCGGCGTCGCCCGCCTCCAGCGCGGCGGCGTAGCGCGCGACGGTGGCGGCGAGCTGCGCGTCGGGCAGGGCGCGCAGCGTGCGCTGCTGGCTCGGCCCGGTGACCTTGCTGGCCAGCGTGGCGCGGGCACGCTGCACGGCGCTGTTCACCGACGCCGTGGTGGTCGCCATCATGTCCGCGACCTCGGCCGCCGAGAAGCTCAGCACTTCCATGAGCAGCAGGGCGGCCCGCTGGTTGCCCGGCAGGTGCTGCAGGGCGGCGACGAAGGCGAGCTCGACGGTCTCGCGCTCCTCGACCGTCGCGTCCGGGACGTCGGGGTAGGGCCCGAGCCAGGCCACCTCGGCGCGCGGCGGGTCGTCCCCGGGGTGCTCGGCGGACGGGCCGAGATCCATCGGCAGGGCGCGTCGCCCCCGCCGCGCCGCGGTGTCGAGGCTGGTGTTGGTGGCCACCGTGTACAGCCACGATCGGAGCGCGTCGGGGCGCCCGGGACGGTCCTCGAACCGGCCGATCGCCCGCCAGGCACGCAGCAGGGCGTCCTGCAGGGCGTCGTCGGCGTCGTGGACCGAGCCGAGCATGCGGTAGCAGTGGGCGTGGAGCCCGCGACGCAGCGGCGCGACCAGCCGGGCGAAGGCCGCGTGGTCACCGGCCCGCGCGCGCCGGAGATCGGGATCCGGCGCGGGCTCGACGGGGATCGTGCTCATGAGGTGGAGTCTGCCGTGCGGGACCGACAGTGCCGATCCGCCTGCCGATCCGCCTGCCGATCCGCCTGCCGATCCGCCTGCCGATCCGCCTGCCGATCCGCCTGCCGATCCGACCAGCCATGACGTCACCCGCCGCAACCGGCGTCCGGCCGCTCGGACGCCGGTCCTGACCCGCCCGGGCGCACCGCTCGACGCCGCGTGCTGTCATCCGGGGACTGCTGACTCGGGTGGGGGACGCTCGTGCCTAGTCTGTCTCCGTGCGCTCGGAGCGGTGGTCGTCCCGGACCGCGGACCTGACGCTCCCCGAGCGGGTGGCGTGGGTCCTCGGTGACGACGAGGGTCGCCCGCTGTCGACGCTCACCGAGCCCGCGGGGCTGCTCGTGGCGGCCGCGATGGTGGAGCTGCTGCTCGACGCCTCCCTGCTCGACGCGGGGACGGCGTACCGGCGCGGGCCGGTCGAGGTCACCGATCCGCTGCTGCGCTGGGTCGGGGACGGCCTCGTCGCCCACGGCGGCGCCAAGGCCGACCTGCAGCACGCCGTCACGGGTCACCGCGGGGCGCAGATGATCCGCCGGACCATGGACCGTCTCGTCGGGCGCGGGCTCGCGGCGCGCGAGCCGCGGCGGGTGTTCGGCTACCTGGCGATGCCGGTGTTCGGGTCCGCGCTGCGCGTCCACGAGGTCGACGCGCTGCACCACGACCGCGCCGCCGTCCGCGCCGTCCTCGAGGGCGACGAGGAGCCCGACGAGGCCGTCGCGATGCTCGTCGTGCTGCTGCACCACGGGCGGCGCGTCCGCGAGCTGAGCCCGGACGACCCCACGACGGCGGCCCGCCGCGCGCGGGCGATCGCGGACGGCCGGCACGTGCCGCTCGGCGTCGCCCAGGACATCCGCAGGCTCGTCTCGCCGACCGTCGGGGCCGTTCTCGCCGCCCTCACCGCGACCACCGTGATCGGTTCGGACCACTGATCGCATCCGGGTGGCTGCACTCGGACGAATCCCTCGTCCGGACCCCCTGTGGTGGGGCGCGAAACGGATTACGGTAGGGCATCCGAACCGGGCGCGAGGGCCCGGGGCCGGGGAGGGGAGCTTCCCATGACGTCCACCCGCCCTCCTGAGGGCCTGCCCGTCCTCGAGGCCGGCGCGCACCGCGACGCGGAAGCCGGCAGCTGTCTCATGGAGTACGTCTCCGTGCTCGCCGGTGAACGCTTCACCGACCGACCACGCTGCACCCATCCCGCGCTCGCGGCGGTGGCGTGGCAGGTCAACGACGCCGTGTCGTCCACGGCCCGCCAGCAGCTGGGCACGCGCGCGGTCACGCTGATCGGTCTCGGCCGGGAGGCCGGTGTCGAGGTCCGCCCGATCGTCCTCGCGACGATCGCGCGCGCCGGCCTCGCGATCGATCCCGCCAACCGCTTCTTCCCCCGCCTGCAGCGCCGTCTCGAGCGTCGCGCCGAGACCCGGACTCCGCGCCGGGGCCGTGGCGAGGAGGGCGACGGCGGGCGCCTGGCGACGCTGCTGCACGTCGGCCCGGTCAACCACGCCTGCGCCCACCTGCTCGTGGCCGCCCGCGTGGCCGACCTCGACGCCGACGCCCGCGACACGATGCTCCTCGCGCTGCTCGACGACACCATCGCCGCGGTGCAGGCGGCGGAGCGCTCGGAGCGCTCGGAGCGCGCGGTGCGCGACGTGCGCGCGGCCGTCACCGCGACCTGAGGGTCAGCGCAGTCCGACCTCCACGCAGGTGCCGAGCACCCGCTTCAGGCAGACCTGCACGCCGACCCCGCCGCCCTGGGAGCCCGATCCGGACCCGCCGCCGCTGGAGGGGCGGTCGGAGCTGTTGCTCGAACCCCCGCCCGAACCCCCGCCCGAACCCCCGCCGGAACCGCCCTCGGAACGCCCGGAGCCGTTCCCCGACGGGCCCGAGCCGGACGACGAGCCCGACGAGCCGCCGTTGCGTGCTCCCGAGCCACCCGATCCGGCGTTCGAGGAGGAGCGCCCGGTGTGCGGCGCGTCGGCGGTGCGCGCGGTCGCGGGGCGCTCGCTCGCGGCGGGCTCGACGGGTCCGGGGACCGGGGTTCCGGGGGCCGGTCCGACGGGTGCGCCGGGCGTGCCGGGCGCCGCGGCGCCGGGCGCGGGGACCGCCGCGGTCGCCGAGCCGCCGAGCGCGGGCGGGGACGCCGCGTCCGGCGTCACCGACTCGGTGAGCGTCCCGGGCGCGAGGTAGCCCGCCTGCGCGGAGCCGAGCATCACGACGGCACCGAACAGCGCCGCGAACAGCACCTTCTTCATCACGCCGGCCTCCATCCCTGGGCAGCCGGACATCGCGGGCGACATCGGGCTCGTGACCTGCGACGACGGCGTCTCGCCCGAACGCCGCGCGAGATCACCCGCGAGGACGCGTCACCTCGACGCAGGGCTGGTCGGCGCAGCCCGGACGGCCGAGTCGGATCTGGTGGACGGAGCAGCGGCAGCGACCGGCACGGTCGTCGGGCGGTGAGGACCGGCGCGCGCGTCCCCACCGACGGGCGCGGCACCACGAGCGCGGGTTCTCGACGCCGAACGGCGCGTTGGCGGCACCCCCCGGCCGGCGTGGGGTTCCGGCGAAGGGCTCCCCTCGCCCGTCTATTCGACCGAAGGGGCCCTTCGGTCGGACGTACGTGGACCACGGGTCGCCAGCACCAGCGGCGCCGCGAGGAGTGCGGCGAGCGCGGCGACGAGGAACGCCGCCGAGCCCCCGGCCGCGCCGAGGACCGCGGACAGGGCCGCCGCGCCGAGACCCGTGCCGGCGTCGTAGGCCGTGTTCCACCAGGTGCTCGCCGCGCCCGAGCGGGTGGGGCCGGCGCGGGCGAAGAGCCCGAGCAGCGTGTCGCTCTGCACCGCGCCGAAGCCCAGGCCGACGAGCGCCGCGCCGGCGAGCACGGCGACCGCCAGCGACGACCCGCCCAGGGCCACCACCACGGCGCCGAGCACCACGACGGCGAGCCCGGCGAGCGTGAGGGCGGGCGTGCGCACGCGGGCACGGTCGGCGAGCTCCCCGCCGATCCCGCGCCCCGCGAGCTGTCCCGCGGTGAGGGCGGCGAGGGCGACGGCCGCCGCCGACGTCCCGCCCGCGAGGCCCGGCCCCGACACGCCGGCCCACAAGGGGAGCACCGTGATCACCCCGCCCGCGGCGGCCGCCGAGACGACCATCGCCGTCCACGGCGGCAGCGCGACCCTGGCGGGGAGCGAGCCGGAGCGCTCGCGGGACGCCGAGCGCGTGGTCGGGAGGCGCGCGCAGCACAGCGCCGACACCAGGGGCAGCAGGGCCCCGGCCAGCAGCACCACCGCGGCGTCGAGCACGTCGTACGCCCAGACGCCGCCGCTGAGCAGGACGAGCTGCGGCAGCCCGACAGCGACCCCGTAGAGACCGACGGCGCGCCCGCGCTTCGAGACCGGGGCGAGGTCGGCGACGAGCGCGGCCCCGGTCACCGTGACCAGCCCGAACCCGACCCCGCGGACCACGGCCACCGCGAACAGCACCGGCAGCGCCGACGTCGCGACGAGCAGCGCCGCCGGCGCCCCGAGCGCCAGGGCGCCGACGACGAGCGCGGCGCGCGGGCCGATGCGCCGGAGCACCGCGGGCACCGTGAGCTGCGCGGCGACGGTCGCCGCCATGAACACGCCCGTCGTGGCGCCCGCCGCGGCCGGACTCGCCCCGCCGGCGACGGCGTGCACCGGCACGACGGGCATCAGCAGCGCGTAACCGCCGAAGGCGAGGACCGTCGCGACGAGGACCGCGACGAACGGGGCGGACCACAGGTCCGCCGGGCGGGGCTCGCTCAGGAGGCGCCGCGGGCCTCGAGCTCCGAGGAGATCTTCGCGGCCAGGTCGGTGTCCTTGGCCGTGAGACCGCCCTCGGAGTGCGTCGAGAGCTTGAACTTCAGACTGTTGTAGCGGATGTCCATGTCGGGGTGGTGGTTATCGGCCTCGGCGAGCTCGGCCACCGCGTCGATGGCGGCGATCGCCTCCGGGAAGCTCGGCAGCTTCGCGAACCGCACGATGGTGGCGTCGTCCTCGCGCTCCCAGCCGGGCAGGCCCTTCAGAGCGTCGGCGATCGCGTCCTCGGTCAGGAGTTCAGCCATGCCCGGATCCTGACACGTCGGGGCGGACCTCACACTGATCAGCGTGAGCAGGGTCGTGGTCGGCGCCGCCCTCGTCCGCGACGGGCGGGTGCTCGCCGCGCGGCGCACCCGGCCCGCGTCCGCCGCGGGGCGGTGGGAGCTGCCCGGCGGCGCGGTCGAGCCGGGCGAGGACGAGGCCACCGCGCTCGCCCGCGAGCTGCGTGAGGAGCTGGCGCTGCACGACGTCGGCGTCGGCGAGCGCGTCGGCCCGGAGGTGCCGCTGCCCGGCGAGCGCGTCCTGCGCATCCGGGTGTGCCGGGCGTCGGGGGACCCGACGGCGCTCGAGCACGACGCGCTGGCGTGGCTGGGTCCCGGCGAGCTGGACGGGATCGACTGGCTGGACGCCGACCGCGCGGTGCTGCCGGCCCTGGCCCTGCTGCTCTCGCAGGAGGTCCTGCTCAGGCCGCCCGGGCCTTCTTCAGCGCCTTCTTGAGGTCCTTGCCGGTGACCCCGGCCTCGTTGAGCCGGGAGGCGCGCATGAGCAGGACCGGACAGCTCTTGCAGCGCGGCCGCGACCGGCAGCACTTCTTCTTGATCTTCTTGGCGCCGGTGAGCGGCATGGCGTCGGCGTACTGGACGAGGTGCAGCGGCACCTTCGGGTTCTTGGCCTTCTTGGCCTTCTTGGGCTCCTTGGCCTTCTCGGGCTTCTCGGGCTCCTTGCTCTTCTTCTTGCTGCCCTTGCCCATGAGGTGAGGCTAACCTCCGGTCGACGCCGAGGGCCAGACCCGTCGGTCCCCACCCGCGGTGACCGTGTCACGATGACGATCCCCGGTGCGGCCGGTGCTGCCGACCGCCGATCGGGTCGACGGAGCGGTCTCCCGAGGAGAAGGGCCGGACGACGGCGTGAGCGGTCCCCGACGTGCTGTCGGTGTCGTTCGTGTCCTTCCCGCCCTCGCGCTCGTCCTCGCGGTCCTGGCGGCCTGTTCCGGAGCGCCTCCTCCGGTCGTCGGCCAGGTGCCCGTCCCCGCGCCGGCCCCGACCCCCCAGCTCGAGCCCGACCCGACCGAGCTGCGCATCGGTGTCGACGACCTCGGGGTCGGGTTCAACCCGCACCGGGTCGCCGACGACACCCCGTTGTCGCGCGCGATGGCCTCGCTGGTGCTCCCCTCGGCGTTCCGTCCCGGCCCCGACGGCGAGCCGCGGCTCGACACGTCGGTGGTGACCTCGGCGCGTGTCACCTCGACCGAGCCGTTCACCGTCTCCTACGAGATCGCCCCGGCGGCGAGCTGGTCGGACAACGCCCCGGTGGCCGCCGAGGACTTCGTCTACCTCTGGCAGCAGATGCGCAGCCAGCCCGGCGTGGTCGGCGCGGCCGGCTACCGGGCGATCACCGACGTCCGGTCGCGCGCGGGCGGCAAGGCCGTCGACGTGGTCTTCGACCGCCCCTACCCGGCGTGGCAGACACTGTTCGACCACATGCTGCCCGCGCACCTGCTCAAGGACGCCCCGGGCTCGTGGGGCGGCGGGCTCACCGACAGCATCCCGGTGTCCGCCGGCCCGTTCACGGTCCGCGTCGTGGACCGGATCCGCGGCCAGGTCACCCTTGCCCGCAACGACCGCTTCTGGGGCACGCCGGCGGTCCCCGACGAGGTCGTCTTCCAGGCGGCGGAGGCGCCGTCGCTGATCGACCGGGTGCGTTCCGGCGACGTGCAGGCCACGCAGTTCCGCGCCGACGCCGACGACCTCGCCGCCCTGCGCGCGGTCGGTTCCTCGCTGAACGTCCGCACCCTGCCCGAGCCCGCGCTGGTGCAGCTCGCCCTCCGCAGCGACGACGGCCCGCTCGCCGACCTGCGGGTCCGGCGGGCCGTGGCGGCGGCGACCGACCGCTCCGCGCTGCGCTCGGTCGGCACCGACGGGGGCCCGTCGGCGCAGCTGCCGGCGGACGCGTTCGGTCGCGCGCCGTCCGAGGAGAACTACCGCTCGACCCTGCCGGCGGACTCGCCCGCCGCCCGCCAGGATCTGGACGAGACGTTCCGCCTGCTCACCGACGCCGGGTACACGCGCGGCGCGGACGGCCGGTGGGAGCGCGGCGGGCAGCCGCTGATCCTGCGCCTCGCGGCCCCGCCGCAGGTTGCGCCGTACGGACGGCTCATCGCCACCCTCGGCACCCAGCTGCGCGCGGCGGGCATCACCTCGGTGGTCGTGGCCGACGGCGGCACCTCCGGGTTCCCGCCCGGGCGCGGACCGTCGTCGACGACCACCACCGGCCCGCCGACCCCGACACCCGCGCCGCCCACCCGCACGAGCACCCCGTCCGGCGGCGCCCTGCTCGCGACGACACCCACCCCGGCCCCGGGTGGGGGTACGACCAGCTCGAGCACCAGCACCCCGTCGAGCACCACCACGACCACCGTCCCGCCCACGCCGAACTCGGCGTCGGACCTCGCCGTGGCCGACATCGCCGTGGAGTCGCTGCCGATCGGCGGTGACCCGATCGCGGACCTGGCGTCGGTGGTCGGCTGCCCCGGTGGCCGGGCCCCCGCGACCTCGGGGCGCACGGGCACCGACCCGGGCCTCGCGCTGGCCGCCGACGACGCCACCGATGTCACCGACGGGGCGCCGACCTCGCCCAACGCCCCGGGCGCGCCTGCGCCGAGCTCGCCCGCCGCCCCGACGAGCACCTCCCCGCCGACGAGCACCTCCCCGCCGACGAGCGCCGCCCCGCCGGAGACGACCACCGGCGCGGCGCCGACCTCCACCGACGCCGCCGGCCCCTCGACGGCCGCGACGACGCCGAACGCCGACGAGATCGACGAGCTCACCGAGGAGCTGGCGGACCCCCAGGCGTCGGAGGCGCTCACGCCCACCGGGTTCTGCGACCCGGCCCTGCAGTCCCTGCTCGACGGCGCCTCCGCCGGCACCGTCTCGACCGACACGGCACTCGCGCTCGCCGAGCCCTCGTTGTGGAACTCGCTGCCCACGATCCCGCTCTTCCAGGCCGCCTCGGTGCTCGTCAGCCCGGCCGACCGGACCGACGTCGTCGTCGGCCCGCTCACCGAGACCCCCTTCGCGGGCGCCGACCGCTGGACGCCGCCGCCGGCGACACAGCGGGGCGACGACGGCCTCAACTAGACGGCCTCAACGAGACGGCATCAACGAGACGGCATCAACTCGTCGGGTCACCACGGCCTGACGGGAGCGTGACGCCCGTGGGGCGTGTTCGTTACCCGTGAGTCAACACCTTGCCGAACCGCAAACGCTTTCCCTAGGTTTCACGCGGCGAAGTCACGCCCGGTGACCAGTCGGTTGCCCCGCGCGAGCAAGTCGGGGTACCACCACATGAGGAGGAACGTTGCCGTTGCGTCGCTTGGTCACGATCGTGGCCGCAACGCTCGCCGTGGCGCTGGTCGCCACCGCGTGCGGCGGGGGAGGGGGCGGGGGCGACCAGGCCGCCCAGACCGTGAGCCTCGACTGGGGTGAGCCGGAGAACGCGCTGATCCCCGGCAACAACACCGAGCAGAACGGCGGGGACGTCCTCGACGCCCTGTTCGCCGGCCTTGTCACGTACGACGTGAACACCGCGGCGCCCTCGAACGAGGCGGCGGAGTCGATCACGTCGGCGGACAACAGGGTCTGGACGATCAGGCTCAAGCCGGGCTGGACGTTCCACGACGGCACGCCGGTCACCGCGCAGAACTACGTCGACGCGTGGAACTGGGTCGCCTACGGCCCGAACGCCGCGCAGGCGTCGTCGTTCATGGAGAAGATCGACGGGTACGACGAGGTCTCCAGCGAGCAGCCCACCGCGCCGACGATGCGCGGGCTGCGTGTGGTCGACCCGCAGACCTTCGAGGTCACCCTCAAGGCGCCGTTCGTCATCTTCCCGACGACACTGGGGTACTCGGCGTACTACCCGCTGCCGCAGAAGTTCTTCACCGACCGCGCGGGCTACGAGGCCGCCCCGGTGGGCAACGGCGAGTACCGCTTCGAGTCCCGCACCCCGAACCAGAACCTCACGCTGGTCCGCAACGACCAGTACGCCGGCACGGACAAGCCGCAGGTCCCGCGCCTGGAGTTCCGCGTCTACTCCGACCTGCAGACCGCCTACGACGACGTCGTCTCCGGCAACCTGGACCACATCAAGGCGATCCCGCCGTCGGCGCTGACCGGCGGCCGGTGGCGCCAGGACCTCGGCGCCGGCGCGCACGCCAAGGACGGCCTGCAGACCACGGCGCTGGGCTTCCCGCTCTACGACCCGCGCTTCCAGAATCCGCTGGTGCGCCGGGCGATGTCGATGGCGATCGACCGCCAGGCGATCGTCGACCAGATCTTCGGTGGTACCTACCGCCCGGCCGACGGCCTCGCGACCCCGGCGGCGCAGGGCTACCTGCCCGGCCAGTGCGGCGAGAACTGCCAGTTCAACCCGCAGCGGGCACGCGAGCTGCTGGCCCAGGCCGGCGGCTTCCAGGGCCCGCTGACCCTCACCGCGAACGCCGACGGCGGGCACGGCGAGTGGATGCAGGCGGTGACCAACCAGCTGCGCCAGAACCTTGGCGTCGACGCGCAGTACACCCCGCTGCCGTCGTTCTCCGAGGTCCGCCAGCAGGCCAACGCGTTCCAGTTCACGGGCCTGTTCCGCGCCGCGTGGATCGGGGACTACCCCAACATCGAGACGTTCCTGACGCAGCTCTACCGCACCGACGCGTCCTCGAACGACTACAAGTACTCCAACCCGGCGGTCGACGCCGCGCTCGACCGGGCCGACCAGGCCCCGAACGAGCAGGCGGCCGAGGCGGGGTACCAGGAGGCCGAGCGGCTGATCCTGACCGACATGCCGTCGATCCCGCTGTTCACGAGGCAGATCATCTACGGCGACTCGTCGCGCCTCGCCTCCGGTGAGCGCAACCCACTGGACCGGCTCGTGACGACGACGTTCGCGCTCAACCCGCAGAACTGACCTTCGTCCCCGACCACCACCACCGCCCGTGCGGTACCCGGTACTCCGGTGTTCCCATGAGGAGCACGCCGGGTCCCGCACGGCGGGTCGGAACGACCGAGGGAGTCCCCCCGTGGGCCGCTACACCCTGCGGCGCGTGCTGCAGCTGATCCCCGTCTTCCTGGGGACCACCTTCATCGTCTACGCCCTCGTGTGGGGTCTGCGCGACGACCCGTTCGCGGGCAAGTGCGGCCAGCGCGAGTGCTCCCCGGCCTTCAAGGCCGCCATCACCGAGCGCTACAACCTCGACGACCCGCTGATCGTCCAGTACCTCAAGTACGTCGGGAACGTGCTGACCGGTGACTTCGGGCAGACGTTCTCCGGCACCGAGGTCTCGACGCTCATCGCCGACGCCTACCCGATCACCGTGAAGCTCGCGATCATCGCGCTGGTCATCGAGGCGATCATCGGCATCATCGCGGGTGTCGTCTCCGGGCTGCGCGGGCGAGGGTTCGTCGACTCGCTCGTGCTGGTCTCGACCCTGTTCCTCATCGCGCTGCCCGTGTTCGTCACCGGTCTCGTGCTGCGCCAGATCCTCGGGGTCGAGCTCGGGATCATCCGCACGTCGGTGCCGGGCGACCCGTCGATCGGCGACCTGATCGTGCCCGGGTTCGTGCTGGCCAGCCTGTCGATGGCCTACGTCGCACGCCTGACCCGCACGAGCCTGCTGGAGAACACCCGCGCCGACTTCGTGCGCACCGCCGTCGCCAAGGGGCTCCCGCGGCGCCGCGTCGTCGGGGTGCACATGCTGCGCAACTCGCTGATCCCCGTGGTGACGTTCCTCGGCACCGACATCGGCACGCTGATGGGCGGCGCGATCGTCACCGAGGGCGTGTTCAACATCCGCGGCATCGGCGGGCTCGTCTACCGCGGGCTCCAGCAACAGGACACCGCCACCGTCGTCGGGATCGTCGCGCTGCTGGTGATCGTCTACCTGATCGCGAACCTCGTCGTGGACCTGCTCTACGCCGTGCTCGACCCGAGGATCCGCTATGACTGAGCCGCTGACCACCGCCCCGCCGCCGAGGGCGGCCGAGGACACGCCGGCGCTCGGCGCCGAGGCGACCCGCGGCCTGTGGGCCGACGCCTGGGACGACCTGCGCCGGCGGCCGAGGTTCTGGATCGCCGCCGCGCTCATCGTCCTGCTGCTGCTCATGGCGTTCGTGCCGTCCCTGTTCACGTCGGTCGACCCGACCGTCGGCCTGCTCGACCGCTCGCGCCTGCCCCCGGGACCCGGTGAGATCTTCGGGACCGATCTCCAGGGCCGCGACGTCTACGCCCGCACGATCTACGGGGCCGCGCCGTCGCTCGCGGTCGGTTTCCTCGCGACGTTCGGCACCGTCGTGATCGGCTCGCTCGCCGGACTGCTCGCGGGCTACTCGGGCGGCTGGGCGGACTCGCTGCTCTCGCGGCTCGGCGAGATCTTCGCGGGACTGCCGTTCGTGCTCGGCGGCATCGTCATCCTGACCTCGTTCAACGAGCCCGGCGAGATCGTCGGCGAGGGCCAGCTGGTGTTCCAGGTGGTGCTGACGATCGTCGTGCTCACCTGGCCGGTCGCAATGCGCATCATGCGCGCGGCGGCGATCGAGACCTCGCAGCAGGACTACGTCAAGGCGGCGAAGGCGCTCGGCGCCGGCCCGTTCCGCGTGGTGCTGCGGCACATCCTGCCCAACACGCTGGCTCCGGTGCTCGTGTACGGCGCCATCCAGTTCGGGGTGTTCATCGGCGCGGAGGCGACGCTGTCGTTCCTGGGCATCGGGTTGCGCGACCCCGTCGTCTCCTGGGGCGTGATGATCTCCGAGGCGCGCGAGCGCGTGCAGGACATCCCGTGGGCGCTGTTCTTCCCGGCCGGCTTCCTCGTGATCACGGTGCTGGCCTTCGTCATGATGGGCGACGCCGTGCGCGACGCCCTCGACCCGAGAGGACGGTGACCATGACCGCGCCTCTGCTCGAGATCGACGACCTCCGCGTGGAGTTCGGCCGCGGCCCCGAGACGGCGTCGGTGCTCAACGGCGTGAGCTACCACGTCGGCGAGGGCGAGACGCTCGCCGTGCTGGGCGAGTCCGGCTCGGGCAAGAGCGTCACCGCGCAGACCGTGATGGGCATCCTCGACGCTCCACCCGGCCGGATCACCGGCGGCTCCGTGCGCTTCCGCGGGGAGGAGCTGCTCGGCGCCGACCCGGAGCGTCGGCGGCTGCTGCGGGGCGAGTCGATGGCGATGATCTTCCAGGACGCACTGTCGGCGCTGAACCCCGTCTACTCGGTGGGCTTCCAGATCGCCGAGCAGTTCCGGTTCCGGCGCGGGATGTCGCGGAAGGACGCGATGGCTCGGGCCGCCGAGATGCTCGACCTCGTGAAGATCCCGAACGCGAAGCAGCGCGTACGCGAGTACCCGCACCAGTTCTCCGGCGGCATGCGTCAGCGCGCCATGATCGCGATGGCGCTGGCGCTCGACCCGGAGCTGCTCATCGCCGACGAGCCGACCACCGCGCTCGACGTCACGGTGCAGGCGCAGATCATGGAGCTGCTCGACGAGCTGCGCCGGGAGCGGGGGATGGGCCTGATCCTCATCACCCACGACCTGGGCGTGGTCGCCGAGGTCGCCGACCGGATCGCGGTCATGTACGCAGGGCGAATCGTCGAGCACACCGACGCCGCGTCGCTCTACGCGCACCCGGCGCACCCGTACACGCGCGGGCTCATGGACTCGGTGCCGCGCGTCGACGACCCGGGTCGAGGTGGGGCGGGTGCCCCGCTGCGGCCGATCCCCGGGCTGCCGCCGAGCCTGTCGGCGATCCCGAACGGCTGCCCGTTCCACCCGCGCTGCGCCCACGCGCAGGACGTGTGCACCGACGACGTGCCGGCGCTGCGCGAGCTGGGCTCCGCCCACCAGGCGGCGTGCCACTTCGCGGAGCGGTTCGTCGCGCAGGGCCCCGACCGTCCGACGACGCACGAGGTGGTCTCGCGGTGACCCAGCCCATCCTCGCGGTCCGCGACCTGGTCAAGCACTACCCGGTGACCCGGGGCGTGGTGTTCCGCAAGACCGTCGGGCAGGTGCGCGCCGTCGACGGCGTCTCGTTCGACCTGCACCCGGGCGAGACGCTCGGGGTCGTCGGGGAGTCGGGCTGCGGGAAGTCGACGCTCGCGCAGGTGCTCATGCGCCTGACGCCGCCGACGAGCGGGACCGCGACGTTCGAGGGCGAGGACCTGTTCGCCAAGCGCGGGTCGGCGCTCACCGCGTGGCGCCGCGACATGCAGATCGTCCTGCAGGACCCGTACACGTCGCTGAACCCGCGCAAGACCGTCGGTGACATCGTCGGCGAGCCCTTCGACATCCACCCCGAGGTGGCGCCCAAGAGCGATCGCCGGCGCCGGGTGCAGGAGCTGCTCGAGGTGGTCGGGCTCAACCCCGAGCACGTCCGCCGCTACCCGCACCAGTTCTCGGGCGGGCAGCGCCAGCGCATCGGCATCGCCCGCGCGCTGGCCCTGCGACCCAAGGTGATCGTCTGCGACGAGCCGGTGTCCGCGCTCGACGTGTCGATCCAGGCGCAGGTGCTCAACCTGCTCTCGGACCTGCAGCGCGAGTTCGACCTGGCGTACCTGTTCATCGCCCACGACCTCGGGGTCGTCCGCCACCTGTGCGACCGCGTCGCCGTGATGTATCTCGGGTCGATCGTGGAGACGGGGACCGCGGAGGAGATCTACGGGCGCGCGTGCCACCCGTACACGCAGGCGCTGCTGTCCTCGGTCCCGGTGCCCGACCCGTCGCTGCGCGGGCGCCGCGAGGCGATCCGGCTCGACGGCGACGTCCCGTCCCCCGCCGACCCGCCCTCGGGCTGCCGGTTCCGCACGCGCTGCCCCAGGGCGGCGGAGATCTGCGCGCAGGACCCCCCGGCGCTCGAGGTCCGCGCGTCGACCGACCATCCCGCGGCGTGCCACTTCGCCGAACCCCCGCGCCTCGTCCGTTCGGAGTAGCCGCCCGTGTCAGCGACGTGGCGTCGCTGACACTGAACGTCCGTATCGCCACGCGCTCGAATCCGTGGGTTGGTCCGGTCAGACGAGCTGCCCGTCGCGGGCGAGTTCCCGCGCGGGCGGCCACGCCGACAGCGGGCGGCCCGCCGCGTGCACCATCGCCGGGTCGGCGTCGACGCGCGTGCGGTGGTGCGTGTCGATCAGGCGCACGGTGACGCCGGTCAGCTGCGTCCATCCGGCGGCGCGGTAGAAGCCCTCGACGGCCGGCCCGCACGACACGAAGCCGAACGGCACGTCCAGGTCGGCGAGCACGTCCACCACGCGCGCCAGCAGCGCGCCCCCGAGGCCCCGTCCCTGGTGCTCGGGGTCGACGGCGACGAGACCGACGTCGCCGACGAGGACGTCGCCGCCGTCGGGCAGCGCCCGCAGGAACCGCCGCACGATCCCGGCGTGGGCGACCGCGGCCCCGCCGACGCGCGCGACCACTCGCAGCTCCGGGCGCGCGCCTGCCCAGCTCTGGGCGTCGGCGAACCGGCCGTCGGCGAACCGGCCGGACGGCCGGGCGTAGGCCCGTGACAGCAGGGCCGCCAGGCCGACGTGCACCGCGCCGTCGAGATCGGTCTCCCACGACACCGTCCAGCTCGGATCCGTCATGGAGACACGGTCCACCCCGGCCGGTCGCGTGCGGCCGGACGGCCTACCGTGCCCCGGGTGAGTTCCGGTCCGCTGCTGCTCGTCCACGCCCACCCGGACGACGAGACGATCACGTGCGGCGGCGTGATGGCGCTCGCCACCGGAGCCGGTATCCCGGTGACGCTCGTGACGTGCAACCGTGGCGAGCAGGGTGAGGTGATCCCGCCCGGGCTCCGGCACCTCACCGGCGACGCGCTCGGCGAGTACCGCGAGGGCGAGCTCGCGCGGGCCTGCGCGGCCGTCGGCGTGACCGACCACCGTTGGCTCGCCCGGGTCGGCGCCTGGCAGGACTCGGGCATGGTGCGCGCCGGCGCGGGCATCCACGCCGCCGCCCCCGCCACGATCGGCCCGGGGGCGTTCGCCGATCCCGACGGGTTCGACAAGCAGGTCGAGGCGCTGGTCGCGGTGCTGCGCGAGGTTCGGCCGCTGGTCGTCGTCACCTACGACGAGCGCGGCGGCTACGGCCACCCCGACCACGTGCGGGCGCACGACGTCACCCTTGCCGCGGTCGAGGACGTCGACCCGGACGCCACGACGATCACCGTGCTCGCCACCGCGGCCGCGCACGACGAGGTCGAGGCGGGCCTGACCGCGCTGCGCCGGCGCTCGTGGCTGCCGGTCCCGGTGCCGCCGGTCGAGGACCTGCCGACCGTGCCCGACGCGACGATCACCACCCGGGTCCCGCTCGGGGCCGCCCGGGTCGCCAAGCTCGCGGCCCTGCGGGCCCACGCCACTCAGATCACCGTCTACGACGACGGCAGCGAGCCCCCGGCGTACGCGCTGTCCAACGACCTCGCCCAGCCGGTCCTGCCCGCCGAGTGCTTCGTGCACCTGCGCGGCCCGGCGAGCGCCCCCGACGACCTCTTCCCGCCGTCGTGAGCGAGGGCACGGCCGCCGCGAGCGAGGGATGCCCCGGGGGCGTGGAGAGCGACGAGGGTGACCCTCGCTCCCCGGAGGCGGGACCCCGTCGCCGCAAGGTGCTCCCCGTGGTCGTCGTCGTGCTCCTCGCTCTCGACGCCGTGATGCTCGCGTGGACCGAGATGGCGTGGCTGACCCTGCGCACGGCCGCCGAGGGCGTCCCGCTGCCCCTCTCGACGGCCGTCGCGCTGATCACGACCCCCGTGCTCGTGCTCGCCGCCGACGCCGCGTGGCCCGAGAGCCGCGCCCCGCTGGTCCCGCTCGCGGCGTGGACACTGACCGTGGTCGGCGCGGGCCTGTGGAGCCCGGCCGGCGGCGGGGTCCTCCCGCCGGACTGGCGGGCGATCCTCCTGCTCGCCGCCGGGGTGCTGCCCGGCGCGCTCGCCCTGTCGTGGACGTCCGCGCGCAGACGCGTGCGCGCGCCGGACGGTTGAGCCGCGACCTGGTCGGGAAACGTGCCGCCATGCCGGCCATCCCCGACGAGCACGTCGTCCGCGTCCTGCGCCCCTTCGTGGCCGCCACCGGCCCGGTGCTGCGCGGCCTGCGCGACGCCGACCCCTTCCGCCTCGGACGCCTGGCGCAGCGCCGCGCGATCGAGCTGCACGAGAGCGGCGGGCGCGCGGAGCCCCCGCCCACCACCCGGCGCGGCAAGGTCGGCCGGGCGCTGCGCACCCTGCGTGCCCGGGTGCTCGACCGTCTCGCCACCTCGAAGCTCCCCGGGACCCCGCGCTGGCAGGCGATGAACCCCGAGGAGCGCGACCAGTGGTGGGTGTCGCGGGTGGGTCGCTTCACCTCGGTGGTGGCGTCCATCCCCGGCATCGGCGGCGCCCTGGCGCGCCGGCTGCCGGTCTCGGACATCCTCGGGCTCGCCGCCCAGGGCCTCGTCGTATGCGCCATCGCCAGCGAGCACGGGATGGACGGCCGCGACCAGCAGGTCCGCCTGCTCGCCTCCGTGCTCTTCGGCCGTGACGTCGACCCGCGAAAGCACGGTGACGCACATCACGACGACGTCGAGCGCGAGGCCGGCGAGCTCGCCGGCACCGTCGGCACCGAGCGCGAGGAGCAGGGCCGGCTGAGCGCGCTGGCCGGCGCGGTGTGGCGGATGGGCAAGACGCTCTGGGGCCTGCAGGGCGAGCTCGACCGCCGTCCGCAGGGCAACCGCTTCTGGCGCCTGCTGGCCAACCTGCCCGTCGTGGGGGCGCTCGCGAGCTACCGCAGCGAGCGGTCCGGGCTCAAGCGCGCCGCCCGGTCCGCGGCGCGCTGGGTGGCGCGCGAGCAGGATGGCTCCGCCAGGTGAGCAGAAGGACGTGCGGGAACACTGATTCTGCTCACATGCCGGAGGCACATGTGACGGCCGACATTGCCTCACGGAGCAATCTGGACGCCCCCGCACGGGCGTGACGCGACGACGACCGGAATACTCGCCGCAGGCGTTCCCTGTGGCCGTGTGACACCACCACGCGAGGGTCCGGGGACGCCGGACGACGCGAGTGAGGAGCAGGAGCAGACGTGACGTACGTGATCGCCGAACCGTGTGTCGACGTGCTCGACAAGGCGTGCATCGAAGAGTGCCCTGTCGACTGCATCTACGAAGGGGGCCGGATGATGTACATCCACCCCGACGAGTGCGTCGACTGCGGGGCGTGCGAGCCGGTCTGCCCGGTCGAGGCCATCTACTACGAGGACGACGTGCCGGACCAGTGGTCCGTCTACACCCAGGCGAACGTCGACTTCTTCGACGAGCTGGGCTCGCCGGGCGGCGCGTCCAAGGTCGGGAAGGTCGAGCGCGACGCGGGCCCGGTGCCCGACCTGCCGCCGCAGGGGGAGTGACCACCGGCACGGGGGTGCGGTTCCCCGCGCTCCCGGACTTCCCGTGGGACAGCCTCGCCGGGGCCGCCGCGGTCGCCCGCGGCCACCCGGACGGGGTCGTCGACCTCTCCGTGGGCACGCCGGTCGACCCGGTGCCCGCGGCGATCGGCGAGGCGCTGCGTGCCGCGTGGGACGCCCCGGGCTACCCGCAGACGTGGGGCACCCCCGCGCTGCGAGAAGCCGCGGTGGAGGCGCTCGCGCGCCGTCACGGCGCCGGTCTCTCGGGCACGGAGGGTCTCGACCCGGACGCCGTCCTGCCCACCATCGGCTCCAAGGAGCTGGTGGCGTGGCTGCCGACACTGCTCGGGCTGGGTCCCGACCACGTCGTCGCCTTCCCGAGCCTGGCCTACCCGACCTACGAGGTCGGCGCGCAGCTCGCGGGCGCGCAGCCGGCCCGGGTGGGTGACGACGAGCCGCTGCCCGCGGGCACGCGGCTGGTCTGGCTGAACTCGCCGTCCAACCCCACCGGGCGGGTCCTCGACGCCGCCGCACTCACCGCCCGCGTCGCCGAGGCCCGCGAGCTGGGTGCGGTCGTCGTCTCCGACGAGTGCTACCTCGCCCTGCCCGGGCCGGGGGTGCTGACGACCTCGGTGCTCGACCCCCTCGTGCACGGCGGCCGCGTCGACGGCCTGCTCGCGGTGCACTCGCTGTCGAAGACCTCGAACCTCGCGGGCTACCGCGCGGGCCTCGTCGTCGGCGACCCCGCGCTCGTCGCGGGCCTGCTCCAGGTCCGCAAGCACGCCGGGATGATCGTCCCGCGCCCCGTGCAGGAGGCCATGACCGTGGCCCTGCGCGACGACGCGCACGCCGCCGAGACCCGCGCGCGCTACGACGGGCGCCGCCGCGTCCTGCGCCCCGCGCTCGAGGCGGCCGGCCTGCGCGTCGAGCACTCCGAGGCCGGCCTGTACCTCTGGGCCACCGCCGACGAGCCGTGCCGCGCGACGGTCGACCGCCTCGCCGCGCGCGGCATCCTCGTCGCCCCCGGCGAGTTCTACGGCCCGGCGGGCGGCGCACACGTGCGCGTCGCCCTCACCGCCTCCGACGAGCGCATCGCCGCCGCCGCGCAGCGCCTCGCGGGCTGAGCTCAGCAGGATCCACCGAGCCCCGCCCGGCGGGCTCGCGCCACCGCCTCGGCGCGCCCGCTGACCCCGAGCTTCGCGAAGACGGACGACGCGTGGTTGGTGACCGTCTTCGGGGCGAGGCCGAGCCGCGTCCCGACGGCGGTGGTGGTGAGGCCCGCGGCGAGCAGCTCGAGGACCTGGCGCTCGCGGGCGGTGAGCGCCGGGAAGGGGTCGCCGGAACGGTCGGGCCCGGCGACGAGCCCGAGCACGCGCCGGGCGACGCCGGGGCCGAAGATCGCCTCCCCGGCGGCGACCGCCTGGATGCCGCGCACGATCTCCTCCTGAGTGGCGCCCTTGAGTAGGTAGCCGTGGGCGCCGGCGCGCATGGCCGCGAAGACGGTGTCGTCGTCGTCGAACATCGTGAGCATGAGGACGGCCACCGACGGCGCCGCCCGCATCACCTCCGTGGCGGCGGCGACCCCGTCGAGGTCCGGCATCTGCACGTCGAGCACCAGCACGTCGGGCGCCTCGGTCACCGCGGCCCGGACGGCCTCCCGGCCCGTCGCGGCCGTCCCGACGACCTCGACGCCCGCGACCGAGGACAGCAGCGCGGAGAGCCCGTCGCGGATGACGGGGTGGTCGTCGGCGATCACGACACGGAGCGCGCTCACAGCGGCAGCCTCGCGATGACCCGCCCGCCCTCGCCCGCCGGGCCCGCGACGAGCGTGCCCCCGAGCTCGGCGACCCGCTCCCGCATCGAGGTCAGGCCCACCCCCGCGGTCCAGGACTCCGCCGGGGCGCCGTCGTCGCTGATCGCCAGCTCGAGGGCGCCGTGGTTCGCCACCCGCACGTCGACCTGCGTCGCGGCGGCGTGCCGCACGGCGTTGGTGACCGCCTCGACCGCGATCCGGTAGGCCGCCACCTCGACCGCGGCGGGCAGGGGCGGGAGCTCGCCGTCGTCGTGCACGGTCACGGTGACCGCGCCCCCGCCCAGCCCCTCCACGTGACGGCGCAGTGCGCCCAGGAGCCCGAGCTCGTCGAGGGCCGGCGGGCGCAGGGCGTAGACGAGGCGCCGGACGTCGTCGATCGCGTCGGTGGCCGCGGCGCGCAGCGAGCGCAGCAGCTCGGCGGCGTGCGCCGGGTCGGACGCGAGCACGTTGCCGGCGGCGTCGGCGGAGAACGCGATCCCGGTCAGGGCCGGGCCGAGGCCGTCGTGGAGGTCGCGGCGCAGGCGGCGGCGCTCCTCCTCCCGCGCGCCGACGAGCTCCGCCCGTGAGCGCTGGACGACCGCCGAGAGCTCCGTCGCGTGCACGGCCACCGCGAGCGGCACCGCCAGCAGCTCGAGCGCGCTGCGGTCGGCGTCGTGCAGGGCGTGCTGGCCCCGCCGCACGCCGACCACGAGCTCGCCCACGTCCTCGGAGCGGTACCGGAGGGGGACGGTCTCGGTGGTTGCCGGTGCCGTCCCGTGCGAGGCGGTGACCTCGTCGTTGCGGCGCACCGCCACGTAGGGCAGCCGCAGGGCCTCGGCGACCGCGACCAGGACGTCGTCGGGCTCGGTGCCGGCGCGGAGCCGCTCGCCCATCCGCGACAGCGCGCGCACGGGGTCGGCGCGGTCGCCGTAGAGCGCCCGGTCGACGACCCGCTGGAGCCGCACGCGCACCGGGTTGAACCCGACGGCGATCAGCAGGGTGATCACCAGGCTCGCGCCCTCCCGGCGCAGGGCGGTGTCCGCGACGGCGACCAGCGCGAGGTAGACGCCGACGACACCGGCGGTCAGCAGGACGGAGAGGACCGTGCGCGAGAGGACGAGGCGGATGTCCAGCAGCTGGTGGCGCAGCACGGCGATCGTCATCGCGGCCGGGATCAGGGCGATCGCGAGCAGCTGCAGGATCGGTCCGGCGTCGAACAGTCCCCACGGCACGAGGATCACGATCGTGCCGATCAGCGCGAGCACGAGCCAGAGCAGCTGGCGGCGGCGCTGCTCGTCGCCCCGGCGGTAGCGCACCACGAGCCCTGCGACGGCCGCGACGAGCACGAGCAGCTGGAGGACCTCCGAGACCGTCCACAGGGGTCCGAGGGCCGCGTAGTCGTCGAGGACGAGCCACTGGTGCAGGGTCCGCGCGCCCACGACCTGGCCCGGCTCGGACCCCACGTTCAGCGCGAAGAGGACCGAGGCCGCCACGGTGATGCCCGCGAGCGTCCGCCACGCGCGTCCGGGCAGCAGCCCGTCGGGGAACACGAACAGCGCGAGCGGCAGGAACAGCGCGATCGACCACGGCCAGGCGAAGGCGAAGACCGTGTCCAGGGTGCGCAGCACCGGCTCGGGCCAGGCCCGCTGCGCCCCGAGGTCGAGCAGGGGAGCGGCGGCCGCCGTCGCGGTCTGGCTGACGCCCGCCGCGAGGAGCAGCCAGCCCAGTGCGCGGCGGGGACGCTGCCAGGCGATCAGGACGCCCGCCGTGGCGCACGAGAGACCGATCGCGATGTTGGTGACGACGAACCCGTCGACGGCCTCGGTGAGGGAGACACCGGCGAGCGCGGCCCCGACCACGGCGACCGCCACCTCGGCCACGACGAGCCCGAACAGCGCCCAGGACAGGACGGCCGAGCGCGTCCCCCCGGTGCTGGTCACGGCGGAAGTGTGACCGACCGCGCACCCCGTTGTCCCCGGTCGATCTCCCGGTCGGGGCCGGGCGACGTCCCGGTCGATCCCGGGACCGCGGCCCTGCCCGCCGGGTACGGGCACACCGGACCGTCACCGCCATGACCTCGATGCTCACGAGCCCCGCCTGGCGCCGCACCGCCCTGATCGTCACCCCGATCGGCCCGCTCGCGATCGCTGCGCTGCGCTGGCTGCTGCCCTACGACACCACCGACGACCCGACCACCCTCGTCGCGAAGGTGGCCTCGCACCCCGGCGCCCAGACCGCCGTGCTCTGGCTCAGCCTGCTCGCGCTGCTCACCCTGCCGCTCGGCGTGCTCGTCGTCGGGGCGGTCGCCGTCCGGACCCGCCGGGTGCTCGGCACGCTCGCCGCCGTCGTCGCCTGGTGCGCGTTCGCGACCCTGCCGTTCCTGGTGACCTCCGACCAGATCGCCCTGGCCGGCGCGGACGCCGGGCTCCCGACCGCCATCACCGCCGCGGTCCTGGACGCCTCGGCCGCGCATCCCGTCAGCGCGGCGGCCACGGTGCTGTGGGTCGCCGGGCACATCCTCGGGCTCGTCCTGCTCGGCCTCGCGCTGTGGCGGGCGATCCCGTGGTGGGCAGCGGTCGCGCTGATCGTCTCCCAGCCGCTGCACTTCGTGTTCGCCGTGGTCGCGCCGAACCACCTGCTCGACGGGCTCGCCTGGCTGCTCACCGCGGTCGCGTTCGGGGTCACCGCCGCGGTCGGGCCGGGCCTGCGGACCGCCTCGGCCACCGAGAGGGCGCGGGTCGACGTCGCGTAGGCCGATCGGCCGGACCACCCGCGCCGAGGCGGTGGCCGCCCATGCGCTGGCACGTCGTCCACGCCATGCCCGCGACGGCGTCGGGGAGGATCCGGAAGAACGTGCTGCGCGAGCGGCTCACGACGGGAACGGACGCAGGCGGCGCAGGACCGCGCCGTGCACGGGCTCGACGACCCGTGCCGCGACCGGGCCCAGGATGGCCATGAGCAGCACGTAGGTCGTCGCGAGCGGGGCGAGGTCGGGGTCGACCGATCCGGTGGTCAGGGCGAGCCCCGCGATGACGATCGAGAACTCGCCGCGGGCGACGAGCACCGCCCCCGCCCGCCATCGTCCGAGGCGCCCGACGCCGATCTGGCGCGCCGCGAACCAACCGGCGGCGATCTTCGTCGCCGTCGACACCACCGCGAGCGCGATCGCGGCCGGCAGCACCGCCGGGATCTGTCGCGGGTCGGTGTTGAGTCCGAACACCACGAAGAACACCGCGGCGAACAGGTCGCGCAGTGGCGCGAGCACTCTCGTGGCGCTCTCGGCGGTGTCCTCGGAGATCGCGATCCCGAGCAGGAACGCGCCGACGCCCGCCGAGACCTGCAGCTCCGAGGCGATTCCGGCGACCAGCAGCGCGACGCCGAGCACGCGCAGCAGGAACACCTCCGAGCTCGGCGACTCGACGATCGCCGACACCACCCGCCCGAACCGCAGCGCGACGACGAGGACCACGGCGAGCAGGGCCAGCGCGATCGCGACGGTCCGCAGCCCCGCCACCAGGCCGAGCGCGGCGAGCGCCGCCGTCGTGATCGGCAGGTAGAGGGCCATCGCGAGGTCCTCCATGACGAGGACCGAGAGCACGGCGGGCGTCTCGCGGTTGCCGAGCCGGCCCAGCTCCTCGAGGAGCTTCGCGGCGATCCCCGACGACGACACCCACGTCACGCCGGCCATCGCGAGCGCGCCGAGCGGGCCCCACCCGAGGATCAGCGCCGTGACCGCACCCGGCGCGGCGTTGAGCACCATGTCGACGAGCCCGGCGAGCCATGACCGGCGCAGGCCCCCGACCAGGTCGGACGCCGAGTACTCGAGTCCGAGCAGCAGGAGCAGCAGCACCACCCCGACCTCGCTCGCGATGCCCGTGAACGGCTCGGTGCCCTCGAGGGGTACGAGGCCGCCGGTGCCGAACGCGAGCCCGCCGAGCAGGTAGAGCGGGACCGGCGAGATGCCCAGGCGTCCCGCGAGCCGCCCGAGCACGCCGAGAGCGAAGAACAGCGCGCCCAGCTCGATCAGCGAGAGCGCGGAGGCGTGCACGTGTCGGTCAGCCGTCCTCGAGGATCGCCGCCGCCTGCCTGAGGCCCTCGCCCGTGCCGACCACGACGACGAGGTCGCCCGCCCGGAACACGAAGTCCGGTCCCGGCGACGGCGAGACGACGTGGTCGCGGACGACGGCGACGATCGAGGTGTGCGTGCGCGAGCGCATCGCCGTGGCGCCCAGCGTGCGCCCGGCGTACGGCGAGCCGGCGCCGACCGGGAACTGCGCGGTGCTGATGCCCTCGACCTCGCGCTGCTGGTCCTGCAGCTGCGCGACGAGGTTGGGGGCGCCGAGCAGCGTGCCCAGCGCCTGGCCCTCCGCGTCGGAGAGCGCGACCGACGCGCTGCAGGAGTCGGGGTCCTCGCGCGCGGAGACGAGCAGCTCGCGATGGCCGTCGCGGTGGGTCAGCACCCCGATCCGCCGCCCCGACGCGGTGTCGAACTCCTGCTTGGTGCCGATGCCGGGCAGCCGGGTCACCTCGACGTCCACACGCCCACCTTACGAGTCGATCCAGACCGCGCTCGCGATCACCTCGTGGAGGTGGTCGGCGCGGGAAGCGATGGCGCGCTGGCCGCCGAGCCAGGCGATGGCACTGATCAGCGCGAACAGGTCGGTGCCGTCGAGGTCGCCCCGCGCCGTGCCGTCGGCCTGGGCGCGGGTGAGCAGCTCGGTGCCCGCGGCGCGCATCGCCACGCAGGACGCGTGCAGGGCGGAGTCGGGGTCCTCCATGGCGGCCACCATCAGCTCCACCACGCCCCGGATCTCGACGGTGCAGGCGACGCACTCGCGCAGCCACGTCGCGAGCGCGTCGCGGGGCTCGGCCGCACCCCCGAGCTCGGCGGCCCGGGCGGCCAGCTCGTCGAACCGCGTGCGCAGCAGGGCGTCGAGCAGCGCGTCGCGCGTCGGGAAGTGCCGGTAGAGCGTGCCGAGCCCGACGCCCGCCCGGCGGGCGACGTCGCGCAGCGAGGCGTCCGCCCCGTGCTCCCCGACGACCGCGCGGGCGGCCACGAGCAGCTGGTCGTAGTTCTTCCTCGCGTCGGCGCGCACACCACGTCCTCTTAACAATCGGAGCAGTGCCCCGGTTATATTCGGGGCACTGCTCCGGTAACGGTAGACCCTGGAGGAAGCGATGAGCGACACGATGCGCGCGGTCCGGCTGCACGCGTTCGGCGGCCCGGAGGTGCTGGTCTCCGAGGAGGTGCCGGTCCCGGTGCCCGGGCCGGGGGAGGTGCTGGTCCGCGTCCACGCGATCGGGGTGAACCCGCCCGACTGGTACGTCCGCGAGGGGTTCCCCGGTGTGCCGGAGGAGGTCATGCCCCGCCCGGAGCTGCCGCTGATCCCCGGCACGGACGTGGCGGGGGTGGTGGAGGACGTTGCCGGCGACGTCGAGCGCTTCGCGGTCGGCGACGAGGTCTTCGGCATGCTGCGCTTCCCCGGCCTGGACGGCGCGGCCTACGCGGAGTACGCGACGGCGCCGGTGTCCGATCTCGCGCCCACACCGGCGTCCCTCGACCACGTGCACGCCGCCGCGGCGCCGATGGCCGGGCTCACCGCGTGGCAGTTCCTCGTCGACCTCGGGCACGACGAGTCGAACCCGTTCCAGGCGACCCCGCACCACCCGGTGCCGCTTTCCGGGGCGTCCGTCCTGGTGAACGGCGCGGCCGGCGGGGTGGGCCACCTTGCGATGCAGCTGGCGCGCTGGAAGGGCGCGCACGTCACCGCGGTGGCCTCGGGGGCGCACGAGCCGTTCCTGCGCGACCTCGGCGCCGACGAGTACGTCGACTACACCCGGCAGCGTCCCGCGGAGGTCGCGCACGACCTCGACCTGGTCCTCGACACCGTCGGGGGGTCCGCGAGCGGCCGCCTGCTGCGCACGCTGCGCCGCGGCGGCGCGCTGTTCCCGGTCTACTTCGCGGAGTACGACCCCGCCGAGGTCGCGTCGCTCGGCGTCACGACCTCGTCGACGCAGGTGCGCTCCAACGGCGCCCAGCTCGCCGAGCTCGCCGCGCTGCTCGACGAGGGCACCGTCCGGGTCGCCGTCGACAGCACCTACGCGCTCGCCGACGCCGCCAAGGCCCACGAGCGCGCGGCCCAGGGGCACATCCGGGGCAAGATCGTGCTGACGGTCGGGTAGATCCGAGCAGGGGATCGGCCGGCTGGCCGGCCTCGACGAGCACGGCACCCTCGGTCGCCCACCCGATACCGACTCCGGACCGGAGCAGTGGCTGCGCCGCCGCCCCGGCACCGAGGGTCGACCGCTGGACCCGGGTCCGCGACCGGCACTGCGTGCTGCCGTGCTGCCGTGCTGCCGTGGTGTCGCGCACTCGCGCACTCGCGCACTCGCGCACCGCGCCGGGACCGACCACACCCGCGACCACGCCCACGGTGGGCCCACGCTGACCGGCAAGCTGGGTGCCTCGTGCCGCCATGATCACCGGGTCAAGCACCTCGCCGGCTGGCACGTGCGCCAACCCCAGCCCGGGCGCTTCGTCATCCGCACCCGCGCCGGGATCACCCACACCACCGGCCCCCGCGGTGGGATCAGTCGTTCGCGTGCAGGGCCGCGTTCAGCTCCACCTTGGCCCCCTCCGTGCGCGGCAGGGCGTGGACGGCACCGGTGACGGAGTCGCGGCGCAGCAGGATGCCGGAGCGCCCGGAGAGCTCGACGGCCTTGACCACCGATCCGTCGTCCAAGGTGACCCGGGTGCCGGCGGTGACGTAGAGGCCGGCCTCGACGACGCAGTCGTCGCCCAGCGAGATCCCGATGCCGGCGTTGGCGCCGAGCAGGCAGCGCTCGCCGATCGAGATGACCTCCTTGCCGCCGCCCGAGAGCGTCCCCATGATCGACGCGCCACCGCCGACGTCGGAGCCGTCGCCGACGACGACCCCGCCGGAGATGCGGCCCTCGACCATCGAGGTGCCCAGCGTGCCGGCGTTGAAGTTGACGAAGCCCTCGTGCATCACCGTGGTGCCGCCGGCCAGGTGGGCGCCGAGGCGCACGCGGTCGGCGTCGCCGATCCGCACCCCCGACGGGATCACGTAGTCGACCATGCGCGGGAACTTGTCCACCGAGTAGACGGTGACCGGCCCGCGGGCGCGCAGCCGGGCGCGGACCCGCTCGAACTCCGGCACGGGGCACGGGCCGTGGTTGGTCCACACGACGTTGGCCAGCAGGCCGAACATGCCCGAGAGGTCGACGCCGTGCGGGGTCACGAGGCGGTGGGAGAGCAGGTGCAGGCGCAGGTAGACGTCGTAGGCCGACGCGGGCGGCCCGGTGAGGTCGGCGACGGTGCGCACCGCGACCACCTCGACGCCGCGGGCCTCGTCGGGGCCCAGCGCCTCGACCAGGGCGGGCTCGAGCTCGCCGGCCGGCACGACGACCGTGCCCGGCTGCTCGGCCATGCCGTCCGCGGCGTCCGAGAGCTCGGGCAGCGGATACCAGGTGTCGAGGACGGTGCCGTCGAGGGCCACGGTGGCGAGACCGACGCCGACGGCGCGGGAGGAACGCGGGGCAGCGGGAGTGCTCATCGTGCGCCAGGCTATCCGGCCGACACCCGGGGAGGCGCACGTGACCGAGCTCCTCGCCGGGCGCACAGCCTCTCGGGTCGCGGCGGCCTCGACGCTGCTCGCGGCGGCCTCCGGGGTGGTCGACCTGTGGGCCGTGACGAGCCTGGGCGGGCCGTTCGCCGGGGTCGTCACCGGCAACGTCGTCACCGTCGGCGGCGGGGGAGTCGACGACCTACCTGACGGGCACGCTCACCGGCGCGGTCGCGGTGCTGGTCACCGGCGGCCCGCGCGGCCGGGTGGCGGCGCTGAAGCAGCTGGCGGCGGTCGTCGCCGGGTCGGCTGCGGCGGCGGTGGTGCTTGGTCTGCTCCGGTCGGCGGTACCGGTACTGGCGATCGTGCTGGTTGTCGTTGCGCTCGTCGTTCTCGGACGTCGGTCCGTCGCTCGATGAGACGACTCCTCACTCCTGCAGACCGACCACCCGGTTAGCCTCGGGCCGTGTGAGTGCTCCTCCTGTCACCCTCGACCTGTTGGCCGATCCCGTGTCGCTGACCGCCGCTCTCGTCGACGTGCCGAGCGTGTCCGGGGACGAGGAGGCGCTCGCCGACGCCGTGCAGGCCGCGCTGGCCAGCCAGGCGCCGCACCTGGAGCTGCTGCGCTCGGGGCAGGCGGTGCTCGCCCGCACGCGGTTGGGGCGCCCGCGCCGGGTCCTGCTCGCCGGGCACCTCGACACCGTGCCCATCGCCGACAACGTCCCCTCGCGGCGCGACGGCGCGACGCTCTACGGCTGCGGCACGTCCGACATGAAATCCGGGGTCGCGGTGATGACGCACCTCGCGGCGGCGCTCACCGAACCGGCGCACGACCTGACGCTGGTGCTCTACGACTGCGAGGAGATCGAGTCCGCGCGCAACGGCCTCGGGCGCCTCGAGCGCGAGCACCGCGACTGGCTCGACGCCGACCTCGCCCTGCTCGGCGAGCCCACGTCCGGGCAGGTCGAGGCGGGCTGCCAGGGCACGCTGCGCGTGGTGGTGCGCACGGGCGGGCTGCGGGCGCACTCGGCGCGGTCGTGGCTGGGGGAGAACGCGATCCACGCCGCGGCGCCGGTGCTGGACCGGCTGGCCGGCTACACGGCGCGCGAGGTCGACATCGACGGCTGCCGCTACCGCGAGGGCCTGCAGGCGGTGAGGATCGCCGGCGGCGTGGCGGGCAACGTCGTGCCCGATGTGTGCGAGACGACCGTCAACTTCCGCTTCGCGCCCGACCGCACCCTCGACGACGCCCGCGCGCACGTCGCCGAGGTCTTCGCGGGCTTCGCGCTCACCGAGACCGACGCGGCGCCGGGCGCGCTGCCCGGGCTCTCGGCGCCGGCGGCTCGAGACTTCGTCCGCGCGACCGGCACCACGCCCGTGGCCAAGTACGGCTGGACCGACGTCGCCCGATTCGCCGGCCTCGGCATCCCCGCGCTGAACTTCGGCCCCGGCGACCCGAACCTCGCCCACACTCGCGAGGAGTCGGTCCCCGTCGGCGCGATCGCGGAGGCTTGCGACACCCTGCGCACCTACTTGACCCGCCTGTAGGGGCAGCGAGGGTCGCCCTCACCGTCCCCGACGCAGTCAGGGAGTCCCTCGTTCAGATCGCCGCGACCTCGCTGCGGCCGGCGACGAGCTGGTGCGTCAGGGTCGCGATGCGCTGGCCCGCGTACCGGGTGGCCTGACGCGTCTCCTCGGAGATCGGGATCGAGCCCTGGCCGTCGACGTGCGAGGGGCCGTAGGGGTTGCCGACCTGGAACTGGATCGGGTCCGTGTAGCCCGGGGTCACGATCACGCCGCCGAAGTGGTGGGTCGTGCCGGTCGAGCTGTAGTAGATGATCGCGACCTGGGGCGTGACCGTCGCCACGGTGGACGCCTCCTCGAGGAGAAGTTCGACTTTCAACCACAGGCGTGCCGCGGCATGCGCCGGTGCAAACCGTCGGCCCCGTGGCGCGGCCCCGTTCGGGTGGTGCTCCTACGCTCGTCGGCATGCTCCACGACGACCCGGCGGGCCAGGACGCGACGGCGCCCCGCCCGACGACCATCGACCGCCGTCGCCCGGAGCACCGCGACCCGGCCCGGCTGAGCTCGACCACCGACCAGCGCCTGCTCGACTCGCGCGGTCCCGTCGACTGGGTTCACTCCGACGCCTGGCGCCTGCAGCGCATCCAGGCCGAGTTCGTCGAAGGCTTCAGCGTCCTCGCCGAGATCCCCCGCGCGGTCACGGTGTTCGGGTCGGCCCGCACGCCCCGCGACCACCCGGACTACGCCCTCGGGATGGAGCTGGGCGGGGCGCTGGTCCGCGCCGGCTACGCCGTCATCACCGGCGGCGGTCCGGGTGTGATGGAGGCCGCCAACCGCGGCGCGTCCGAGGCCGGGGGGCTGTCGGTGGGCCTGGGCATCGAGCTGCCCTTCGAGCAGGGCCTCAACCCGTGGGTCGACCTCGGCGTCGGGTTCCGCTACTTCTTCGCCCGCAAGACGATGTTCGTCAAGTACGCGCAGGCGTTCGTCTGCCTGCCCGGCGGGTTCGGCACGCTCGACGAGCTGTTCGAGGCGCTCGTGCTCGTGCAGACCGGCAAGGTCACGCGGTTCCCCGTGGTCCTGCTCGGGAGCAGCTACTGGGGCGGCCTCCTGGAGTGGCTGAAGGGGCCGGCCGTCGACGCCGGGACGATCAGTCAGCGGGACGTCGACCTCGTGCACCTCACCGACGACATCGACGAGGTCGTGAAGATCGTCGAGGAGGGCTTCCGCGAGGTCGTCGGTTCATGAGGCCGCTCGCGGTCTGCGTGTTCTGCGCGTCGGGCCCGGTCCCGGAGCGCCACCTCGCCCTGGCGGGCGAGGTCGGCGCGGCGATCGCGGCGCGCGGATGGAGCCTGGTCTCCGGCGGCGGACGCGTGTCGATGATGGGCGCGGTCGCCCGGGCCGCTCGTGAGGGCGGGGCGCGCACGGTCGGCGTCATCCCCGAGGCGCTGGTGGCCCACGAGGTCGCCGACGACCGGTCCGACGAGCTCGTCGTCGTCACCGACATGCGCACCCGCAAGGGGGAGATGGACGCGCGCAGCGACGCGGTGCTCGCCCTGCCCGGCGGGCTCGGCACGCTCGAGGAGCTGTTCGAGGCGTGGACGTCGGGCTACCTGCGGATGCACGACAAGCCGGTGGTCGTCCTCGACCCCGACGGCTTCTACGACCCGCTGTTCACCTGGCTCGAGAGCCTCGTCGGCACCGGGTTCGTCTCGGAACGGGGCATGGCGGGCGTCGTGCGCACCGCGACCGTGGATACGGCCCTCGACGCCCTAGCGACGCCGCAGGTAGCGGACCAGCAGCGTGCCGTCGTCGACCAGCAGTGACCCGACGTCGAAGCGCGCGGGCGGGCGCAGCGCCTCGGCGCCGCGGGCCATCCGCGCGGCCCGCCCGGCGACCGCGAACGGCGCGTAGCTCACGCGGATCTCGTCGACGAGGTCGCGTTCGAGCAGCGTGCCGACGATCCCCGGCCCGCCCTCGCAGTCGATCCGGCGCAGGCCGCGGGCGGCGAGCTGCGCGACCGCGTCGGCGAGGTCGACGTCCGCCTCGCCCGCGACGATGACCTGCGCGCCCGCGTCCTCCCACGCCTCGCGCCCCCCGGCGCCCCTCGCGCTCGTGACCACGATGGACGGGACCGCGACGTCGACGATGCTCGTGGCGTCGGGCGGCAGCGACGACCCCGAGGTGACCAGCGCCAGCGGCGCGACCGGCGACAGACCGTGCCGCGCGCGGCGCGCGCTGGCGGTGGCGTCGGGGCGCAGGCCCGGGTAGTCCTCGGCGAGGGCGGTGCCCGCGCCGAGCAGCACCACGTCGGCCAGGTCGTGCGCCAGCGCGAAGACGCGCCGGTCGGCCGGGGTCGAGAGCCCCGCCGAGCGCCCCTCGACCTCGATGCCGCCGTCGAGCGAGCTGACGACGTTCACCGCGAGCCAGGAGTCCCGGTCGGAGGGATAGGCGTAGAGCTCCTCGAGCCCGGCGTCGTCGAGCTCCGTCGCCGGCAGGGGCCAGACCTGCTGCATCACATCCAGCGCTCCGCGCGCGACGGTGGCCGGTCGCCGAGCACGCTCGCGACCATCTCCAGGGTCTGGCGGGTCTCCTCGACCTGGTGGGCGCGCACCATGGTCACCCCGGCCTGCGCCGCGAGCGCCGTCGCGGCGAGCGTGCCCGTCAGGCGCCCGTGCAGCGGCACGTCGAGCGTCTCGCCGACGACGCCCTTGTTCGACATCGCGAGCAGCACCGGCGTCCCCGTCGCGACCAACCGCGGCAGTCCGCGGAGCACCTCGAGGCTCTGGAGGGTGTTCTTGCCGAAGTCGATCGTCGGGTCGAGCAGGAGGCCTTCGCGCGGGACGCCCGCCGCGACCGCCTGCTCGGCCAGCGCCGTGGTGACGTCGATGACGTCGCCGACGACGTCGTCGTACGTCGGGCGGACCGGGTCGGTGCGCGGGGTGAGCCCGCCCGTGTGGGCGCAGACGTAACCGGCCCCGTAGGCGGCGGCGACCGGCAGGATGTCGGGATCCCAGCCCGCCCAGCTGTCGTTGACGAGGTCGGCCCCCGCCTCGAGGCAGGCCTTCGCGACCTCGGCCCGGTAGGTGTCGATGCTGATCGCGAGCTCGGGGTGCTGCTCGCGGGCCCAGGTCAGGGTGGGCAGTAGCCGGTCGAGCTCCTCGGTGACCGACACCTCGGGGCCCGGGCTCGCGGGGACGCCGCCGAGGTCGACGACGTCGGCGCCCGCGGCGACGGCGTCGTCGATCGCCTTGCGGGCGTCCTCGGGCGCCCACGTGCTGCCCTGGTCGTAGAACGAGTCGGGCGTGCGGTTGACGATCGCCATGATGAGGGCGCGGTCACGGCGGAGGTGCCGACCGCGGAGCACGATGTGCGTCAGGGTGGGATCGGCCGCGGCGCTCGCCATGCCGTCTTGATACACGATCTCCAGGATCCCCAGAGACGAGGAGCGACGCAGCGTGAGGGCCGCCAGCGAGGAGTGGTTCGCCCGCCGGACGTGGGCGCGCCCGCCCTGGACCGCCGACGGACTGCTCGCCGCGAAGGCGGGCCGGACGGTGTCGGTGGTGCTGCCGGCGCTCGACGAGGAGGCCACCGTCGGCGGCGTGGTCGCCGCCGTGCGCCCGCTGCTCGGGACGCTGGTCGACGAGATCGTCGTGGTCGACTCCGGCTCCACCGACGCGACGGTGGAGCGGGCTCGGGCCGCCGGGGCGCGCGTGGTCTCTCGTGACGCGGTGCCGCCCGGCGTGCCGGTGCTGGCCCAGATCCCGATCCGGCCGGGGAAGGGCGAGGTGCTGTGGCGCTCGCTCGCCGCGACGTCGGGCGACCTGGTCGTGTTCCTCGACTCCGACCTCGTCGACCTCGGCCCCGACTTCGTCGTCAACCTGCTCGGGCCGCTGCTCACCGTCGACGGGGTCGCGCTGGTCAAGGGCTTCTACGCCAGACCGCTGCGACTTCCGTCCTCCGGGATGGCCGATCATGACGCCGCCCTGACCGGCGGCGGGCGGGTCACCGAGCTCACGGCGCGCCCCGCGCTCGCGTCGCTGCGCCCCGAGCTCGCCGGGGTGGTGCAGCCGCTGGGTGGCGAGTATGCCGCGACCCGCGAGCTGCTCGAGTCGCTGCCGTTCGCCGCGGGCTACGGCGTCGAGATCGGCCTGCTGCTCGACACCCACCGCGAGCGCGGGCTCGACGCGATCGCCCAGGTCGACCTCGGCGTCCGCAAGCACCGTCACCGCACCCTGCGCGCGCTCGGGGCCACGGCGGCCGAGGTGCTCGACGCCGTGGTGCGCCGGTGCGTGCCCGGGCACCCGGGCGCGGACCCGCTCACGCAGTTCGTCCCCGTCGACGGTGACTGGCTCCCCGACGAGCGGACCGTCGCCACGACCGACCGCCCACCGCTCGCGACACTGCGGGCGACCGGGAGCTGACGGGGACCCTCGGACCCGGCACCTACGATCGGGTCCATGGGCAGTGCGCTGGTGTACGTCATCGTGGTCGGCCTCGTGGCCGCCGCGGTCTACCTGCTCGCTGCGTTCGTCTTCGGTCGTGGCGAGGAGCTGGCCCCGATGCCGCCCGGCGCGACGCCGACGCGGCTGCCCGCGCGGGACCTCACCGGCGGCGACGTGCGCGACCTGCGGTTCCAGCAGACCCTGCGCGGCTACAAGTGCAGCGAGGTCGACTGGGCGCTCGAACGCCTCGCCGCGGAGGTCGACGCGCTGCGGGCACGCGTGGACGCGATGGAGGGCGGCGAGGAGGCCCGCCCGGCCGTGGAACCGGCGGCGGTGTTGCGGACGAACGGGCACGCCACGGGGCAGGGCACGGGGCAGGGCACGGGGCACGACTCCGCGGACGCCGTCGTCGCGGACCCCTCGCCGACCGACCCGACCGTGCCGGCGGGGGCCGGCGGCCCCGCGACCGACGCCGACCGGCGGCACTGAGCGAGCACCCCCAGGATCGAGCGCGTGGCGATACGGACGTTGAGTGTCAGCGACGCCACGCCGCTGACATCGCAAGGAGAGACATGGCGCGACGCGAGATCACGGTGTCGGTGGACGTCGACGCGCCGGTCGAGACGGTGTGGCGCGAGGTCACCGACTGGGAGGCCCAGGGTGGCTGGATGCTCGGGACGTCGGTGAAGGTGACCCAGGGCGACGGCGTGAGCCTCGGGACGCGCCTGTCCGCGTTCACCGGCCTCGGTCCGGTGGGCCTCACCGACACCATGGAGCTGGTCGGCTGGGACCCGCCGCACCGGGCGACCATGCGGCACACCGGCAGCATCGTGCGCGGCAGCGGCGTGTTCACCGTGGTCGAGCGGGAGGGCGACGACGGCCGCGAGGGCTCGACGTTCACGATGAGCGAGCAGCTCGACCTGCCGCTCGGCCCGCTCGGGGCCCTGGGCTGGCCGGTGCTCAAGCCGGCGTTCACGTGGGGTCTGCAGCGGTCGCTCGGGACGCTGGCCCGGCGGTGCGAGAGCCGGCCGTGACCGCCGCGGTCGTCGGCACCGACGGCGTCGGGCGCTGCGCCTGGGGCGCGGGTGACGGCCTGCTCGCCGAGTACCACGACACCGAGTGGGGCCGGGAGCTGCGCGGCCGCGACGCGCTCTACGAGCGGATCAGCCTCGAGGCGTTCCAGTCGGGCCTGTCGTGGCTGATCGTCCTGCGCAAGCGGCCGGCCTTCCGCGCCGCGTTCGCGGGTTTCGACCCGGAGTCGGTCGCCCGTTTCGACGAGGACGACGTCACGCGCCTGCTCGCCGACGCGGGGATCGTCCGCAACCGCGCCAAGATCGAGGCGACGATCGCCAACGCCCGCGCCGTCCTGGGGCTCGCCGAGCGCGGCGAGGACCTCGACACCCTGCTCTGGTCGTTCGCGCCGCCCGCGCGGCAGGTGCCCCCCGCGGGGTTCGAGGACGTCCCCGCCACCACGCCCGAGTCGACCGCGCTGGCCAAGGCCCTGCGTGCCCGCGGCTTCCGCTTCGTGGGTCCCACGACGTGCTACGCGATGATGCAGGCGACCGGGATGGTCGACGACCACGTGGCCGGGTGCTTCCGCGCGATCGGCGCCGTGGGGGACGCGCAAGGCGCCTGACCGGGGCGGACACGCCCGGATGATCGCTCCGGTGTCGTGCCTGTCGGGTCCATAGGGAAGAATCGTCGCTTGTCACACGGCGCTCGCTCCCCGGCCGCCCTCGCGGGCGACACGGGGAACGAAGACGACCAGCTCGCGGAGGGAGCACGCTATGGCGGCCATGAAGCCCCGGACCGGTGACGGTCCCCTCGAGGTCACCAAGGAGGGGCGCGGCATCGTGATGCGCGTGCCGCTCGAGGGTGGGGGGCGCCTCGTCGTCGAGATGACGGCGGACGAGGCGGGCGACCTGCGAGAGGCTCTGCAGGGCGTGGTCGGCTGAGCACCCCGACCTCCGTGGGGCGCAACGGCGCCGACCCCGCCGACCCTGCGGTCGCCGCGCAGTACGCGGCTCCGGCGCTGCCCACCCCGCTCGCCGTGCTCACCACCGACGTCCCTCCCGGTGCCGCCGACATGGCGGCCACCGTGCGGTGGCGGCGGCGCGACGAGCGCACGTCCACCGACTCCACCGACTCCACCGACTCCACCGACTCCACCGACTCCACCGACTCCACCGACTCCACCGACTCCACCGGCGGCGACGATGCCGTCGAGGGTGCGCCGCCGGGCTGGCGCCCGTCGGCGGGGTCGCTCGCCGCGCTGCCCGGGGCCGCCCCGGCGAGCTGGCTCGTCGGCGTCGGTGAGGGCCGCGCGCAGGACTGGCGGGCCGCGGGCGCCGCGGCGGTCCGCGCCGTGCGTGACGCCCCGGCGAGCGCCGTGACCACCGGGGACGGGACCACCGGGGACGGGAGCGACGGCGACGAGCCACCCGAGCGCGTCGCGGTCCTGCGACCCGACCGGCCCGAGGACGCGCCGGGTTCCGCCGACGACTGGGCCGCTCTGGCCCTCGGCGTCGTCGTCGGGTCCCACCGCTTCACCCTCCGCTCCGACGCCACCCCGGCGCGGCTGCGGGTGCACGTCGACGTCCCCGCCGAGCACCACGACGCCGTCGAGCGCGCCGTCGAGCTCGCCACCGCCACCGCCCGCGCCCGGGACCTCGCGGACACGCCGTCGGGCGCGAAGTCGCCCGCCTGGTTCGCGGACACCGCGACGGCGCTGGTCGCCGACGCTGTGGACTCCGCGGGCCTCGAGGTCATCGTCCGGGACGAGGACTGGCTCGCCGCGGAGGGCTTCGGTGGTGTCCTCGCCGTCGGCGGCGGATCGTCCCGCCCACCCCGGTTCCTCGAGCTGCGCTGGTCGCCGGCCGGCGCAGGAGACCACGTCGTGCTCGTCGGCAAGGGCATCACGTTCGACACCGGCGGCATCTCGATCAAGCCGAACGCGGGCATGGCCGACATGCGCACCGACTGCGCCGGCGGCGCCGCGGTCGTGGCCGCCCTGCGCTCGATCGCCCGGCTGCGCGTGCCGGTGCGGGTCACCGGGCTCGTCCCGCTCGCCGAGAACCACGTCTCCGGGTCGGCGTACCGGCCCGGCGACGTCGTGCGCCACCGCGGCGGCACCACCACCGAGGTCACCAACACCGACGCCGAGGGGCGCATGGTGCTCGCCGACGCGATCGCCTACGCCCTCGAGGGACCCGCGCCCGACGTGGTCGTCGACGTCGCCACGCTCACCGGGGCGATGAAGGTCGCCCTCGGCGTGCGCACCGGCGGCGTCTTCGCCAGCGACCCGGGGCTGCGCGCGGCGATCGCCGCGGCCGGTGCGGTAACGGGGGAGGCGTGGTGGCCGATGCCGCTGACCGCCGACCTCGACCCGGACGTCGACTCCACGATCGCCGACGTCCGTCAGGCCCCGGGCGGGCCGGGCGGCATCGCGGCAGCCCTGTTCCTGCGCCGCTTCACCGACGGGCGGCCCTGGGCCCACCTCGACATCGCGGGCCCGGCGCGCTGCGACAGCCCGCACGAGGAGGTCGCCAAGGGCGCCACGGGCTTCGCGGCCCGCACGCTCGTCGAGTTCTGCGTCGGGCGCGCCTCAGGGGCTTCCGCAGGGGCTTCCGCAGGGGCTTCAGGGCGCTGAGGTCTCCCGCAGGGTCGCGCAGAGCAGACCCTCGGCGATCGGCAGCACGAGCGGCACGAGGCGCTCGTCCTCGCGGACCATCCGCACGGTCTCGCGCAGCGCGCCCGCCACGGCCTCGCGGCGCACCGGGTCGGCGAGCCGGCCCTGCCAGAGCACGTCGTCGACGACCACGACCCCGCCCGGGCGCAGCAGCCGCAGCGACGCCTCGAGGTCGCGGGGGAACTCGGTGGTCACGCCGTCGACGACGACGAGGTCGTAGCCGGTGTCCGAGAGCTTCGGCAGCACCTGGCGCGACGTCCCTTTGATCATCCGGACGCGGCCGGGCGCGAACCCGGCGTCCGCACACGCCGCGCGGGCCCGGACCTGACGCTCGCCGTCGGGGTCGATGCTGGTGAGCAGCCCGTCGGCGGGCATGCCGCGCAGGAGCGCCACCGTGCTCAGCCCGAGCCCCGTGCCGATCTCGACCACCGCGCGAGCCCGGGTCGAGGCGGCCAGGAAGGTCAGGGCCGCCGCGGTCGCGGGCGCGACCGGGACGACGCCCTCCGCGGCCGAGCGCTCGCGCAGCCCGGCGAGCAGCTCGTCCTCGACGAGGAAGGCCTCCGCCCGGTCGGCGATGCGGGTGCGCGCGCGAGCGGCGGCCTCGGACTCGTCGGGCCCGTCGGTGGCCACCGGGGCGCTCGCCTCCGGCTTGCGGACGGCCCGCAGCGGCCGGGACGTGCCGCGCACGCCCCCGCGCCCGCCATCACGCCCACCGGGGCGTCCCGTCGCCATTCGAGCAGGCTAGATCGAGTCGACCCCACGACGCGGCGTGCCGCGCCGACACGCCGACCACACGGTCGGGGTGAGGGTGGGATCACGCCCACCTGCGGAAACTCAGGGGCCTCTCAGCTCGACCTCACCCCTGTGACATGACGGCCCGCCAGAGTGGTGCCCACGCCGCCGGTACCCCGACCGGCCGCCGTCAGCCGAGCCGAGGAGCCCGCACCCCGATGCCCGACCGACCCGCCCCCGCCGCCGACACCGTCTCCCCCGGTCCGGTGCCCGATGGCTTCCGGTCCTCATCCGGCGTGTCCTCATCCGGCGTGTCCTCATCCGGCGTGTCCGTGCCGGGCGGGACGGCTCTCCTCGATCGTCCCGAGCACACCGCCACGTCCGACGACACCTTCGCGGCGGACACCGAGGCGTGGGTGCCGCCGACCTGGGACGACGTCGTGCGCCAGCACGCCGACCGGGTCTACCGCCTGGCCTACCGCCTCACCGGCGACGCCCACGACGCCGAGGACCTCACGCAGGAGACCTTCATCCGCGTGTTCCGGTCTCTCGCCGGCTACAAGCCCGGCACCTTCGAGGGCTGGCTGCACCGCATCACGACCAACCTCTTCCTTGACATGGTGCGCCGGCGCGCCCGCCTGCGGATGGAGGGCCTCCCCGAGGACACCGACCGTTTGCCCGGCGGGGGACCCGACCCCGAGCAGGTCTGGTCGGAGGCCCACCTCGATCCCGACCTGCAGGCCGCTCTCGACTCGCTGGCCCCCGAGTTCCGGGCCGCCGTCGTGCTCTGCGACGTGGAAGGTCTCTCGTACGAGGAGATCGCAGCGACCCTCGGTGTCAAACTGGGAACCGTGCGAAGCCGCATCCACCGCGGGCGTCAGGCCCTGCGCGCAGCGCTCGAGTCCCGTGACGTCTCACCACGGAGCTCGGCGTGATCTCCGCCCGTACCGGGGGCTCGGGCTGGTCGCGGCGGTTCACCGACGCCGGCCATCTCGCGCTCGACGCCGTCGTCGCGTTCGTCGACGACGAGCTGCCGCCCGGGCCGGCGCAGCGCGCCGCCGCGCACGTCGACCGGTGCCTGTCCTGCGCCGCCGAGGTCGCCGCCCAGCGGCAGGCCCGGCGCCGGGTCCGCGCCGCCGGCGGCCCCGCCGTCCCGAGCTCGCTGATCAGCACCCTGTGCAACATCCCCGACGCCGCCTCCGTCCCACAGGCCCCCGCGGGCCTCGCGGTGGGTCCCGACGGCGAGGTCGTCGTCGCCGCCGAGCCGGCGCGTGGCGACACCGGTCACCGTGGTCGCCGCCGGCCCCGGCGCCGGACGCTCGGCCTGCCCGTGGCCGTGAGCTCCGGGGTGGTCGTCGGCGCGGCCGCGCTCGCGGCGCTCGCCGGGCCGGCGGTCGTGTCCGGCACCGCGCCCTCCTCGGCCGCGACCGGAGCCGCCGTCCCCGCGCTGGGGGGCATCGCCCCGCACGTCACGCCCACGGTCGCGGCCGCCGACCTGGCCGTCCGCGACGACACGAGCACGTCCCCCGGTCTGCCGGGCCCCGGCGCCCCCTGACCGGACCTTCACCGCTGCGATCGCACGCTGTGACGGTGTCGACGCGTGCCGCGCCCCGAGGCTCTACGGTGGTGGGGCGATGAGCAGCACCCTCGAGCGGCCCGCCCGCCTGCCCACCCGGGACCCGCGATGACCGGACCCACTGACCCGCACGGGTCACAGCCCGACACCTCCGGCCACGACGGCGAGCAGGCGAACGCCGCCGCGTACGCCGACCGTCAGACCAACGGTCACACGAGCGGCGACGGCGCCGCCCAGGGGAACGGGCACGTGAACGGCCAGGGGAACGGGCACGTGAACGGCCAGACGAACGGGACCGCGAACGGGCCGGCGAACGGGCAGGCGAACGGGCAGGGCAACGGGCAGGGCAACGGGCAGGGCAACGGGCACCGCGCCGCCGACGAGCGCGAGCTCGCCGCGGTCTTCGGTCGCCCCTCGGGTGTCGAGGGCGGCTTCTCCGACCGCGAGAGCGGCCGCCCGCGCCCGCCCGGGCGCGGGGAGCCACCCGCCCCGGCGCTCGTCGCGGCGTTCGGACGACCGGAAGGCCCTGACGGGTCGTCGCTGCAGCGTCCCGAGCGCCGCCCGGACGCTGTGGATCCTGGCGACGAGCGCCCGGACGACTTCTGGGAGAACGAGACCGCCACCACCGATCCGTGGCGCGACCCCGACGCGGGCGCGGAGCTGGGCGGGCCGGCGCTGGGCGAGTCGCGTCGCGCCGAGTCCGCCCGGCCGGTGGGCCCGCGGCTCTCGGCCCGCGAGCTGGTGCTCGGCCGACGGGTGGCGCCCACCGCCCTCGCGCTGCTGGCCGCGGTGGCGCTGCTGCTCGGAGCGGTCGGCGGCGTGGTCGGCTGGGCCGTCGCGGGCGGCGCCGACAGCCTCGTGGACCCGGGCGCGACGCTCACCCCGGTCGAGGCCGGGCGGGAGCGCCCGCCGGGCTCGGTGGCCGACGTCGCCGGGCGCGTCGCCCCCGCCGTGGTCTCCCTCGAGCTGCAGGCCGGCAGCAGCGGCGGCACCGGTTCGGGCGTGGTGCTCACCCCGGACGGCTACATCGTCACCAACAACCACGTCGTCGAGCTCGCGGCCACCGATCCGCGCGCGAACCTCGAGGCCGTCTTCGCGTCCGGCCTGCGGGCGCCCGCGCGCGTCGTGGGACGCGACCCGCAGACCGACATCGCCGTCGTGAAGGTCGACATCGCCAATCCGGTCGTCGCGCAGCTGGGGCGCTCGTCGGACCTGCGCGCCGGCGACGGGGTCATTGCGATCGGGTCGCCGCTCGGCCTCGCCGGCACGGTCACCGAGGGCATCGTCAGCTCGGTCGACCGCCCGGTGCGTCTCGACGCCGAGTCCGCCGAGGCCAACCCCGTCATCGACGCCATCCAGACCGACGCGGCGATCAACCCCGGCAACTCCGGCGGTGCGCTGGTCGACACCTCCGGCGCCGTCGTCGGGATCAACACCGCCATCCGCACGCTCGGCGGGGGCGAGGGCGGCTCCATCGGCCTCGGCTTCGCCATCCCGATCGACGACGTCCGCGCGATCGCCCAGTCGATCATCCGCACCGGCGGCTACGCCCACAGCGACCTCGGCGTGAACGCGAAGTCGGTCACCGACGGCACCGCGGACGGCGCGCAGATCCTCAACGTTCGCGGGGGCGGGCCGGCGTCGCGGGCCGGGCTGCAGGAGGGCGACGTGGTGCTGCGGGTCGGCGACCGCCCGATCGCGTCCGCCGACGAGCTCGTCGTGGCCGTGCGCGAGCACCCGCCCGGCCAGACGATCAGCCTGGGCGTCGTGCGCGAGGGTCGCCCGCTGACGCTGCAGGTCACGCTCTAAGGGGGCCGGGATGTTCGACAACATCGGCTGGCCCGAGCTGCTCGTGCTCGCGCTGGTCGGGCTGTTCGTGCTCGGCCCCGAGCGGCTGCCCGCGGCCGCGTCCTGGGTCGCGAACACCGTACGGACGATCCGCGACTACGCGACCGGCGCGCGCGACCAGCTGCGCCAGGAGCTCGGTCCCGAGTTCGACGAGTTGCGCAAGCCCCTCGAGGACCTGCGCTCGGTCCGCGATCTGGACCCCCGCCGCGCCGTACGCCGGAACCTGTTCGCCGAGCCGCCCGCCGACGGCACGTGGAGCGGGTCGGCGACCCCCGGGACGGCGGCGCCCGCCACACCGACGGCGCCCACGAACGGCACGTCCGCCCCGGCCCCGCCGCGCAGCACGAGCCGGCCCCTGGGCCCCGGCGAGATCGCCCCGGTCGACCCGGACGCCACCTGAGACGCGTCCGTTCACCTGACCGCGCGCTGTTGTGCGAGACGATCTCGGCGCGGCGGAGGGAGTCGTCGGCCTCGAACGGGACCTGCATCATCGACTCCAGGGACGGCGCGGTGTGTCGAAACGGTCGACACCGAGATCAGCCGCGGGGGCGAGAGGTGGTCGTGTCACTGCTCACGACGGGGCTCCGCAGCTCGTACGCCGTCCGGGCCGGCTGTTACTTTCGGTAACATGCTTGCGCATCAGCGTGATCCGGTGCGCCGTCGGATGCTCGAGGCGGCCGGGCGGATCGACAGTGACCCGCGCCTGCTCGCCGCGCTCGAGTGGGCGCGCTCGCGCCTGCCCGGCGACCCCGCCTACGGCGACCCGCTCTCGACCGGCGACGACGCCGTGGGCCGTCTCGCGGCCCAGCTCGCCCCGCTGGCGGCGACCCGCCCGAGCGTGCTGCGCGAGGTCGGTCTCACCGCCCTGCAGGTCTGGCAGGCGCACGCGGGCATCGAGGAGCGCCACAGCGACGAGCACGTCGTCGTGCTGTTCACCGATCTCGCCGGCTTCTCCGACTGGACTCTCGAGGTCGGCGACGACGTCGCCGTGCACGCGCTGCGGCGCGTCGGTGCGGCGGTGGAGCCGCTCGTGCGCCGCCGCGGCCGCGTGGTCAAGCGACTCGGGGACGGGCTGATGGCCGTGCACCCGAGCGTCGCGGACGCCGTGGAGGTGGCGCTGGCCGCGCGCGACGCGGTGGGGGAGCTCGACGTCGAGGGGCACCGCCTGCATCTGCGCGCGGGGGTGCACATCGGCACCCCGCAGCAGCTCGGCGGGGACTATTACGGGCGCGACGTCAACATCGCCGCCCGGATCACCGACGCGGCCGGGCCGGGCGAGGTGTGCGTGTCGAGCCCGACCCGCGCGCTGCTGGACGGCGGGCAGTTCGCGACGTTCCCGTTGAGCCGGCGCCGCGGGAAGGGCGTGCCCGCCGACATCACCCCGTGGCGGGTCGGTCGGCGGGTTCCTGGGGGACCTCGCGGCTGAGGGGGTTCGCCCGCAGGCCCCCGGCGGGGTCGAGGCGGCCGAGGATCGCCGCGGTGACGCAGGCCAGGGACGCGACGCCTTCGCCGTCGAGCGCGTCGAAGATGAGCCGGCGGACCTCGGCGGCGTGGCCCGGCGCGGTCTGGCGGACCTTCTCCATGCCCGCGTCGGTGAGCCGTGCGACCGTGACGCGCCCGCTCTCCGGCGACGGCTCGCGCGTCACCCAGCCCTGCTGCTCCAGGCGCGCGACGACATGCGAGAGGCGGGAGAGCGAGGAGTTGACCGTGGCCGCGAGCGCGCTCATGGGCAGCGTGCGGTCCGGTGTCTCGGAGAGCATGGCCAGCGTGAGGTAGGAGAACTGGGTCAGCCCGGCGTCGCGCTGCAGTTGCGCGTCCAGCGCCGCGGGGAGGAGCGTCATCACCGCGGCGGTGCGCCGCCACGCGCGCTGCTCGTCGTCGTCCAGCCAGGGCCCCTCGTGCATGGCGCCCACATTACTTGATGCTTCAACTTATGTCAGGTACCGTCGGGAGTTGAAGGATCGAATTGTGACCGGGGAGTCGCCATGGATCCGTTCGCCACCGCCCACCCGGGTGCGGCGTTCGACGCCTACGAGCCGGCCGCCCGTGAGCGCGCCGCACTGCGCACGCCCTGGAGGCCCGAGGACGGCCCGCTGCCGGCGCTGTACGTCAGCCACGGCGCGCCGCCGCTGTTCGACGACGCGGAGTGGATGACCCGCCTCGGCGAGTGGGCCGACCGGCTGCCGACCCCGAAGGCGATCCTCATCGTCTCGGCGCACTGGGAGTCGGCCCCGCTGACGCTCTCGAGCCCCGAGGTCGGCACCCCGCTGGTGTACGACTTCGGCGGGTTCGCCGAGCGCTTCTACCGGATGACCTACACGACCCCCGACGCCTCGGCGCTCGCCGAGCGCGTGGCCGCGACCCTGCCCGACGGGCAGCCTGCCCACACGTCGCGCCGCGGGCTCGACCACGGCGCCTGGGTGCCACTGAAGGTCATGTACCCGCTGGGCGACGTGCCCGTCCTGCAGATGAGCCTGCCGACCGAGGACCCGGACCGCCTGCTCGCCGTCGGCGCGTGCCTGCGTGAGCTGCGCAGCGAGGGCGTGCTGGTCATCGGCTCGGGGTTCATGACCCACGGCCTGCCGTTCCTCACCCGCGAGATGCTCGCCGGGCAGGACACCCCGGGCTGGACCGGTGACTTCGACGCCTGGGCCGCCGAGGCCCTCGACCGCGGCGACCTGGAGACCCTGCACCGCTTCCGCGACGCCCCGGGCATGCCCTACGCGCACCCGACGGCCGAGCACTTCGTGCCGCTGTTCGTCACCCTCGGCGCCGCCACCGACCCCGAGGGCCCGGTGACCACGACGATCGACGGGACCATGTGGGGCCTGTCGCGGCGGTCGCTCCAGGTGGCCTGACGGTCACGGGAACGGGCTGGCGCGTGTCGACCCGGCGCACCATGCCGATCGGCGACCGGGGCGAGTGCCCCCGGGCTTGACCCGGGAACGACGTCGAGGAGTGAACGCCATGGCCGCCCTGGGCGGGGTGAGGCGCCGACACGCCAACTCTCGGTGACGCCGGCTGCGAGAACGCGGTACGGCGTCCTGCTCGAAGGGTCGTACCCCGCAGTGTTCTCGTCTTCTTCGTACACGACTCCGCCCTGGTCTCCTACGGCTGGGAGGACTTCTGGTCCCGCCTCTCCTCGCGGATCGCGACGCCCGGCTGCGTGGCCGGCCGCGTCGCGCGCGTCGACCGCGGTCGCGTCGCAGATCACCAAGGCCCAGCGCGCCGCCTACCGGGCGCGCTGGCGCTGAGGGCCGGGGAAGGGGAGCGAACGCGCTGTTCGCTGCTTCTAGGCGTATGAACAGCGCGTTCGCTCGGGGGATCGATCGCACGCCGGAGCGTCCGGCGGGCGCGAACGCGGACTTTGCGCGCTAAGAAGCAGCGAACGGCGCGTTCGCTGCATCAACGGCGCCGGCTGCGCGGCCGGGCGAGCGCAGCCTCTACCGGCCGGTCGGCGAGATGTTCAGCGACATCCCCGCGAGGCCGCGGGAGCGCACGGAGAGCTTCTCGGCGACGGCGCGCAGGGCGGCGCCGGCGGCCGACTCGGGCCGGCTCAGCACGAGCGGCACGCCGGCGTCGCCACCCTCGCGCAGGCGGGTGTCGATCGGGATCTGCCCCAGGAGCGGGACGTTGCCGCCGACGGACTTGGCCAGCGAGTCGGCGACGACCTGCCCGCCGCCCGAGCCGAACAGGTCGAGCTTGGAGCCGTCGGGCATGTCCATCCACGACATGTTCTCGACGACGCCGGCGAGGCGCTGGCGGGTCTGCAGGGAGATCGCGCCGGCGCGCTCGGCGACCTCGGACGCGGCCTGCTGCGGCGTGGTGACCACGAGCAGCTCGGCGTTCGGGATCAGCTGCGCGACCGAGATGGCGATGTCGCCGGTGCCCGGGGGCAGGTCGAGCAGCAGGATGTCGAGGTCGCCCCAGAAGACGTCGGCGAGGAACTGCTGCAGCGCGCGGTGCAGCATCGGGCCGCGCCAGACGACCGGGGTGTTGCCCGGGGTGAACATGCCGATCGAGATGACCTTCACGCCGTGGCTCTGCGGCGGCAGGATCATGTCGTCGACCTTGGTCGGCCGTTCCTCCGTGCCGAGCATGCGCGGCACCGAGTGGCCGTAGATGTCGGCGTCGACCACGCCGACCGACAGGCCCTTCTCGGCCATCGCGGCGGCGAGGTTGACCGTCACCGAGGACTTGCCGACCCCGCCCTTGCCGGACGCGACCGCGTACACGCGGGTGAGCGATCCCGGCTGGGCGAACGGGATGACGGGTTCGTCGGTGTCGCCGCGCACGGTCTTGCGCAGCTCGCGGCGCTGCTCGTCGTTCATGACGTCGAGCTCGACCGACACGGCCGTGACCCCGGACACCGCGGACACCGCGTCGGTGACCCGCTGGGTGATGGTCTCCTTCATCGGGCAGCCGGCGACGGTCAGGTAGACGGCCACCTCCACCTTGCCGTGGTCGAGGACGTTGATGTCCTTGACCATGCCCAGCTCGGTGATCGGCTTGTGGATCTCGGGATCCTCGACGCCGGCCAGGGCGGACCGGATCGCGTCGACGGATGGTGCTGCGGCCATCGGACCCTTCTCGGCTTCTCGGCGTAGGTCGGTCCCGGGGAGTCGGCGCCCCGCGCCGGGACCGGGGACGGGCCCTCCAGCGTGCACCGGAGCCCCGTCAGCTGCTCCCCATGCTACGTGTCGCCTCCCGCGCACCGGCGGGCCCGCGGAGCGTCGCCCGTCACTCCGGGGTCACACGTGCTTCACGCGGCGTGCACCCAGCTCGGGTCAGTGCCCGTTGCGGTGGGGATCCGGGTCCGGCGAGGTCCCGGTCCGGCTCTGGTCGAGCACCCGCGCGAGCGCCTGCTCCAGGTTGCGGGCCACGGCCCGGTCGACGGCACGGGCGACGGCCTTCTCCAGCGCCTTGTCGGTCTTGTCGGCGCGGTCGGGGTCGCGGGTGCCGTCCCGCACGCCACGGTCCTGCTCGAGCTCGCCGCGCAGGTAGTCGCGGGTGACGACCTCGCCGAGCTGCAGGCGCATCGACGCCAGCTCGCGGGCGAGGTACTCGGTCTCGGCCGAGAGGCGGGAGGCGCGCGTGCGATCCTCCTCGAGGGACACGCGGTCGCGGTCGTCCTGCCGGTTCTGCGCGAGCAGGATCAGCGGCGCGGCGTAGGCGGCCTGGGTCGAGAACGCCAGGTTGAGCAGGATGAACGGGTACGGGTCCCACCGCAGGCTGATCGCGAAGACGTTCAGCGCGATCCAGGTCGCGACGATGACCGATTGCCACAGCAGGAACGTGCCCGTCCCGAGGAAGCGGGCGAGGCTCTCGGCGACGCGCGCGAACCACTCGGTGTCGACGGTCAGGCGCAGGCGGCGGGTGCCCGCGGGCTGGTCGAGCCGCCGCCGGGAGGTCGCCTCAGGCACGGCCGCCTCCCGTCACCGGGGCGGGCGCGGAGGATGCCGCCGCCGGCGTCGGTTCGGGATCGGGCTGCGAGCGCCAGTCCTCGGGGAGCAGGTGGTCGAGGACGTCGTCGACGGTGACCGCGCCGACCAGGTGCCCGGCCTCGTCGATCACCGGGCCGCACACGAGGTTGTAGGTCGCGAAGTAGCGGGTGACCTCGGCGAGCGTCGCGTCCGGCCCGATGCGCGTGAGCTCGGAGTCGAGGACGCCGGCGACGAGGTCCGAGGGCGCTTCGCGCAGCAGCCGCTGGGAGTGCACGCAGCCGAGGTAACGCCCGGTCGGCGTGGCCGTGGGCGGGCGGCAGACGAACACCATCGAGGCCAGCGCCGGGGTGATGTCCGGGTTGCGGACGTGGGCGAGCGCCTCGGCGATCGTCGCGCCGGGCTGGAGCACGATCGGCTCGGGCGTCATGAGCCCGCCCGCGGTGTTCGACGAGTACGTCAGCAGGCGCCGAACCGGCTCCGACTCCTCGGGCTCCATCAGCCCGAGCAGCTCCTCGGACTCGGCTCCGGGGAGGTCGGCCAGCAGGTCGGCGGCGTCGTCCGGATCCATCTCCTCGAGCACGTCGGCGGCGCGCTCGGTGGACAGGTGGCGCAGCAGGTTCTGCTGCTCGGACGACGGGAGCTCCTCGAGCACGTCGGCGAGGCGCTCGTCGCCCAGGCCGTCGGCGACGTCGTGGCGACGGCGCTGCGGCAGGTCCATCAGAGCGTGCGCGATGTCGGCCGGGCGCATGTCCTCGAACGTGGACAACAGCTGCTCGGTGCCCTGCCCGGTCTCGTCGAGCGAGAGCCCGGAGATCGCCGGCCACGGCAGCACCTGGATCGGGCCACGACGGCCCAGGCGTCCCACCAGCTCCCGCACGGCCACGCGGGTGACGAGCCAGTCGCGGCTGCGCTGGTGCTCCATCAGCACGTCGACGACCTGCGCGTCCGCGTCGTGGTCGACCACCCGGACCCGCGCGTCGAGCATCTCGCCGACGACGAGCACCTCGTTCGGGCGCTGGGCGAACGCCCGCAGGTTGACCTGTCCGGTGGCGAGCGTGACCGCGGCCGCGTCGATGGCGGTGACCCGCAGCATCGGCACGAAGATGCGCCGGCGCGAGCCCACCATGACGACGAGGCCGAGCACGCGGGGCGGTCGCGGGCCGACCGACACCGCGCACACCGCGTCGCGCACGCGCCCGATCCGCTCCCCGTCCGGCCCCAGGACGGGCAGCCCGACCATGCGGGCCACGAACACCCTGGCCATGGCGGTAGTCACGTCAGCAGGCTAACCGCCATCGGGTGCCGAGCTGGATCGAGTCACCTCTGAGAGGGTCGCCACCTCGGTCGATGCGCCGCGGGATCGCGTGCCAGCATCGGCCGGTCCTGGACCGGAGTCGCCCTGCAGCCGTGGAGGTCAACAGCTCGTGAGTGTGGAGAACCGCCCCCGCCGGTCGTGTCTGGCGGTGCCCGGGTCGAGCCAGAAGTTCATCGACAAGGCCCGGACCCTGCCCGCTGACCAGATCTTCCTGGACCTCGAGGACGCCTGCGCCCCGCTGGTGAAGCCCGAGGCCCGCAAGACGATCGTGGCGGCGCTCAACGAGGGCGGCTGGGAGGGCAAGACGCGCGTCGTGCGCGTCAACGACTGGACCACCGAGTGGACCTACCGCGACGTCACCGAGGTCGTGGAGGGCGCCGGGGCCCATCTCGACGCGATCATGCTGCCGAAGGTGCAGACCCCCGAGCAGGTCCACGCGCTGGACTTCCTGCTCACCCAGATCGAGAAGACCATGGGCTACGAGGTCGGGCGCATCGGCATCGAGGCGCAGATCGAGAACGCCCGCGGCCTCAACAACGTCGTCGCGATCGCCGAGTCGTCGCCGCGCCTGGAGACGATCGTCTTCGGCCCGGCCGACTTCATGGCCTCGATCAACATGAAGTCGCTGGTCGTCGGCGAGCAGCCCCCCGGCTACACCGAGGGCGACGCCTACCACTACATCCTCATGCAGATCCTCATGGCGGCGCGGGCGAACGACCTGCAGGCCATCGACGGCCCCTACCTGCAGATCCGCGACGTCGACGGCTTTCGCCGCGTCGCGAACCGCGCCGCGGCCCTGGGCTACGACGGCAAGTGGGTGCTGCACCCCGGCCAGATCGACGCCGCGAACGAGACGTTCTCGCCGTCGCAGGAGGACTACGACCACGCCGAGAACATCCTCGACGCCTACGAGTGGTTCACCTCGGAGGCCGGCGGCGCCAAGGGCTCCGCGATGCTCGGCGACGAGATGATCGACGAGGCCTCGCGCAAGATGGCGCTGGTCATCGCGGGCAAGGGGCGTGCCGCCGGCATGACCCGCGGCGAGCGCTGGACGCCTCCGGAGAGCTGACCCGATACTCGTCGGTAACTTCTAGGACAGCAGGAGCACCACGCATGGCACGCCTCGCCCAGACCGCCGGCCTGACCGATGTGCAGTCCGAGATCCTCTCCACCGTCCGCGACTTCGTGGACAAGGAGATCATCCCGCACGCGCAGCAGCTCGAGCACGACGACGTCTACCCGCAGGACATCGTCGACGGGATGAAGGAGATGGGCCTGTTCGGGCTCATGATCCCGGAGGAGTTCGACGGTCTGGGCGAGTCGCTGCTGACCTACGCGCTGGTGGTGGAGCAGATCGCCCGCGGGTGGATGAGCGTCTCGGGCGTCATCAACACCCACTTCATCGTGGCCTACATGCTGCGCCAGCACGGGACGCCGGAGCAGAAGGCGCACTACCTGCCGAAGATGGCGACCGGCGAGATCACCGGCTCGTTCTCGATGTCCGAGCCCGATCTCGGCTCCGACGTGGCCGCGATCAAGACCAGCGCGAAGGCCGACGGCCCCGGACCTGAGGCTGACTACGTGGTCAACGGCGCCAAGATGTGGCTGACCAACGGCGGCTCGTCGAACCTGTCGGCGGTGCTGGTCAAGACCGACGAGGGCGCCGAGAAGCCCTACCAGAACCTGACGACGATCCTCGTCGACAAGGAGCGGGGCTTCGGCAAGGTCGCCGAGGGTCTCAGCATTCCCGGCAAGATCGACAAGATGGGCTACAAGGGCGTCGACACCACCGAGATGGTGTTCGACGGCTTCCGCATCCCGCGCTCGCAGGTGCTCGGCGCGGCGCCCGGCAAGGGCTTCGCGCAGATGATGGACGGCGTCGAGGTCGGGCGCGTCAACGTCGCCGCCCGCGCCTGCGGCATCGCGATCCGCGCCTTCGAGCTCGGCATCTCCTACGCCCAGCAGCGCTCCACGTTCGGCAAGCCGATCGCGCAGCACCAGGCGATCTCGTTCAAGCTCGCCGAGATGGCCACCAAGGTCGAGGCGGCGCACCACATGATGGTCAACGCCGCCCGGCTCAAGGACCGCGGCGAGCGCAACGACGTCGAGGCCGGGATGGCCAAGATGATCGCCTCCGAGTACTGCAAGGAGGTCACCGAGGAGTCGTTCCGCATCCACGGCGGCTACGGCTACTCGAAGGAGTACGAGATCGAGCGCCTCATGCGCGAGGCGCCGTTCCTGCTCATCGGCGAGGGCACCTCGGAGATCCAGAAGACGATCATCAGCCGCGGCCTGCTCAAGGACTACAAGCTGCGCTGACAGCGGTACCGTCCTTCGTCACACCGCCGACCGGCTCGGGCACTCCTGGGTCGCTCGCGGCGTTGAGCTGATCGAAGGACCGTACGAGGACAGCGAGGGATCGTCGTGACTGCGCCGTTCACCGGGAACCGCCCGGGCGCCCAGCCGGGGCTGCCCAACCTCCCCGAGCCGCCGTCGGGCTGGCCAGTGGGCTCCTACGCGAAGTACGAGGAGGCCCAGCGCGCGGTCGACCACCTCGCCGACAATGAGTTCCCCGTCGCCGACGTCACCATCGTCGGCGTCGACCTCATGCTCGTCGAGCGCGTCATCGGCCGTCTGACCTGGGGCCGCGTGCTCGCCACGGGCGCCGCGTCCGGCGCCTGGCTGGGCCTGTTCGTCGGCCTGGTGCTCTCGCTGCTCGCGCCCGCCGGCGGTATCGGCGGCCTCGGCGCGATCCTCACCGGCCTCGTCATCGGCATCGTGTTCGGTGTCGTCTCCGGCGCCATCACCTACGGCGCCTCCCGCGGCCGGCGGGACTTCACCTCGCAGAGCCAGCTCGTGGCCGGGCGCTACGACGTCCTGTGCCAGCCCCGCAACGCCGAGAAGGCGCGCGACATGCTCGGCAAGCTCGCGATGGGCACCGACGGCTGAACCCCCTCCGTGCGAGCGATGCGGCATCGCTGGCATGTGACGCCAGGATCGCCACAGTCTCGCTGGCGCGACACGCCGAGAGCATCCCGTGTCGGGACCTCGCACGTCGATCAGTCGCGGCGCGCAGGTCGCCGACGACGACGCCGAGGGGACGTGGCCGTGGGCCCAGCTCCGCTCTGTGGGCGTTCCCCGGAGGCGGCGCCGGTCAGGTCGTGATCGTCCGATCGCGGCGGTCGGCGGCAACCTCGCGATGGGCACCGACGGATGGGTCTCGCGCGTGCCGACACACGCTCACATCAGTCTGCCGCGGCGCGCAGATCCGTGGGGAGGTCCGCGACGCCGGGTTGCCCGCTCACACACACGAGCGGTGCGCACTCGGACCCGAGCAGGTCGGCGGACAGCGAGACCAGCACGGGACCCTCGCAGACCGACGACGGCGGCGTGGCAATCTCCTCGGGGTACGGCGATCATCTACCGGCGGCCGACTCCTACGTTCTGTCCGGATTCCCGTTACAGCCAGCGGTTCTTGCGGAACGTCCGCCAGAGGACGGCGCAGATCGTGAGGATCACGAGGATCGCGGCCGGGTAGCCGAACTCCCAGTGCAGCTCGGGCATGTAGTCGAAGTTCATGCCGTAGATGCCGGCGAGCATGGTCGGCACCGCAAGCAGCGCGGCGTAGGCGGTGATCTTGCGCATGTCGTTGTTCTGGCGCAGCGTGATCTTGGCGAGCACGGCGTCGACGAGCGTCGTGAGCAGCTCGTCGAACGAGGCGACGCGCTCGGCCACCGTCGCGAGGTGGTCGTCGACGTCGCGGAAGTAGCTGCGCACCTCCGAGGGCACGAGCGGCGAGTAGCCCTCGGTCAGCCGGCGCATCGGCGGGACGAGCGGGGTCACCGCACGCCGCAGCTCGAGCACCTCGCGCTTCATCAGGTAGATCTGCTCGGCGCCGACCTCGCTGTAGGGCGCGAAGACCTCGGTCTCCATGGTGTCGATGTCGCCCTCCACGCCGTGGGCGACCTCGAGGTAGGCGTCGACGATGTGGTCGGCGACGGCGTGCAGCACGACCGCGGGTCCCTGGGCGAGGTGCTCGGGATCGGCCTCGAGCAGGTGGCGCACGCGACGCAGCCCGGAGTGCTGGCCGTGCCGCACGGTGACGACGAAGTCCTTGCCGAGGAAGACCATGAGCTCGCCGGACTCGACGATCTCGTTGGCGGTGGTCGGCGACGCGTGCGCGACGTACCGCATGGTCTTGAACACCGAGAACAGCATGTCGTCGGCGCACCCCGAGGCGTTCGCCCCGCTGTAGCGCTCCATCTTCGGGCGCTGGTGGGCGTGCACGGCGTCCTCGACCGCCAGCGGGTGCAGCCCGAACACCTCGGCGATGTCCTGGATCTGCTCGGCGTCGGGCTCGTGCAGCCCGATCCACACGAAGCCCTCTTCGCGGCGGCGGACCTCCGCGATGGCGTCGCGGTGGTTCCAGCGGCCCTCGAGGCGCTTGCCGTCGACGTACACCGCGCAGTCGACGACGAACGCCGCGAGCGGCACGCGCGGCACCCGTGTCTCCTGCGCGCGGGGACGGCCCGGGCGAATCACGCGGGATCCGGCGTTGCGCAGCGTGGGCAGGGAAGGCATGGCGACCTCCGGGGACCGGACGGTGTGACGGGGGCTGTTGGCACCGTGCTGGCAGGCGCCACCGCGTCCCTCCCGGAGAACCCGCGGGCGCTCAGCGCGCGGTCGTCACCGGACAGGGGACGCGGCCCGTACTCGGGGGCAGGGCGTCGGCCCTGGTGCAGGAGTCGTCCACGTCTCACCTCCCTGGCCTCGCGCGACACGACCTCGGACGATCCGCCATCCTAACGACCGCCGTCGGCGCTGTCGGAACGAGGAGTCACACGTCTCGGGAGCGCCGACGTCGCGACCACCGACGTTCAGGAGGCGTTCCCGTGCAGTTCGGCCGGTACTTCGAGGAGTTCGAGGTCGGAGCGACGTACAAGCACTGGCCGGGCAAGACGGTCACGGAGTACGACGACCACCTCTTCTGCCTGATCACGATGAACCACCACCCGCTGCACCTCGACTCCCACTACGCCGAGGGCACCCAGCAGGGACGCAACGTCGTCGTCGGGAACTACGTCTACTCGCTGCTGCTCGGGATGTCGGTCGCCGACGTGTCGGGCAAGGCGATCGCGAACCTCGAGGTCGAGTCGCTGCGCCACGTCAAGCCGGTGTTCCACGGCGACACGATCTACGGCGAGTCCACGGTGCTGGACAAGAAGGAGTCGTCGTCGAAGAACGACCGCGGCGTCGTCCAGGTCGAGACGATCGGCTACAACCAGGACGGCGTCGTCGTGTGCATCTACCGCCGCAAGGTGATGGTGCCCAAGCGTCCCGCCGGGCCGGGCACCGACGGCGCCCCTTCCGCCGAGACCCTGGCCGAGGCCGAGCAGCCCCGCCGCCCCGTCCCGCAGCGGGACTGATCCCTCGCGCCAAGGAGTCGCGCCAAGGAGTCACGCCAAGGAGTCGCGCCGAGAGATGCGGCAGTCAGCGCTCCTCCCTCGCGCCACCTACCGATCGTCGGCCGATCTCCGGCGCAGCGTGCCGCGGCAGGCAGTCCCAGCCGCGCAGCGCGACGGTGAGCCCGGTGACGAGCTCGCCGTCCGCATCGAGCGCGGCGTAGGCGGCGCCGTCGACCCACCGCGCGTCGGCGGCGTCGTCGCCCGCCCGGGGCTCGGCCGCGGCGTCGCACTCGTCGGACAGCCGGCAGCGGAAGTCGTGGATCGCGAACGTGCGCCCGTCCGGCGCGGGCCGGCGCACCTGCCCGACCTCCTCGCCGACGACCACGTCGAGTCCGGTCTCCTCGGCGACCTCGCGTGCCGTGGCCTCGCGCACGGACTCGTCCGGCTCGACCCTCCCGCCCGGCAGCGACCAGCGCCCGGCCTCGGGGTCGTGGGCGCGGCGGATCAGCAGGAGACGGCCGCGCGGATCGGTGACGATCCCCCCGACGCACAGGACGTCGCCGGACCGGGGGATGGCGTCGGGGGGCGGGTCGGTGGGCGACGCGCCCGGGTCGGCACGGGGATCACCCATCGTCACACGAGATCACACTAGTATCACCCGGGACGTCGGATGACCGTCTCGGCTCGGACGATCCATACTGCCCACGACACAGCGACGACCATCGCGAGGGACACCTGGTGAACGCGAAGAAGATCGGCATCATCGCGGGCGTCGCGTTCGCGCTCTTCTTCGTCATCTCCCAACCCCAGGGCTCGGCGGATCTGGTGCTCAGCATCCTCACGATCCTGGGCGATGCGGCGGCATCGGTGGTGGAATTCATCCGCGCGCTGTTCTAGGTCCGGAGGTCCCGACGTGCTGGCACCCCGCGAGGTCGACGAGTACGTCCTGCCCACCGAGCGGCGGGTGATCCGTTTCCGGCGCCACTGGGCGGTCATCGTCAGCGAGGTGCTGCAGGCCGTCGTCCTGTTCGTCCTGCTCGCGCTCGGGGCGGCGTTCCTGCCGCAGAACGTCGTGCTGGACAACCTGTTCTGGTACGGCGCGCTGCTCGTGCTGCTCAAGACCAGCTACAAGGTCAGCGAGTGGTGGGTCGAGAAGGTCGTCGTCACCGACAAGCGCGTGATGCTCACCAAGGGGATCTTCACCCACCAGGTCGGCATGATGCCGCTGACCAAGGTCACCGACCTGACGTTCGAGCGCACCCTCAGCGGCCGCATGCTCGGCTACGGGACGATGGTCATCGAGTCCGCCGGTCAGATCCAGGCGCTCAACCGCATCGACTTCCTCCCGGACCCCGAGGAGGTCTACGAGGCGATCTCCGAGCTCGTGTTCGGCGACAAGCGCCAGACCCGCTCGTACACGCTGCCGGGGAGCGGTTTCGGCGGTGCCCGGGCCCGTCGGCGCTGACACCCGCCTCGTGACGATCGACCTCCACACCCACTCCACGGTCTCCGACGGCACCGAGAGCCCGGCCGAGCTCGTCGCGACGGCCGTCGCCGCGGGCGTCACGGTGCTGGCGCTGACCGACCACGACACCACCGCGGGCTGGGCGGAGGCCGCCGCGGCCCGGCCGCGTGGTCTGACGCTGCTGCGCGGCGCGGAGTTCTCCGCCGACAGCGCGGACGGGCGGGGCGGCACGGTCACCGCGCACCTGCTCGGCTACCTGTTCCGGCCGGACCACCCGGACATCGTCGCCGAGCAGGAGCGGGTGCGGGGCTCGCGGCGCGAGCGGGTGCGGGCGATGGGGGACCGGATGGCGGCGGGCGGTCTGCCGATCGACGGCGAGGCGCTGGTGGCGCGGTTGCCGGGCGACTCGCCGGCCGGCCGGCCGCACATCGGGCAGGCGCTCGTCGAGGCCGGGGTCGTGGGCTCGGTGCCGGAGGCGTTCGAGGAGCTGCTGCGCAAGGACGGCCCGTACTACGTCGAGAAGGACAACACGCCGATCGCGACGGCGATCGCCCTGGTCAAGGCGGCGGGCGGGGTCGCTGTCTTCGCGCACGCCTTCGCCCGCCGCCGGGGACCGTGCGTCGATGCCTCGGTGATCCGCGACCTGGCGGCCGCGGGCCTCGACGGCGTCGAGGTCGACCATCCCGACCACGCCCCGGAGGACCGCGCGGCCCTGCGCGCGCTGGCGGCCGAGGAGGGTCTGCTGGTCACCGGCTCGAGCGACTACCACGGCGCCAACAAGACGACGCCGATCGCCGTCGAGACGACCGCGCCGGCGGAGCTCGCGAAGATCGTCGGGCGCGCGACGGGCGTCGAGGTGCTCGCGGGCTGAGCTCGGCCCGGCCCCTAGGGTGGAGGCGATGAGCATGCAGCTGGGTCTGGACGGCATGCCCGCCCGCCTGGTCCGCGTGACCCCGTCGCGTCTCGCCACGTGGGAGGACTGCCGACGCCGGTATCGCCTGACCTACCTCGACCGCCCGGCAGTGCCGCGGGGTGGTGCGCGGGCGGCGAGCACGCTCGGCGCGGTGGTGCACAACGCGCTGCACGCGGTGTTCGGCGAGCCGCCGGCCCGGCGCAGTGGCGCCCGCGCCGCGGTCGAGGTCGACCACCGCTGGTCGTCGGAGGGCTTCCGCGACGACGACCAGGCCGCCGTCCACCGCGAGCGCGCCCGCACCTGGGTGGCCGACTACGTCGAGCGCCACGCCGTCCCGGAGGCCCCGGAGCCGATGGGCGAGGTCGTGGGGCTGGAGCGCTGGCTGTCGGCCCCGGCCGGCGCCATGGTGGCCGAGGGGCGCGCCGACCGCCTCGACCTCCGTGGGGACGAGGTGGTCGTCGTCGACTACAAGACCGGCCGCCACGTCCCCGACGCCGACGACGCCCGCGGCTCGCCCGCGCTGGCGCTCTACGCGCTCGCGGCCCGGCGCACGCTGCGGCGCCCGTGCCGTCGCGTCGAGCTGCACCACCTGCCGAGCGGCACCGTCGCGGCCGCCGACCACGACGAGGCCGGGCTCGCGGCCCACCGCGAGCGTGCCGAGTCCACCGCGGTGGCCCTGGGCGCCGCGGCCGATGCGTTCGAGGAGGATCCCCGGCGCGCCGAGGACCTCTTCCCCCCCGCACCCGGGCCGCGCTGCGGCGCCTGCGAGGTCCGGCGCCACTGCCCCGAGGGGCGCGCCGCGGCCCCGGCCGAGCCGGCGTGGTCGGGGCTGGCCCCGTGAGCTCCGCCGAGCGCGCCGATCCGGGCGAGCCCGACGACCTCGGCGACACCGGCGACGCTGGCGACGCCGGGCCCACGCCGCCCCGCTCGTGGTCGCCCCACGAGGCGCCGACCCCGCCGCGCGGCCGCGACGAGGTACCCGGCGTCACGTCGACGGGCTCCTGGGTGTCGCCGGAGCGCTGGACCTCGCCGGCCGGGGTGCCCCGCGCCGCGACGCGCCGGGAGCGCTCGCGCGGCGCCGGGCGCCCGACGCCCCCGGGCGGGTTCGCCACGGGCTCGTTCGCCCGCCGACCCGACCCTCCCGAGCGTCTCGTCGGCACCCGGCGGCGCCTGGTCGCGCTGGCCCGGGTGCTCGCGGGCGGGCTCGTCGTGCTCGCGGTGGTCGTCGTCGTGGCACCGTGGTTCCTCGGCGGACCGGGGCCGGGCGCGGACACCGTGATCGGGCACCTCGTCGGCGCCGCCGCGGCGGTCGCCGGTACGGCCGTCGCCGCCCACCGCCGCACCTCGCCGGTCGTGGCCCTCGTCGCGGCCGCCTCGGTGCCGGTGATCCTCTTCCTGGTGCTCGCGCTCGTCTGGTGGCGCTGAGCCGCCGGATCGAACGGGGACTTTGCGCGCCTAGAAGCAGCGAACAGCACGTTCGCTGCGAACCACGCCCGCTCAGGACGCGTGCTCGCGCTCGCGCGCCAGGGCCTCGCGGGCGAGCGGCCCGTGACGCCAGTGCTCGGGCAGGGCGAGGACGGCGGTGCGCAGGGCACGCAGGGTGAGGGTCGCGCCGAGGTCGGTGGTCGGCACGGCCGGGACCCCGTGCAGCCGGCGCGCCCAGCGCGGCTGGAGCGCGAAGCCCAGCGCGGCGACCGCGGTCCACGCCGGGCGGGCCGGGGTGGTCAGCGTGGTGCGCAGCGACATGGGCGGCACGAGCAGGCGCAGGGAGGCGGCGCGGCTGGTGGCCGACGCGCGCAGGTCGCGCCGGACCTCGGCGACGTAGTCGGCGACCTCCGCACGGCTCGCGGGGACGTCGCCCGCCCCCAGCAGCCGGGCGGCGACGACCTGCTCGCGGTAGAACGCGTCCGCCTCGGCGTCGCTGATCGCCGCCCCGGCGCGGCGCACCGCCTCGAGGAACGAGCTCACCTCGGTGACGTGCACCCAGCGCAGCAGCTCCTCGTCGCCCGCCGAGTAGGACCGCCCGGTGACGGGGTCGGTGCCCCGGACGAACTCGTGGGCGCGGCGCACCCGGGCCGCGGCGGCGTCGACGGCGTCGCGCGAGGCGAACGTCACCGTCATCACGTACTCGGCGGTGCGCTGCAGCCGGGGCCAGAAAGCGGTGTCGAAGTCCGAGTGCTCCGAGACCCCGGCCATGGCCAGCGGGTGCAGGGCCTGCAGGAACAGCGCGGACACCCCGCCCACGCCGGCGGCCGGGTCGGCGAGCACCCGCCAGGTCACGCTCCCCGGACCGAAGTACCCGTCGTCTCCCACCGGCCGTCCCACTAGCCGAGGATGTCGTCCCGCAGCCAGGTCCGCCACGTGGGGACGAGGACGTCGAGCAGCGCCGCCGGGTTCTCGACGTTGGGCGCGTGCGCGGCGTGCGGTACCGCGGCGAACTCCGCCTCGAGCCGGTCGGCCATCGTGCGCTGCATGCTCACCGGCCAGGCGTCGTCGTCGATGCCGCAGACGACCAGGCACGGCACCCGCCGCGCGCGCACGGCGGCGACGAGCTCGGCGGTGCGGTCGTCCTCGGAGCGCAGCGCGTCGCCCATCCCCAGCAGGCCGGCGACGGTGGACCGGCGCAGGCGCTCGCGCAGCAGCTCGACGACGTGCGGGTGGGTCGACGACCACTGACCCGAGGCGTCGCGCAGGGCGATCACCTCCTCGACGCCGCGGCGGCGCAGCACGGGCTCGAGCACGTCGAGGTCGGTGCGCCGTCGGCCCATGGGCAGCTCCCCGGGGCCGGAGTCCATGAGCGTCAGGCCGCGGACCGGAGCGCCGGCGAGGACGGCGGCGCGGGCGACGAGGCCGCCGTAGGAGTGCCCGAGCAGCAGCACCCGGCGTCCGTCCTCGGCCTCCGCGGTGACGATCTCGGCGACCACCGGCCCGAGGGCGGCGGGACGGTACTCGGTCTCGCTGTCGGGGCCCGGCGACTCGTACTGCCCGGGCAGGTCGAGCGCCAGCACGCCGATCCCGGCCGCGGCGATCGGGTCGATCAGCGGCGCGAAGTCCTCCTTCGAGCCCGAGTACCCGGGCAGCAGCAGGGCCGTGGCGGGCGGTCCGCCCACCGAGGCCGCCTCGTCGGCGTCGGCGCGCAGCCCGGCGAGCGGCCCGAGCGACGACGAGATCGTCACCGGGTGGGCGGCGTGGGGGTGGCGCTGCGCCTCGCCCCGACCGGCGGGGACGGCCGCCGGGGTGGCGTCGGGTGGCCGCGGCCCCGCGCCGCCCGACGAGCCACCGTCGTGATCAGCGGCGGTGCCGGGGGTCTCGGGGCGGGCCACCTCGGTCAGTCTGCCGTATCCGGCCTGGATCCGGGCGTGTGCGGAAGGTCGCGGCTCACCCCGGCGGACGGAGGGCCACCACGGTCGAGCCGCGCAGCTCGACCAGCGTGGTGCCCGTCGCGGCGACCGCGACCGGGGTGCCGGGCGCGAGGTCGCGCGCCACCGGCACGGTGGCCCCGCGGGGGGCGCCGGTGGCCGCGTCCAGGACGGCGAGGCCGTCGGGCACCGGCACGAGCGCGACGGCGGCCGGAGCGGTCCCGGGCCACGCCGCGCCGGCGCCGAGCGTCCCCTGGACCGTCCAGCGGGGCCGCAGGTCGCCCGCGTCGAGGCCGACGGTCGCCCGGCCCGTCCACCACAGCAGCACCGGCCCGACGGGGCGGACGGTGGCCGCGAGGTCGGGCGGGTCGGTGGTGGGGCCGGCCGCGGGGCCCAGTGGGAAGACGGTCTCCGGGACGATCGTCTCGGCGTCGGACGAGGTGCCGACGACGTGCAGCGTCCCGTCCGGCGCGGCCCAGGCGGCCCGCTGGTCGGTCAGCGCCACGAGCCGGGCGCCGCGCACGCCCAGCAGCGTGCTCGAGCGCTCCTCGGGCTCCTCCGAGCTCTGCGGGTCGGCGTCGAGGACGGTGAGGCGGTCGGAGTCGTCGCCGGGGCAACGCTGGATCATCCCGATCGTGCCGCCGCCGACGGCGATCGAGCCGTTGGTGCAGTCGGCGCGGGGCTGGGCGTCGGGCGGCTGCACCGGCGTCGGGATCCGGCCCACCTCGGTGGTGAGCACGAGGTCGGAGCGCCAGGTCTCGACGTGGTCGGCGCCGGTGCCCGTGACGTGGTCGCGGTCGGCGAGCAGCCGGGTGCCCTCGCGCAGGTCGGCGTTGCGGGACGGGCCGCGGGCGCCGGTGTCGGGCTCGAGGGCGGCGACGTCGGAGCACCAGGTGCCCAGCGCCCCGTCGGTGCGGTACACCGCGAGGACGTCGCCGAAGCCGGTGCCGACGGTGCACGGGGACTCCGGCCGCGCGTAGCGCCACGCCTCCCGACCCGTGACCGGGTCGTGGCCGACGACCCCGTCCGGCCCGCCGGTGACCACGGCCGGCCCCACGGCCAGCGGCGCCGGGGTGGCCGGGCTCTCGGCCCGCCACGCCTCGGTCAGCGCGGTGGGCACCGGACCCTCGGCACCCGGCTGCAACGGGGGGGCGGCGACCTGCAGCTCGGTGTCTTGCGCGTCCCCGGACGCGAGGACGAGCAGCGTGCCCACCACCGCGGCCACCGCGAGCATCGCGATCGCGACGAGATCGCCGCGGCTGCGGCGCTCCGGGCGCGGCAGCCGGCGGTGGGGCGGACGGTCGGGAGCCCCGTGCGGGTCCCTGCTCGGATGCGGGGACCCGGACGGGCGCGCCGACGTCGGCGAGCTCACCGCCCGGAAACTACCCGGTCGTGGACGCCGCGTCGGCGCTGGTGTCGGCGCTGGTGTCCGCACCGCGCGACGCGCCGGACCCACGACCGCCGCGACGGCGACGGCGACGGCGGCCGCCGTTCTCGGAGGACTCGCCGGCCGACTCCCCGGAGGCCTCCTCGTGGCGCTCGGCGTCGGCGTCGGTGCTCCCGGAGGTGGACTCGGAGGTGGACTCGGAGGTGGACTCGGAGGTGGACTCGGGGGACGATTCGGAGGACTCGGCGCCCTCCGGCCCGGACACGACCTCGCCGTTGCGCCGCCGGGTGCGCGAGCGCGAGCGGCGCTTGCGCCCGGAGCTCTCGTCGCTCTCGCCGTCGGCGGCCTCGTCGGCACTCTTGTCGGCGTTCTCAGCGGCGCCCTCGGCGGACCCGTTGCGGCCACCCCGCGAGCGACCTCGCGACCGGTCCCGGCCACTGTCGCGCTTGGGGCCGTCCTCGGCTTCCTCCTCGGCCGGGCGGCGCCGCCGGGCGATGCGCCCGGTGGCGCCCTCGGGGATGCCGAGGTCGGCGAAGAGGTGCGGCGAGCTGGAATAGGTCTCCGGTGGCTCCGGGGCACCGAGGCCCAGGTCGTCGGAGATCATCTTCCATTTCGGCAGATCGTCCCAGTCGACGAGCGTGACCGCCACGCCGGTGCGCCCCGCGCGGCCGGTGCGGCCGATGCGGTGGATGTAGGTCTTGGCGTCGTCCGGGCACTGGTAGTTGATGACGTGCGTGACGCCGGTGACGTCGATGCCGCGGGCGGCGACGTCGGTGCAGACCAGCACGTCGATGCGTCCCTCGCGGAAGGCGCGCAGCGCGTGCTCGCGGGCGCCCTGACCGAGGTCGCCGTGGACCGCGCCGACGGCGAAGCCGCGCTCGGCGAGCTCCTCGGAGACCTTGCTCGCAGTGCGCTTGGTGCGGGTGAACACCATCGTCGGGCCGCGGTCGGTGGCCTGGAGGGTGCGGGCCAGCAGCTCGATCTTGTCGAGTGCGTGGGCGCGGTACACGAACTGCGCGGTCTTCTCGCCGATCGCGCTGGCGTCGACCTGCTCGGCGCGGATGTGCGTGGGCTGTGTCAGGAACGTGCGGGCCAGCGTGATGATCGGCCCCGGCATCGTGGCCGAGAACAGCATGGTCTGGCGGCGCTCGGGCAGCATGCCGAGGATGCGCTCGACGTCGGGCAGGAAGCCCAGGTCGAGCATCTCGTCGGCCTCGTCGAGCACGAGGCCGCCGACCTTGGCCAGCACGAGGTGGCCCTGCTGGGCCAGGTCGAGCAGCCGGCCCGGCGTCCCGACCACGAAGTCGACGCCGCGCTGCAGCGCCGCGATCTGCGGCTCGTAGGGGCGACCGCCGTAGATCGAGGCGACGCGGGTGCCGAGGTCGGCGGCCGCGCCCTCGATGTCCTTGGCGACCTGCACGCAGAGCTCGCGGGTCGGGACGACGACGAGCGCCTTCGGCGTGCCGTCGCCCGGCGCGCCGAGCCGCTGCAGCAGCGGGACGCCGAAGCCGAGGGTCTTGCCGGTGCCCGTGCGGGCCTGGCCGATGACGTCCTCGCCGGCCAGCGCCAACGGCAGGGTCAGCTCCTGGATGGCGAAGGTGCGCTCGATGCCCACCTTCTGCAGCGCGCCGACGATGGCGGGGTCGACGCCGAGCTCGGCGAAGGTGGGGGAGTCCTCGGCGACGGGGGCGCCGGCCTGGAGCGGCTCGGCGACGGGCTCGGGGTCCGGGCCGGAGTCGGGACCGGAACGGGTGTCGGTGACGATGGTCAGGGGTCTGCCTCTCTCGCGTCTCGCGCGCGAGGCTTGCTAGCTGCTCGACCACGTCCAGGGTCGGCGACGATGCACGGTTGATGCCGGAGCCCGCTCCCTCGTCGGAGCGCGGCCCCACGTCACCGGACGCGGGAGAGCCGGCAGAGGCGCCCGCACGCTCGGGTGCGTTCCACGGCGCACGACGGCGACCGGGACGGTCGGCGACGGTGCATGCCACCGCGGGACGACGTCATGGTACCGGTCGACCCGCGACCGCCGTGTCACCGCCGGGGTCGTGCGCAGCCCCTAGGGTGGTCGGCCGTGACCGACCCTGGCTCCGACCCCGGTGCGCCGACCGTCGATCTGCTCGGCGCGGTCGCGTACGGCGCCCTGACGGCCTTCACCAGGCTCGCGGCCGACGCCGCGCTCGCCCCGGACATCGCCGGGCGCGCCGAGATGGCCGCGCTCGCGGCGGTGGAGATGGCGCACGTCGAGCGGATCCGCGCCCACCTCGAGGAGCGTGGTGTGGACCTCGTCACGTCGATGGCCCCGTTCGCGCCGGTGCTCGACTCCTTCGCGGCCCGCACCGCGTCCCGCGAGTGGGGCGAGGCGCTCGTCGGCGCGTACGTCGGGCGCACCCTGGCGGTCGACCTGGTGGCGGCCACCGGAACGGCGGCCACGAAGGAGTCGGAGGGCGCCCCCGACGGCGAGCTCCTGCGCGGTCCCGACGCGGGGCGGGAGGCCGGTGGGGAGAGCGGCTTCGACGCGTTCGCCGAGCGGGCCGTCCGCGAGATCGCCGTCGACGAGCAGACGCGCGGCCGCCTCGCGATGTGGGGCCGCCGGCTGCTGGGCGAGACCCTCGCCGCGGCCGCCGAGGTCCTCGACGCGCACCCGCAGGCCGCGTCGGCGCTGCTCGGGGGCACGTCGCGGGCCGCGGTCTTCAAGGCGCTGAAGTCGCGTCACACCAAGCGGTTGGCGGCGCTCGGGCTGTGAGGCCGACCCCGCGCCGCACGGTCGACTAGCCTCGCGCGGGCACAAGCACCGGGCCGAGCGGAGGAACGCGTGGAGGTCAAGATCGGCGTGGCGGAGAGCCCACGCGAGCTGGTGGTCGCGAGCGACCAGACGCCCGACGAGGTGCAGGGGCTCGTCGACGAGGCGCTGGCCTCGAGCGGCGGCACGCTCGTGCTCTCCGACGACAAGGGCCGCCGGTACGTCGTCCCCGCCGCGCGCATCGCCTACGTGGAGATCGCGCCCCAGGAGGGCCGCCGCGTGGGCTTCGGGGTCGGCAGCTAGGGATGTGTCGGGCGCCGGGGTCTCAGCGCCCCGGCGCCCACCCCTATCCCTCCTGGCGGGGGAAACCGCCGATGCCGCGCCACGCGAGCTGGGACATCAGCGTGATCGCGTCCTCGCGCGGTGGCGACTCGGCGTCGAGCCAGTAGCGTGCCGCCGTGGTCGACAGGCCCACCAGGCCCACGGCCAGCAGGCGTGCCCGCTCCGGCTCGAGGCCCGCGTCGGTGGTGACGGCCTCGGTCACCGCGTCGATGCAGTCCGACGTGGCGCGGTCGACGAGCCCGGCGATCTCCGGCGTCGCGCGCGTGTCGGTCTCGAACACCAGGCGCATGGCACCGTCGCGCGACGACACGACGTCGAAGTAGGCCTGGATCGTGGCCTGCACGCGCGCCTTGTTGTCGGTGGTCGAGCGGATGGCCGCGCGCACGGTGCGCACCATGTCGTCCGCGGCGCCCTGCACGAGCGCGCGGTAGAGGTCGAGCTTGCCGGGGAAGTGCTGGTAGAGCACCGGCTTGCTGACGCCCGCCCGCTCGGCGATCTCGTCCATCGCCGCGGCGTGGTAGCCCCGGCTGCCGAACACCTCGCGCGCGGCTTCGAGCAGCTGCGCGCGGCGCGCGGACCGCGTCATGCGCGGGCGGCCCGCGGCGATACCGGGGTTGTCCGGAAGTCGCGCCTGCCCGCTCATGCCCCCGCCCCCGCTCCAGCTCGACCGGCGGCACCGGTCTCGGCCGCCTCGAACGCACGACCCTACTCACCGGGTGACATCCCTGCGGGCGCCGCCACGCCCGCGTCGTCGACAACGGTCGCTGATGCCGTGCGTTCAGCCGGAGGTCACCGTGACGTCATCCGCGAGACACCGCATCATGGTGCCCGTGATCGTTCGCCGCCCCGTGCCCTCCACCGGTCTGTTCCGGTCCGTACGCCGCGACGACGTCTTCTCCTCGCCCGCCACCCCGGCGCCCCCACTGGCGCCCGCGACGGCACTCGGGCCGACGGGGACGGCCGCCGACCCGACGCCGTACTGGCCGGGCCGTGAGGTGACCGTCGGCGACGCCGCCGTCCACCTGCGCGAGACGCCCGGCCCGGCCGGCGAGACCGCCGTGTACGTGCACGGTCTCGGCGGCTCGTCGAACAACTGGACCGAGCTCGCCGGCGCGCTGTCCGGCCGTTGCCGCGGCCTCGCCGTCGACCTGCCCGGCTTCGGCCGCACGCCGCCCCCGGCGTCCGGCGACTACCGGCCCGCCGCCCACGCCGCGACGCTCACGGAGTACCTCGACGACCTGCGGCGCCAGGGCACCGGCCCGGTCCACCTGCTCGGCAACTCCCTCGGCGGGGCGGTGTCACTGCTCACGGCCGCGGTGCGCCCCGACCTCGTGCGCACACTCACCCTGGTCAGCCCCGCGATGCCGGACCTGCGGCCGCTGCCCTCCCGTCTCGGCGGGCGGCGCGCGGCGCTGGCCCTGCTGCCCTATCTGGGCGCCGGTGCCCGGGCGGAGCAGGACGCACGCACGCCGCGCGAGCGCCTCGCGTGCACGATGGCGCTGTGCCACGCCGACCCGCGTCGTGTCGGCGACCGCGCCTTCGCGATGGCCGCGCAGGAGGCCGAGGAGCGGGCCGCGCTCGCCTGGGCCCCCGAGGCCCTGCACCACTCCTTCCTCGGGCTCCTCGGCACCTGGCTCTCGCCCTCGCCGCGCTCGCTGTGGGCGGCGGCCGCGCGGGTCACCGTCCCGTCGCTGGTCGTGTGGGGTGAGCTCGACCGCCTCGTCGGGGTGGACCGCGCGTCGCGGACCGCGGCCGCCCTGCCCGCCGGGCGCCTGCTGCGACTGCCCGACGTCGGCCACGTCGCGCAGATCGAGCGCCCGCAGACCGTCGCCCGGGCCGTCCTGGGCCTGATCGACGCCGCCGCCGACGGGTCGTGGCCCGCCGCCGCTCCGGAGCCCGCCCCGGCGCGGGACGACGCCGCCCTGCACCGGTGGCGCCCCCGGCTGCCGCTGGGTGTCGCCCGGACGGGAGCGCGTGGCGCTGTGCCGGTGTGAAACAGTGCCCGTGTGACCCGGCCGGCCAGGCGTCCCGCCGATGGGGAGCAGGCACCGGCCGACTCCTCTCCTGACGCCTCTCCGAGGGGCGGCGAGAGCCGGGCGAATCGTCCTGGGCGGCCCGAATCCCCGGGTCGGACCGGGGTTCGCGACCGTGCCCGCTCCCCGTCCCGCGGGAGCGGGCCACCGCGTGGTCGGGAGGCTCCCGGGCCCGGGTGGGGCCGGACGCCGCCGTCGCGGGGTGGGCGCGGCGGCGGGGGCTCGTCGGTGCTGCGCTCGTGGCGCACGTGGGTGATCCCGGCGCTCGTGGTGCTCACCGTGCTCGCCGTCGTCGAGGCGGTGTCGCCCGACGGCGACGCGGGATCGGCGTCGCCGTTGCTCTCGCCGCCGTCCGCGAGCCCGTCCCCGGTGGTCACGGAGGCACCGCGCGGCGCGGGGGAGAACACCACCATCCCGTCGGCGGAGCTGCCCGCGGGCGGCGCGTTCCCGGTGACGGGCAACGGGACGTGGCACGTCGTCCCGGGCACCACGCCGCAGGCCGGCACCGGGCGCGTCTACACCTACACGGTGGAGGTCGAGGACGGCATCGTCGTCCCCGAGGGCGAGCAGGCCTACGCCACCGCCGTCGACGCCACCCTGACCGACCCGCGCAGCTGGGTCGGGTCGGGGCAGATCGCGGTCCGGCGCATCGACACCGGCGTCCCCGACTTCCGCGTCAGCCTCTCGGCCCAGATGACCATCCGCGGCCTGTGCGGCTACTCGCTGCGCTACGAGGCGTCGTGCTGGAAGTCCGACATCGGGCGCGTGCTCATCAACGGCTCGCGCTGGGTGCGCGGCGCCGCGGCGTTCGAGGGCCAGCTCGGCCTGTACCGCCAGTACGCCATCAACCACGAGGTCGGGCACGTCTTCGACAACCCGCACGTGCCGTGCCCCGAGAACGGCGGCCTCGCGCCGATCATGATGCAGCAGAGCTTCGGGACGGCGAACGACTACCTCGCGCAGCTCACCGAGGAGAACCCGCAGGGCCGCGAGATCCCCCGCGACGGGAAGGTCTGCCGTCCGAACGCGTGGCCGTATCCACAGGGTGCCGTGGCGCCCGCGGGCTGACGTGCGGCCGTCTGGCAGGGAACATGGCGGGGACCGCGGCGGTTGTGCGTCGTGAGACCGAGGAACGAAACCGATAGGGAGTTGAGTGCCGTCATGGCATCCCTGCCGCCCCTGGTGGAGCCGGCCGCGGAGCTGACCAAGGACGAGGTCGCCCGGTACAGCCGCCACCTGATCATTCCCGACGTCGGTGTCGACGGCCAGAAGCGTCTGAAGAACGCCAAGGTGCTCGTCGTCGGCGCCGGGGGCCTCGGCAGCCCGGCGCTGCTCTACCTGGCCGCCGCCGGGGTGGGCACGCTCGGGATCGTCGACTTCGACGTCGTCGACGAGTCGAACCTGCAGCGCCAGGTCATCCACGGCCAGTCGGACGTCGGGAAGTCGAAGGCGCAGTCGGCCAAGGAGTCGGTCGCCGAGATCAACCCGTTCGTGGCGGTCAACCTGCACGAGACACCGCTGGACTCGTCCAACGCGCTGGACGTCTTCCGCGACTACGACCTGATCCTCGACGGCACCGACAACTTCGCCACGCGCTACCTCGTCAACGATGCGGCCGTGCTGCTCGGCAAGCCGTACGTCTGGGGCTCGATCTTCCGGTTCGAGGGCCAGGTCTCCGTGTTCTGGGAGGACGCCCCGAACGGGCAGGGCCTCAACTACCGGCACCTCTACCCCGAGCCCCCGCCGCCGGGCATGGTCCCGTCGTGCGCCGAGGGCGGCGTGCTCGGCGTCCTGTGCGCCTCGATCGGCTCGATCATGGTCACCGAGGCCATCAAGCTGATCTGCGGCATCGGCGACCCCCTGCTGGGCCGGCTCAAGGTCTACGACGCGCTGGACATGGAGTACCGCGAGGTCAGGATCCGCCGGGACCCGAACGCGACCGAGGTCACCGAGCTCATCGACTACGAGGCCTTCTGCGGCACCGTCTCCGACGAGGCCCAGTCCGCCGCGGCCGGCCACACCATCACCGCGGTCGAGCTCAAGGAGAAGATCGACGCGGGCGACAAGTTCGAGCTCATCGACGTCCGCGAGCCGCACGAGTGGGAGATCGTCAAGATCCCCGGTGCGAAGTTGATCCCGAAGGACAAGATCCTCTCGGGCGAGGCGTTCGCCGAGATCCCGCAGGACCGCCAGACGATCCTGTACTGCAAGTCGGGCGTGCGTTCCGCCGAGGCGCTGTCCGCGCTGCACAACGCCGGGTTCTCCAACGCCGTCCACGTGGGCGGCGGCGTCACCGGCTGGGCGCAGCAGGTCGACACCTCCCTGCCGACGTACTGAGCTGCACGGGCCCTGAACGACACGAACGCGCCGTTCGCTGCGCTAGAAGCAGCGAACGGCGCGTTCGTTTCTCTCGGATGGCGGCCTAGTGCGCGCCGGCGGTGGCCGGGGTGCGGTCGGTCGAGGTGGTGTCGTCCTCCTCGTCGTCCCCGCGGTGGGTCTCCTGCTCGATCGCGTCGCGGACGAGCGACGGATCGTCCAGCGCCGCGTGGAAGCGCTCGTCGTCGCGCTCGCCGCACCAGCCCGCGATCACCATGGTGGCGACGGTGTTGCCGATGACGTTCGTCAGCGCCCGGCCCTCGCTCATGATGCGGTCGATGCCGGCGATGATCGCGATGCCGATCGCGATCGACTCGGTGGTGTAGAACTCGCCGCCGAACGCCTGCAGCGAGGCCGCCAACGTGACCAGCCCGGCACCGGAGACGCCCGCGGCGCCCTTCGACGTCAGCAGCATCAGCGCGACGAGGCCGAGCTGGACGCCCCACGGCAGGTCCTGCCCGCCGGCCTGGGCGATGAACAGCGCAGCCATGGTCAGGTAGATGCAGGTGCCGTCGAGGTTGAACGAGTACCCCGTGGGCAGCACCATGCTGACCGTCGATCGGGATGCGCCCGCCGACTCGAGCTTCGCCAGCAGCCGCGGCAGGACGGTCTCCGACGAGGACGTGCCCACGATGATGAGGATCTCGTCCTTGATCATCCGGATCAGCTTGAAGACGTTGAACCCCGAGATCGCGCAGACCGCGCCGAGCACGACGACCACGAAGATCAGGCACGTGCCCCAGAACGTCACCATGAGCGCCAGCAGGTTGCCCAGGCTCTCGCCGCCGAGGGCGCCGACCGTGTACGCGATGCCGCCGAACGCCGCGACCGGCGCGAGGAACATGATCAGGCGGATCATGCCGAAAATGACCTTGGCGAACAGGTCGACGCCGCCGACGACGCGCTTGCGCAGCGCCGGCGCCAGCATCGAGGTCGCCGCGGCGACCAGGATCGCCAGCACGAGCACGCGCAGGATCTCGTTCTCGACGAACGGCCCGACGAAGCTGTCGGGCAGCAGGGTGTTCTCGATGAACTCGAGCGCGCCGCCGCCCTCGGAGCCGCTGGCGACGTCGGCCTGCGCCTCGGCGAGCGTCTCGGGGTCGGGCGGGATCGGCGGGAAGCCTGCGCCGGGCTGGACGATGTTGACCACGATCAGGCCGAGGCCGAGCGCGACCAGCGTCATCAGCAGGAAGTACGCCAGCGCGCGGACGGCGATGCCGCCCGCGGTGGCGAGGCTCCCGATCGAGGCGATCCCGACGATCACGGTGCAGAAGATGACCGGCGCCGTGATCATCTTGATCAGCTGGATGAAGATGTCGGGCAGGAACTTCAGGTCCGAGGCGAAGTCGGGCGTCACCAGGCCGACGACGACGCCGGCCGCGATCCCGATCACCACCCAGAACCACAGCTGGGTCCAGACCGCGCTGCGCCGCGGGGCGGTACCGCCGCCCCCGGGTGGGGGCGCGGTCGCTTCCTGGGTCGACATCGTCGTCTCCTTCCGCGGCGAGGTGGCGTGGGTCTCACCTGGCGGGTGAGGTTAGGTGCGCGTCACCCTCCGTGCGAGACCGATGGCGCGGAGTTGGGCATCAGTTGAGGAAAGGGAACAGGCGTGAAGGTCGTGCTGGTCGAGGACAGCGAGGCGGTCCGCGACGCGCTGGGCGCGGCGCTGCGCGCGGCCGGCTACCGCGTCACGCCCGTCGGCTCCGGCGCCGCCGCCCTCGAGGCGGTGACGGGTCCCCCCGCCGCCGCCGACCCGCCGGACATCGTCCTGCTGGACCTCGGCCTGCCCGACCTCGACGGCGTCGAGGTGTGCCGGCGCCTGCGGGCCCGCTCGTCGGTGCCGATCATCGCCGTCACCGCCCGCGGCCACCAGCAGGCCCGGGTGCTGGGCCTGCGCAGCGGCGCCGACGACTACGTCGTCAAACCCTTCGCGATCGACGAGCTGACCGCGCGGATCGAGGCCGTCCTGCGCCGCAGCGCCGGACACGTCGTCGCCCCGGTGGTGGAGCTGGGCCCGCTGCGCATCGACCTCTCGCGGCGCGTCGTCGAGGTGTCCGGGCACGAGGTGACCCTGCGGCGCAAGGAGTTCGACCTGCTCGCGGCCCTCGCCCGCCGTGACGGGGCGGTCGTGTCGCGCGCCGACCTGCTCGACGACGTCTGGGGTCTCGCGCCCGACGACCCCGGGCTGGAGGCGGGCCTGCACTCGCTCGAGGTCCACGTCGCCGCCCTGCGCAGCAAGCTCGACGCCCCCGGCGCGGTCGTCACCGTGCGCGGGGTCGGCTACCGGTTGGCGGCCGGGGAGGGCTGAGGCCCGTCGTCCCGCGACGCCGGCACCAGCGGCAGCGTCACCGTGAACACGGTGCCGCGGCCGTCGTCCCCGGCGCCCACCTCGACACTGCCACCGCGCCGCTCGACGACCCGCTGTACGAGCGCCAGCCCGAGCCCCCGCTCGCCCGAGCCCCGGGACTTCGTCGACCATCCCGGCTGGAAGGCCGCCTCCGGGTCGGCGAGCCCGGAGCCGTCGTCGGCCACCCGGATGACCTCCGACCCCGCGGCCGCGTGCAGGTCGAGCTCCACGACACCGCCGGTGCCGGCGTGCGCGCTCTCCAGGGCGGCGTCGAGGGCGTTGTCGACCAGGTTGCCGACGACGGTGACGCGATCGGTCGACGCCTGCTCGTCGCCGGCCTCGGCCGTCGTGAGCGCGGTCTGCTCGCCGACCCGCAGCTCGAGGCCGCGGTCGCGGGCGTCGGCGGCCTTGTCGAGCACCAGGGCCGCGAGCGCCGGGTCGGCGAGCCGGTCGCGGAGCTCGCCGTCACCGGTGGCGAGCAGGTCGTGGCTCCAGCGCTGGGCGAGCTCGCGGGCGTCGTCCTGGGCGCCGAGCTCGATGAGCGTGGACACCGCCTGCAGGTGGTTGGCGTGCTCGTGGGCGGCGAAGCGCAGCGCGCGGGTCACCGAGCGGGCGTCGTCGAGCTCACGCGTCATCGCCTCGAGCTCGGTGCGGTCGCGCACCGTGAGCACCACGTCGGGTGCGGGGCCCGCGAGCTCGGTGCGGTTGAGCAGCAGCAGGCGCTCGCCGACCAGGATCGTCTCGTCGGTGATGGGGGAGGGGTCGGCGAGGCGTTCTCGCAGGGCGGGGTCGACGCCGAGCTCGTCGAGGGTGGGCCCGGCGGCGTGCGACGCCTCCAGCGCGGCGGGCAGGCCCAGCAGGCGCGCCGCCTCGGCGTTGAGCACGACGACCCGCCCCGAGTCGGCGCCGATCACCAGCAGGCCCTCGCGCATCGCGGCCATGACGGCCTGATGGTGGTGGTGCAGCGCGGTGATCTCGCGGGGTTCGAGGCCCAGGGTGTCGCGCTTGACCCGGCGCGCCGCGACCACCGCGAGTCCCACCCCGAGCGCGATCGCCACCGCGGCCGCGAGCGCGAGGATGCCCAGCTCCCGGGCGATCCGGTCGGCCACCTGCACCCGCAGCTGCCCGACGGCCACCATCCCGACGACCGACCCGCCGGGATCACGGACGGGGACGATCGCCCGCACCGAGAGCCCCAGCGTCCCCGGGAACGTCTCGACGAGCGTCTCGCCGGCGGCCGCGGGCAGGAAGGTGCCCTGGTAGGTCTCGCCGATCCGCGTCGGCTCCGGGTGGCTCAGCCGCGTGCCGGCCGGCTCCATGACCGTCACGAACGAGACGCCGGTGCCCGCGCGCGTGGTCTCGGCCGCCGCCTGCACCCGCGCGACGTCGCGGGCGGCCACCGCGTCCGCGAGGCCGGGCGACGACGCCAGCGCCACGGCCACCGCGACCATCTTGTCCGCGGCGTCGTGCTCGATGGTCTCCCGCGTGTTCCAGGCGCTCACCCCGCCCGCGATCACCGCGGCCAGCACGACCGTCGCGATCTCCAGGGCGAGCAGCCGGCGCACCAGCGACGAGCCGCGGAAGGGTGACATCACGCGCCGACCGTCTCCTCCCCGCACCCGCGGCGCAAGCAGGACCGTGCCGGCGCCCCCGTCGTCGCCCCGTCGTCCGTCGCACAGCGCGACTGCACAGCGCGACGATCACCCTCCGTCGCCGCCGGAGCCGGTACGAGGGCGCCCGGAGCCCGGCGTGGGGTGTCGTTCCCGGTGTGTCGCGGCGTGGTCGGGACGCCCGTCCGGGCGCCGGTCACGCGTGCCCCGTGGGGCGCCGGTGTGGCCATCGCCTCCCTGCTCGGGGGCGGTGCGGGAGACAGGGCGGCGAGATCCCCGGGACGAACCGGACGGCGCGGGACGGCGTGGCACGGACCCGGCGCGGAACGGGCTCCGGGAGCCCTGGGAAGGCACCCACGCCGCGTGACGGGCAAGCCTCCGCAGATATCGTCTGACACACGACGAGGTGACGTCCGGGACACGGTCGCACCGCCGTCGGCGGGAGGGGGCGACGCTCGGTGACCACGACGGGCGCGCGGAGGAGACGGCCGCCGCGACGCTGGGGCATCTGGACGATGACCGGTGTCCTCGCGGTCATGGTGCTCACCGTGCTCACGGTGTCGGGTCTGGTGAACGCGAGCATCGGCAACGACGCGCACGCCCGCGCCCCCGAGGGGCACGACGCCGTGCCGTCGAACGTCAGCAGCGGCGGCCCGATCATCGACGCGCGCACCGACCCGGTGCGCTCGACGCGCCTGCCCGAGCGCACGATCGCGCTGACGTTCGACGACGGTCCCGACCCCGCGTGGACGCCCGAGGTGCTCGCGGTGCTCGCGCGCCACCGCGTGCCCGGCACGTTCTTCGTCGTCGGGTCGATGGTCGCCCGCCACCCCGATCTCGCGCAGCGGGTCGTCGCGTCGGGCTCCGAGCTCGGCGTCCACACGTTCACCCACCCCGACCTCGCCGGGGTCTCCGACTGGCGCCGCGACCGCGAGATCGCCGACACCGAGCTGGCGATCGCCGGCGCCACCGGCATCTCGACCCACCTCGTGCGCCCGCCGTTCTCCTCCACCTCCGACGCCCTCGACGACCCGGGCTACGGCACCGTCGTCGCCGCCGGACACCAGGGCTACGTCACCGTCCTCACCGACGTCGACGGCGAGGACTGGCAGCGCCCGGGCGTCGGCGCGATCGTGCGCAACGCGACGCCGCAGAACGGCGCCGGTGCCACCGTGCTGCTCCACGACGCCGGCGGCGACCGCGCGCAGACCGTCGCCGCGCTCGACGAGCTCATCCCCCAGCTGCAGGCCCAGGGCTACCGGTTCACCACGGTCTCCGACGCCGCCGGCCTCGGCCCGCACGGGCAGCCCGCGCCCGCGCGCGACCGCGTCGTCGGCCAGGCGCTGCTCGCGACCGTCGGCGTCGCCCAGGGCCTCGTGACGCTCATGCAGGTCGCGCTGATCGGCGTCGGCGGGCTGGTGATCCTGCGGCTGATCGTGATGGTCGTCGTCGCCCGGCGGCACGCCCGGCGCCGCCAGGATCCGGCGTTCACCTGGGGCGATCCGGTGACCGAACCGGTGTCGGTGATCGTCCCGGCGTACAACGAGGCGGAGAACGTCGAGGCGACCGTCCGGTCGATCCTCGCGAACGACCACCCGCTCGAGGTCGTGGTCGTCGACGACGGCTCCACCGACGGCACCGCCGACCTGCTCGAGGACCTCGCCCTGCCCCGCGTGCGCGTCGTCCGGCAGGTCAACGCGGGCAAGTCCGCGGCGCTCAACCGCGGCGTCGCCGCGGCGAAGAACGACCTCATCGTCATGATCGACGGTGACACGATCTTCCAGCCGGACACCGTCGTGCAGCTGGTCGCGCCGTTCTCCGACCCGGACGTCGGCGCTGTCGCCGGCAACGTGAAGATCGCCGACCGCGACCGGCTCATCCCGCGGATGCAGCACCTCGAGTACGTGGTCGGCTTCAACGTCGACCGGCGTGTGCAGGACGCGTGGGGCTCGATCTCGACGATCCCGGGCGCGGCGGGCGCGTTCCGCCGCGAGGCCGTGCAGGAGGTCGGCGGGCTGTCGTCGGACACCCTCGCCGAGGACACCGACCTCACCATCGCCCTCGGCCGGGCGGGCTGGCGCGTCGTCTACAACGAGCGCGCGCTGGCGTGGACCGAGGCGCCGGTGACCGCCGGGCAGCTGTGGCGCCAGCGGTTCCGCTGGAGCTACGGGACGATGCAGGCGCTGTGGAAGCACCGCCGCGCCCTGCGCGAGCGCGGCGCGTCGGGGCGGATGGGCCGGCTCGGGCTGGCCCACATCGGGATCTTCCATGTCGGCCTGCCGCTGGCCGCGCCGCTGGTCGACCTGCTGTTCGTCTACGGCCTGCTCTTCGGCGACCCCGCGGTGGCGCTGATGCTGTGGGGCTCGATGCTCCTGCTCCAGCTCATCGCGGGCGGGCTCGCGTTCGGGATGGACGGCGAGCCGCTCGGCCCGCTGTGGGCACTGCCGGTGCAGCAGCTGATGTACCGCCAGCTGATGTACGTCGTGCTCGTGCAGGCGGTGATCAGCGCGCTGACCGGCGCCGGCGTGCGCTGGCAGAAGCTGCAGCGCACCGGGGCGGTGGCCGAGCACCTCGCGGCGCCCCCGGTCGCCGACGGCCGCTCCCGCCCGGCCGCCGACCGGCTGCCCGCACCGGCGGTGGCGCGGGGCCCGGCGCCGGACGCGGAGCCGGCCGCTCCGGTGGAGAAGCCCCGGGGCGGCGGGCGCGAACGCTGGCTCGACCTGCTGCGGGCGATCGCCCTGCTGCGCGTCGTCACCTATCACGCGTTCGGCGGCGGATGGATGAGCATGGTGTTCCCGTCGATGGGCGTGATGTTCGCGCTCGGCGGGTCGCTCATGGTCCAGTCGCTGCGCCGCGGCAGCGCCGGTGGAGCCCTCGACGTCATCGGCCACCGCCTGCGCCGCCTGCTGCCGCCGCTGTGGTTCTTCGGGCTGCTGGCCGTGCCGGTGATGCTCTGGCACGGGTGGGCCGGACAGGACGCCGACGGCACCGTGGAGTCGCCGCTGGTGTGGTCCAACCTCCTGTACTGGCTCTTCCCGCTGGTCGACCCGCCGGGCAGCGACTGGGGCGCCGACGCGGTCGTCGGCCTCTGGTACATCCGCGCCTACCTGTGGTTCGTGCTGCTCACCCCGGTGATGCTCTGGGCGTTCCGCCGCCGGCCGATGGTGGCGCTGGCCGTGCCGGTGCTCGTCGTCGGCCTCGACGCCGTCCTCGGGTCGCCGATGGGCGAGTGGGGCGCGATCGGCCCGGCCCTCGTCGACGGCGCGACGTTCGCGGCGTGCTGGATGCTCGGCTTCGCCCACCGCGAGGGCACCCTGCGCCGGATTCCGGTGCTGGCGGCGTGGGGCGCGGCGGCGGTGCTCGTCGCCGGCGGTCTGTACTGGGCGTTCACCCACCCGGCCGGGGACGACGGTGTCGACCTCAACGACATCCCGCTCGCCCAGGCGCTCGTGTCGTTCGGCGCCGTGCTGCTCGTGCTGCGCCTGAACCCGCAGGTCGCCTGGCTGGAGCGCGTGCCGTTGCTGGGGCGGCTCGTGACGGTCGTCAACGCCCGGGCGATCACCATCTACCTCTGGCACAACGTGGCGATCGCGTTCGCGCCGTCGATCGGCGACCTGATCGGCTGGAACTCCGAGGGCCAGCACTTCCTCATCGCCGTGTGGCTGATCGTGGTGGCGGTGCTCGCCTTCGGGTGGGTCGAGGACCTGGCCGCGGGACGCTCCTCGTCCCTGCTGCCCGACGGTCGCGGCGCGGCGCGCCCCGCTCGTCGGCCCGCGGAGGGGCCCCGGCCACCGGTGATCCCCACCGACGTCGAGAACGGCGAGACCTCGGCGCTGTCGCAGGGTTCGCTGCGGGCCCGTTTCGCGCGGTTCACGGGCGCGGCGCCGGAGCCCGGGCCGCCGGCCGACCGCGTCGCCGCGGTGGTGCCGCGGCGGACCGGACGTCCCCCCGTTCCCACGTCGGCTCCGACCGGGGTGCCCATGAGTCCGGGCACCGGCCGGTACACGCGCGTTGCCGCGGGGGCCGTGCCCGGAGGGCCTTCGGGTGCTCCTGGTGGCGGGACTGGTGGCGGGACTGGTGGCGGGACTGGTGGCGGGACTGGTGGCGGGACTGGTGGCGGGACGTGGACCGGGGGGCGCGTGCCGTCTCCGGGTCCGGCCCCCGTGCCTGCTCCGCCGCCCCCGCTGCCGTCACCGACGCCCGCACCGACGCCCACCCCGACGCCCACCCCGACGCCCACACTGCCCCGGCCGTCCCGTCCTGCTCGCCCCCGTTCTGCTCGCCCGGCTGCTCCGCCGCGAACGAGCGGCCGGCCGGATCCGACGCGAGCTCCCGACGGCCCGGTGCTCTCGTTCGCCGAGGACGCGCCGAGGCCCACCGGCCGGCACGCCCGCCGCGACCAGTCGACCTGACCCCGCGACGCCCCTGACCCCGCGACGCCCCTGACCCCGCGACGCCGCGGTCTCGGCGAGCATCGTGTGCACGAGGTCGTGGTCGACGTCCTCGTGCCTGGCCATGGCGCTCGTCCTACGACGCCGTGGAGGACCGGACCAACGGCAGCGGTGTGAGGCCCGCGCGCTCGACGGCGCTCACCCCGCTCCCCGAGCCAGGAGGTCGTCGAGAGACAGTGCTCGGTGTCCCGTGAGCGTCGGGATGGCGTCGGTGACCCCGTCGAGCTCGCCGGCGGCGATGGCGGTGTAGGTGCTGACCCAGGCGTCGAGCTGCCAGCCCGGGGCCTGCCCGGCGCGGGAGGCGTACGCCTCGTCGACGGTCTGGTTCCGGAACGTCACGGACCGGCCGGTGTGGCGGGCGATGACGTGGGCGGCCTGGTCGAGGGTGATCGCCTCGGGGCCGGTCAGGCCGTAGGTCGCGCCGTCGTGGTCTCCGGGGTGCTCGAGGACCGCGGCGGCGGCCTCGGCGATGTCGTCCTGGGCGACGGCGGCCACGCGCCCGTCGCCGGCCGGTCCGCGGATGACGCCGTCGGCCTCGACGAGCTCGGGCAGGAAGTCGAGGTAGAAGTTGTCGCGCAGGATCACCGGGGTCAGCCCGCTCGCGCGGAGGTGCTCCTCGGTGGCCCAGTGGTCGCGGGCGAGCGTGAACGTCGCGTCGGGCGAGGCGCCGAAGAAGGAGATGTAGACGAGCCGGTGCACCCCGGCGGCCGCGGCGGCGTCGATGAACGTGCGGTGCTGGTCGACGCGGTCGGGGGTCTCGGAGCCGGAGACCATGAGGACGGTGTCGATCCCGTCGAGCGCGGTCCTGACCTGCTCGGGGTCGTGGTAGGCGCAGGGGACCGCGGTGGCGCCGGGGAGCCGCGGGGCGCGGTCGGGACTCCGGACGGCGAGACGCTGGGCGACGCCGCGCTCGGCGAGGATGCGGGCGACCCGACCGCCGAGGCGGCCGGTCGCTCCGGTGACGGCGATCGTCGGGGCCACGGGGTCAGTAGTACCAGGGTCACGGGTCGGGGGAGAGCCGCCACCGCGGCTCGGTATCTCAGCGAGGGTCGAGCAAGCAGAACTCGTTGCCTTCCGGGTCGCGCATCACGATGCACTCCGCGTCGGCCGGCTGGCCGATCTCGGCGCGCGTCGCCCCACGATCGATGAGAGCGGCCACGGTCGCGCTCTGGTCGTCGGCGTACATGTCGAGGTGTAGCCGGTTCTTGCCCTCCTTGGCCTCCGGCACGGTCAGGAAGAACAGCGAGGGCGACTGCTGTCCGGGCTGGCGCACCTCGACGCCGGCGGGAAGCCAGTCGACCACCTCCCAACCGAGCGTCTGCGCCCACCACTGCGCCTGCGACTCGGGGTCGTGGGCATCGATGGTCAGCGCCTCCCAGCGAATCGCCATGATCCGGACTTTACGGGCGGTGGAGCCCGTACCGGGCTCGGCGTTCGACGGCCTCGTTGTCCTCGACCTCGGCCCACTCAGCGTGTGTTCCGGTGGCGAGGCCGACGAGAGCGCATGTCGGGGGTCTCCAACCAGAGCGGCGGTGCGTCGGACGCTCCCGTTAACGGAGGGTGTCTGAGCTGCGACGACGCCGCCGGTTCAGTAGTGCCAGGGGAACGGGCTCCAGTCGGGCGCGCGCTTCTGCAGGAAGGCGTCCTTGCCTTCCACGGCCTCGTCGGTCATGTAGGCCAGCCGGGTCGTCTCGCCGGCGAAGAGCTGCTGGCCGACCAGGCCGTCGTCGGGGAGGTTGAACGCGTACTTCAGCATCCGCTGCGCCTGCGGCGACTTGCCGAGGATCTCGCGGGCCCACTGGATCGCCGTCGTCTCGAGCTCGGCGTGCGGGACGGCCTCGTTCACCGCGCCCATGTGGTGCATCTGCTCGGCGGTGTAGGTCCGGCCGAGGAAGAAGATCTCGCGGGCGAACTTCTGGCCGACCGCGCGGGCGAGGTAGGCCGAGCCGAACGCGGCGTCGAAGCTGCCGACGTCGGCGTCGGTCTGCTTGAAGCGGGCGTGCTCGGCGCTGGCGAGGGTCAGGTCGGCGACCGCGTGCAGCGAGTGCCCGCCGCCCGCGACCCACCCGTTGACCACGGCGATGACGACCTTCGGCATGAACCGGATCAGCCGCTGGCACTCCAGGATGTGCAGGCGCCCGGCGCGGCCCTTCTCGTCGGCGGACACCTCGGTCTCCGACTCCGCGTACTGGTAACCGGTGCGCCCGCGGATGCGCTGGTCGCCGCCGGAGCAGAAGGCGTGCCCGCCGTCCTTGGCCGACGGGCCGTTGCCGGTGAGGAGCACGGCGCCGACGTCGGCGCTGGTGCGGGCGTGCTCGAGGGCGGCGGCGAGCTCGTCGACGGTGTGGGGGCGGAAGGCGTTGCGAACCTCGGGGCGGTCGAACGCGATCCGCACGCAGCCCAGCTCGACGTGGCGGTGGTAGGTGATGTCGGTGAAGTCCTGATCGGGCACCTCCCGCCACTGGGCCGGATCGAACAGCGGAACGGCGGTGTCGACCATGGCCGCGAGCCTAGGAGGTGCTGCTCGCGGTGGCCGTGCCGTGGGTTCTGAGCGAGCTGTGGGTTCTGAGCGAGCTGTGGGTTCTGACCGAAGGGCACCTTCGGTCGGGTAGATGGGCGAGGGGCCCCCTTCGCCGGAACGTGGTCGGCCGAGAGGTGCCTCCCGCATGATCATCGAGCTGGTTGAGCTGGGGGAGGTGCTTCTCGTGGGGGCTGCTGGGCCGGGGTCGGTGCAGCGACCCTCCGGTGACGCGGGTGTCGCCGCTGTCGCCGGTGGGTGGTAGGATCGAACACATGAGCGAACCGATGGGTGGCGTGGAGCGGGAGGTGTTCGACCGTGCCCGCGCCCACCTGATCGTTCAGCGACGCGGCTACTACCAGCGGCTGCAGGACATCGCCGCCCTCGCCGCCCTCGCCGCCCTCGATGAGCTCGGGGTGGTCGCGGCCACGGGGTATCGCAGCCTGCCCAACCTGGTCGCCGACCGCGACAACGTCGACCGTCCCGAGGCCAAGCGGCTGGTGGCCGAGGCCGAGGACTTGTGCGCGCGCACCTCTCGGCAGGGTGAGGTGCTGCCGGCCCGGCTGCCCTGTACGGCGGATGCGCTGGCGGCGGGGTTGATCGACCCGGCCCACGTGAAGATCGTCCGCGAGGCGATGCGGCACCTGGGCGGGCTGGCGGACCCGCCGCCGCCCGGGGAGTTGGCGGGGGTGGAGGCGACGCTGGCCGAGAAGGCCCAGATACTGCCGCCGAAGATGCTGCGCCGGCTCGCCCAAGCGTTCGTGGACTTCTTCGACCCCGACGGGGCCGCCCCGCCCGACGGGGAGGGCGACTTCGACGAGCTGCGGATGCTGCGCCGCACGGACGGCTCGCTGGTGTTCAAAGGCCGGCTCGGGGACCCGCTCGAGGCGCAGAAGATGGTCGAGGTGTTCGGGGTGCTGGCCGCCCCCGCCGGCCCCGAGGACCAGCGTGGCCTCGAGACCCGCCACGCCGACGCGCTCAAAGACCTCATCGACGACGCCCGCGGCCCCCACGGCATCGCCACCACCCGCGACGAGCAGATCGACGAGCTCGACACCGCCGCCGACGCGAGCGACGCCGACCTCGGCGAGCCGGGCAACGCCGCGCCCGAGGAGCGATCCGAGGAGCGATCCGAGGAGCCGGCCGAGGAGCCGGCCGAGGGCCAGGCGCCGCCGGCGTTGATCCCCGCACCCCGCCGCCCCCGGGCGGGTCGCGGGGGTTGGACCGAGCGGCCCGGGCGGGTCCTGCTCACCGTCACCATCGACCACCGCTGGCTCTGCCAAGCCCTCCAGGACAAGGGCGGCTACGGCACCCTGGACTCCGGGCACCACGTCGACGCCGCCACCGTGCGACGCCGCCACCGTGCGACGCCGCCACCGTGCGACGCTGGGCCTGCGACGCCGAGATCATCCCCATGATCCTCGGGTCGAAGTCCGAACCCCTCGACGTCGGGCGCCGCCGGCGCACCGCCCCCGACGCGATCCGCCGCGCCCTCAACCTGCGCGACGGCGGCTGCGCGTTCCCCGGCTGCGACCGACGCCCGAGACGCTGCCAGGCCCACCACGTGCGCCCCTGGATCCACGGCGGGATCACCGCGGTGGACACCATGTGCCTGCTGTGCCGGTATCACCACCAGCTCGTCCACCACGGCCACTGGACCATCGAGATGATCGACGGCCGACCCTGGTTCACCCCACCCAGGTACATCGACACCCAACGACAACCCCGGCTCGGCGGACGAGCCCGCATCCCCACCTGACCCGCGTGCCCCGGGGCCGCCGGGACGACGACGCCCGGCACGGCCCGGATCTCGGTCATACTCCGCGCGTGGCCTACGACGAGGAGCTGGCGGAGCGGCTGCGGGACGTCCTCACCGGGCGCGACGGGATCACCGAGAAGCGCATGTTCGGCGGGCTCGCGTTCCTGCTGCACGGGAACATGGCCGTCTGCGCCGGCAGCGGCGGGGCGCTCATGGTCCGCATCGACCCGGCGCGCGCCGACGCGCTCCTCGCGCAGGACGGCGTCGAGCGCATGGTGATGCGCGGGCGCCCGCTGAAGGGCTGGCTGCTCGTCGACCGGGCCGCTCTCGACGACGCGAGCCTGCCGGGGTGGGTCGAGGAGGGCCTGTCCTTCGTCGAGTCGCTACCGGTCGAGTAGCAGCCGGCGCGCCGCGGCGCGTCCGGCCGCGGGTGCGTCGTAGCCGTAGACCCAGGACAGGTCTCCGACGGGACTGCTGTCGCCTCCGGAGAAGCGCTCGCCGTTGCGCCGGGACTGGTCCTGGATCCGGTCGGTGCGCGGTTTGCGGGTGGCCTCGTAGGCGGCGAGGCGCTCGGTCACCTCGGCCGCGCCCATCCCGCCGAGCAGGGCCGCGAGGACCGCGGCGTCCTCGATCGCCTGGTTGGCGCCCTGTCCCATGTGGGGCAGCATCGGGTGCGCGGCGTCGCCGAGCAGCACGACACCGGCTCGCGTCCAGGGAGCGAACGGGTCCCGATCGGCCAGGTCGTAGCGGTAGACGTCGGTCGCTCGGGCGAGGATCGCGGCGGCGTCGGGGTCCCAGCCCGCGTACGCGTCGCGCACCAGCTCGGGGTCGGCGCGGAACGACCACTCGTCGGCGGTCCCGGCCGGCCGGGGCACGAACGCCGCGAAGTTCAGGGTCCCGTAGCGGTCGACGGGGTAGCAGAGCAGGTGGCGGTCGGAGCCCAGCCAGGCGTTCTGGCCGGTGGACAGGTGCTCGGGCAGGCCGTCGCTGTCGACGAAGCCGCGCAGCGCCGACATCCCCGAAGGGCGCAGCTCCGGCGGAGCCGCGACGACCGTGGCGCACCGGGAGCGGAGACCGTCGGCGGCGACGACGACGTCGACCTCCGCGGAGGACCCGTCGGCGAAGCGGACGACGGGCCGCGCAGCGCCGTTCCCGGCGACGTCGACACCGACGCACTCCCGGCCGTGGTGCACGACGCCCGGTCCGAGGCCGTCGAGGACGACGCGGATCAGGTCCGCCCGGCGCGTCCCCAGCAGCCGGCCGGAGTCGTAGTGCGCGATCTCTGCGCCGTCCGCGCCGAGCAGACGCATGGTGGAGATCGGCGCACCCGTCTCGTCGAGGGCGGGCCCGAGCCCGAGCCCGGCCAGGACCCGGTAGCCGTTGCCGGCGAGCCCGAGGCCGGACCCCACCGGCGGCACGGTCTCCCGCCGCTCGTACACCGCGACGTCGACGCCCTGGCGCCGCAGTGCCAGGGCGACCGTGGCGCCCCCGATGCCGCCGCCGACGACGGCCACGCGCAGCCCCGTCACGGCGTGGGCGGACCGTCGGCGAGCAGGGCGCGCACCGCGGCGCGGTCGGGCTTGCCGATCCCGCGCAGCGGCAGGGCGTCGACGACGGCCACCGTGCGCGGCGTCGCCCGCCCGAGGCCGGGCGCGACGGCCGCCCGGAGCGCGTCGGCGTCGACACCGTCGCCGACCACCGCCGCGACGACCCGCGCCCCCCACTCGGCATCGGGCACCCCCACCACGCAGGCCTCCCGGACCCCGGACTGGGACAGCAGCACGCGCTCCACCGTCGCCGGCGCGACCTTCTCGCCGCCGGTGACGATGACGTCGTCGGCGCGGCCGAGGACCTCGAGGCTCCCGTCGGCGCGCCAGGCGCCCAGATCGTTCGTGCGGAACCCCTCCGCCAGGAAGGCCGCGCGATCGGACGCCGAGACCGCCCCCCGGTATCCCGCCGCCAGCGTCGCCCCGCCCAGACGGATGCGCCCGTCCTCCTCGAGCGTCACCGTGACCCCGTCGAGCGGGCGGCCGTCGTAGACGCAGCCGCCGCAGGTCTCGCTCATGCCGTAGGTGGTCACCACCGGCACACCTTCCGCCGCAGCGCGGGAGAGCAGGTCCGCGTCCGCCGCCGCCCCGCCGAGCAGGACGGCGGTGAGGCCGCGCAGGGCGTCGTGCGCCGCGCCGCCCGCGTCGAGGAGCCGTCGCAGCTGCGTGGGGACGAGTGAGGTGTAGGCGACGCCCGCAGCGAGAGACGCGAACGCCTCCGCGCGGAAGCCCGCGCGCAGGTCCATGGCCACGGCGGGCAGCCCGGCACGCGCCGAGCGCAGGAGCACCTGCAGGCCCGCGATGTGGTGCGCGGGCAGCGCGAGCAGCCAGCGCCCCGGCGGCCCGAGGCGCGCGTACGTCGCGTCAGCCGACGCGGCCAACGCGGCGGCCGGCAACAGGACGGCTTTCGGATCCCCGGTCGACCCGGTCGTCGTCACCACCGCGGCGATGTCGTCGTCGACCGGGGCGAGCAGGTCGGCGCGGGACGCGGGGTCGCCGGGTCCGGTCGGGAGGACGGCGGGTGCGCGGCCCCCGAGCGCCGCGAGCGCCGCGTCGCCCAGCGCGGTCGCCGCCTCGGGGCTCCCGTCGGTCGGGACCGTCTGGACCGCGCGCACCCGCTCTAGGCTAGACGCGATGACGGAAGTGAGAGTGGCCGCGCTGCCGCTGCGCACCCGCTTCCGGGGCATCACCGTGCGCGAGCTCGCGCTGGTGGAGGGCCCGGTGGGCTGGGGCGAGTTCTGCCCGTTCCCCGAGTACGACGACGCCGAGGCGCTCGCGTGGTGGCGTTGTGCCCGCGAGGCCGCGCACGATCGGTGGCCCGCGCCGCTGCGCGACCGCGTCGAGGTCAACGTCACCGTCCCGGCCGTCGCCCCCGAGCACGCGCACCGGATCGTGACGGCGTCGAAGGCGCGGACCGCCAAGGTCAAGGTCGCCGAGAAGGGTCGCGACACGGCCGAGGATCTCGCCCGCGTCGAGGCCGTCCGCGACGCGCTGGGGCCCGACGGGCGCGTGCGCGTCGACGCCAACGGCGGCTGGGACGTCGACGGGGCGGTCGCGGCGATCGGTGCGCTGACCCGGGCCGCCGGCGGGCTGGAGTACGTCGAGCAGCCGTGCGCGTCGGTCGACGAGCTCGCCGCGGTCCGCCGCCGCGTGGACGTGCCGGTGGCCGCCGACGAGTCGATCCGCCGCGCCGAGGACCCGCTGCGCGTCGTGCGCGCCGAGGCCGCCGACGTCGCGGTGCTCAAGGTGGCGCCGCTGGGCGGGGTCCACGCGTCGCTGCGCATCGCCGAGGCGATCGGGCTGCCGTGCGTGGTGTCGTCGGCGGTCGAGAGCTCGGTCGGCCTGGCCGCGGGGCTCGCTCTCGCCGGAGCACTGCCGGAGCTGCCGTTCGCGTGCGGGCTCGGGACCGCGGACCTGCTCGCCGCCGACGTCGTCGACGAACCCCTGCATCCGGTGGCGGGCTTCCTCGACGTCCCGCGCCGGCCGCCGGAGCCCGACCCCGCGTTGCTCGCGCGTTACGCGGCGGATCCGGCGGCCCGCGACTGGTGGACCGCCCGCCTGGCCCGGGTACAGGGACTCGCATGAGCGACAAGGACGACCGTCTCGATGCCGGCCGCGAGATCGTGCGCGCGAAGCAGGCGCACGGGGTGAGCTGGGCCGAGCTCGCGAAGGCCCTCGACCGGTCCCTGGTGTGGACCACCTCGGCCCTGCTCGGCCAGCAGCCCCTCGACGCCGAGCAGGCCGGGACGATCGGCGCGCTGCTCGACCTCGACGAGGAGACCGTCGAGGCGCTGACCTTCCCGCCGGTGCGCGGCGACGCGGCGCTCGACCCGACCGAGCCCGTCACCTACCGTCTCCAGGAGGCGTTGCAGGTCTACGGGTCGAGCCTCCACGAGCTCATCCGCGAGGAGTTCGGCGACGGCATCATGAGCGCCATCGACTTCACCCTCGACTTCGAGCGCGTCGAGGATCCGAAGGGCGACCGCGTGAAGCTGACCTTCAACGGCAAGTTCCTGCCCTACAAGGTGTGGTGACAACACCCGGACACGCCGGTCGGAGCTGAGGTGGTTGCCCCCTGCGTCCGAGTAGCGTGCGCAGCGTGACCGCCGCGCCCACGCAGAACTCGGCGCCCTCGTCCGGCCCGTCGGCCGGGAAGGACGAGGACGCCGCAGCGAGCGCGGCCGGACCCGACCCGCGCCTCGAGCACGGGCCGCCCGAGCACGTCCGCACCGCGTTCGGCGTGCGCGAGTCGGTGCCGCGCCCGCGCCCCGACCTCCCGGGCCCCGCCTGGCGCTGTGACGGGCTCGTGCTGCGCCCGGTCGCCGACACCGTGCTCGCCGCGTGGTCGGCGGGCGCGATCGAGGACCTCGCCGCGATCGGCGTCGACGGTCTGCGCCTCGCGCGGCCGGTGCGGGCCAGCGACGGCCGCCGGGTGGTCGCCGGGTGGGCCGCGAGCCACGACGTCGCCGGCCGCGTCGAGCCGCGCCACGACGACGTCGTCGCCGCCTCGCTGCGGCTGCACCGAGCCACCGCGCGCCTGGAGCGCCCGCGACTCGTCGACGACCGCGACGACCTGCTGGCCCGCGCCGATCGGGCCGCATTCGGCGAGCGCACGATCGCGCTCGACGCCGAGACCGGCGGCACCCTGTTCACCGAGCTCGCCCGCCGGCGCCGTCCGTTGGAGCGTCCGTCGCAGCTCGTGCACGGCGACCTGTTCGGCACCGTGCTGTTCGACCCGTCCGACCCCGGCGTTCCGCCCGCCGTGCTCGACCTCGTGCCGTTCTGGCGCCCGACCGAGTGGGCGGCCGCGGTCGTGGTGATCGACGCGCTGGCCTGGGGCGGCGCCGACCCGGGCATCATCACGCGCTGGGCGCACCTCTCGGCGTGGCCGCAGATGCTGCTGCACGCGCTGCTCTTCCGGCTCGCCGTGCACGCGCAGCACCCGTCGTGCACCCGCGAGTCCCTGCAGGGCCTGGAGCACGCCGCGCGTCTCGTCGGCAGCGTGCTCCCGCCCGCCTGAGCGCGCACGGCGGCTCGCGCCGCGCGTGACGCGTCCCGCAGGCGGGGTTCGCGTCCTCGCAACACGTGGTCATCACGGCGTAACACGCGCTTCCTAACGTCCGCCGCGAACGAGGGGTCGACGCGACGGCCCCCGCGCGGCGCGGCCGGATCTCATCCGCCGTCGCCCTCCACCACCACCGGTCGTCCGCGCGGGCACCGGGTGAGGAGGCGAGATCATGACCGCAGCGCCGGCCCAGCCGCGAGGCAGCCTGCTGCGCGGACGCTGGATCGACGACTGGCGTCCCGAGGACGAGTCGTTCTGGCGGAGCACCGGTAAGAAGATCGCCAACAGGAACCTGTGGTTCTCGGTGTTCTCCGAGCACATCGGGTTCTCGATCTGGACGTTGTGGTCGGTCCTCGTCCTCTTCATGCCGAACGCGGAGTTCGGCCTCGACGTGGCCGGCAAGTTCTTCCTCGTCGCCATGCCCACGCTCGTCGGCTCCGTGCTGCGCCTGCCCTACACGATGGCCGTCGCGGTCGTCGGAGGCCGCAACTGGACGATCATCTCGGCCGCGCTGCTGCTGGTGCCGACGGTCCTCGCCGCGGCGATCGTCGAGCCGGGCGTCAGCTACACGACGCTGATGATCCTGGCCGCGATCGCCGGGGTCGGTGGCGGCAACTTCGCCTCGTCGATGACCAACATCAACGCGTTCTTCCCCGAGAAGGCGAAGGGCGCGGCGCTGGGGATCAACGCCGGCGGCGGCAACCTCGGCGTGGCGGTGATCCAGCTCCTCGGCCTGCTGATCCTGGCCACGGCGGGCCCCGGCGTCACCGGCATCCGGATCCTGCTCGGGATCTACATCCCGCTGATCGTCGTGGCGACGCTGCTGTCCGCGCTCTACATGGACAACCTGTCCTCGGTGCGCAACGACACCGGCGCACTCAAGGAGGCCACGCGCGACGCGCACACGTGGATCCTCTCGTTCCTCTACATCGGGACGTTCGGGTCGTTCATCGGCTACAGCTTCGCGTTCGGTCTCGTGCTGCAGAACCAGTTCGGGCGGGACCCGGTCGGCGCGGCCGCGCTGACCTGGATCGGGCCCCTGCTCGGGTCGCTGATCCGGCCGGTCGGCGGCTGGCTCTCCGACCGCCTCGGCGGCACCAAGGTGACGTTCTGGAACTTCGTCGCCATGGCCGTCGCCGCGCTGATCTGCATCTGGGCGTCGAGCATCGAGTCGCTGCCGGTGTTCGTCGCCGGCTTCGTGCTGCTGTTCATCACCTCGGGCATCGGCAACGGCTCGACCTACAAGATGATCCCGGCGATCTTCCGGACGAAGGCGCTGTCGGAGGCGGGGAGCGACGTCGAGGCGGCCCTGCTGCGGGCGCGGCGCGTGTCCGGCGCGGTGATCGGCATCGCCGGCGCGATCGGCGCCTTCGGCGGCCTGCTGATCAACCTCGCGTTCCGCCAGTCGTTCCTGACGGTGCAGAGCGGCGTGCCGGCGTTCTGGGCGTTCCTCGCCTTCTATGCGGTCTGCTTCGTCGTCACCTATGTCGTCTACCTGCGTAGGGCGAGGTCGGCGATCGACCCGAAGACCGGCGCCCGGCTCTCCTACGCGGAGGTGTGATGGGCTCCCGCACGGTGGTCGTCGTCGGCCACGGGATGGTCGGTCACCGGTTCGTCGAGAGCCTGCGGCGGCGTGACTCCGAGGGCCGCTTCCGGGTCGTGCTGCTGGCCGAGGAGTCCCGGCCCGCGTACGACCGGGTGGCGCTGTCGTCGTACCTCGGCGACGCGTCGGAGGACGATCTGGCCCTCGCGGACGAGCAGTTCCTCACCGACGACCTCGTCGACGTGCACCTCGACGACCGCGCCGTCGACGTCGACCGCGCGGCGCAGGTCGTGACGACCGCGAGCGGGCGGCGTGTGCCCTACGACGAGCTCGTGCTCGCCACGGGCTCGGTGCCGTTCGTGCCGCCGGTGCCCGGTCGCGACCTCGACGACGTCTTCGTCTACCGGACCCTCGACGACCTCGACGCGTTGCGTGAGGCCGCCGAGCGGGCGACCGCCCGCGCCGGCGCCGGGCGGCGCGCGGGGGTGGTCGTCGGCGGCGGGCTGCTCGGGCTGGAGGCCGCGGACGCGCTGCGCACCCTCGGCCTCGTCCCGCACGTGGTGGAGATGGCGCCGCGGCTGATGCCGGTGCAGGTCGACGAGGGCGGGGGAGCGCTGCTGCACCGGCTCGTCGGCGACCTCGGGCTGCGGGTGCACACGGGCGTCGGTACGTCCTCGATCGTGCGAGACCACCGCGGTGGGCTGACCGTCACGCTCTCCGACGGCACCGAGCTGGACGCCGCGGTCGTCGTGTTCTCCGCCGGCATCCGTCCGGCCGACCAGCTGGCGCGCGACATCGGGCTCCCGGTGGCCGAGCGCGGCGGGGTGCTGGTCGACGGCCGGTGCCGCACGCAGGACGAGCGCATCTGGGCGGTCGGCGAGGTGGCCGCGGTCAGCCAGGAGGGGTCGCCACCGCGCACCTACGGGCTGGTGGCGCCCGGGTACGCGATGGCCGAGGTCGTCGCGGACCGGCTCACCGGCGGCGACTCCCGGTTCACCGATGCCGACCTGTCCACGAAGCTCAAGCTGCTGGGCGTCGACGTCGCGAGCTTCGGCGACGCGCACGCCGCGGCCCCCGGGGCGCTCGAGGTGCGGCTCGACGACCCGGTGACCGGGACGTACGCCAAGCTCGTCGTCTCCGACGACGCCCGGACCCTGCTGGGCGGCGTCCTCGTCGGTGACGCGTCGAACTACGAGACGCTGCGCGGGTTCCTCGGCGAGACGCTGCCCGGGGACCCGATGGCGCTGATCGCGCCCGCGTCGGACGGAGCGGTCGGCGTGGGCGTCGACGCCCTGCCCGACGGTGCCCAGATCTGCTCCTGCAACGCGGTGAGCAAGGGCGCGCTCGTCGAGGCGATCCGCTCCGGCGAGGCGTCGACGGTGCCCGAGCTCAAGGCGTGCACGCGCGCCGGGACGACGTGCGGGTCGTGCGTACCGACGCTGGGCAAGGTGCTCACGGCGTGCGGCGTCGAGGTGTCCACGGCGCTGTGCGAGCACTTCTCGCAGTCGCGCGCGGAGCTCTACGAGATCGTCATGGCCACGGGGCTGACGACGTTCTCGTCGATCGTCGGGGCCTACGGTCGGGGACGGGGCTGCGACGTCTGCAAGCCCGCGATCGCCTCGATGCTCGCGACGCTCGCAGGCGGGCACGTCCTCGACGGCGAGCAGGCCGCCCTGCAGGACACCAACGACCACTTCCTCGCGAACCTGCAGCGCAACGGCACCTACTCGGTGGTGCCGCGGCTGCCCGGCGGCGAGGTCAGCGGCGAGGGCCTCATCGTCATCGGCGAGATCGCCCGCGACTTCGGGCTCTACACGAAGATCACCGGTGGGCAGCGGATCGACATGTTCGGTGCGCGCGTCGAACAGCTGCCCGCCATCTGGCGCCGGCTCGTCGACGCGGGGTTCGAGTCGGGGCACGCGTACGGGAAGGCGCTGCGCACGGTGAAGTCGTGCGTCGGGACCGACTGGTGCCGCTACGGCGTGCAGGACTCGGTGTCGCTGGCGGTCGCCCTGGAGCTGCGCTATCGGGGGCTTCGGTCGCCGCACAAGCTCAAGAGCGGCGTGTCCGGATGTGCCCGCGAGTGCGCGGAGGCCCGGTCGAAGGACTTCGGGGTGATCGCCACCGAGACCGGATGGAACCTCTACGTCGGCGGCAACGGCGGCTTCACCCCGCGGCACGCGGAGCTGATCGCGTCGGACCTCGACACCGCGACCCTGGTGCGCACGATCGACCGGTTCCTCATGTTCTACGTGCGCACCGCCGACCGGCTGCAGCGCACGGCGTCGTGGGTCGAGGGGCTCGAGGGCGGCCTCGACCACCTCCGCGAGGTGATCATGGAGGACTCGCTGGGCATCTGCGCCTCGCTCGACGAGCAGATGGCGCGGCACGTCGACAGCTACGCCGACGAGTGGGCGGCGGTGCTCGACGACCCGGCGAAGCTGGCGCGGTTCACCTCGTTCGTCAACGCGCCCGGCGCGCCCGACCCGAGTGTCGAGTTCGTCGACCACCGCGGGCACCGCGTCCCGGCCGGCATGAAGGACGGCCAGCCGACGACGGTGCCGGAGCTCGGCTTCGGGCCGCAGGTGATCGCGGGCCCGCGTCTCCCCGTGCGGGACGCGGAACGAAGCGGAGCCGGACCATCGAGGCGTCCTTCCCAGGAGGTGGGCGTGTGACCGAGCTGCAGGACCGCACCTGGACCGCCGTGTGCCCGCTCGAGCGGATCCAGCCCGAGCGTGCGGTCGGGGCACTGGTGGACGGCGAGCCCGTCGCGATCGTGCGCACCCACGACGACCGCGTGTTCGCGGTGCACAACGTCGACCCGTTCTCGGGGGCGTCGGTGCTCTCGCGCGGCATCGTCGGCGACCTCGGCGGCCGGGCCGTCATCGCCTCGCCGCTGTTCAAGCAGCACTTCGCGCTCGAGGACGGCCGGTGTCTCGAGGACGACGGTGTCGCCGTGGCGACCTATCCTGTGCGGGTGGTGGACGGCGTCGTACAGATCGGGCATCCGTGACCGCCCCGTTGTCGGGGTGGCGCGTCGGGGTCACGGCCGACCGGCGCGCGGACGACCAGGTCGACCTGCTGCGGCGCAAGGGCGCCGAGGTCGTGCACGGCCCGACGATGCGGATCGTGCCGCTGGAGGACGACGCCCAGCTCGCGGAGATCACGCGCGGGCTGGTGGCGGACCCGCCGGCGGTCGTCGTCGCCACCACCGGGCAGGGGTTCCGGGGGTGGCTCGAGGTGGCTGCGTCGTGGGGACTCTCGGAGGATCTGCATCGGGTGCTGGGGTCGGCGACGCTGCTGGCGCGCGGCCCCAAGGCGCGCGGCGCGATCCGCGGGGCCGGGCTGCGCGAGGCGTGGTCGGCGGACGAGACGGAGTCGTCGCCGGAGGTGCTGGCGCACCTGCTGGCCTCGGGTGTCGACGGGGAGCGGATCGCGGTGCAGCTGCACGGCGACCCGATGACCGACTTCCTCGCGTCGTTGCGCACGGCCGGCGCGGACGTCGTCACCGTGCCCGTGTACCGGTGGGAGCCGCCGCCGGACCTGCCCGCGGTCGACGCGCTGATCGACGCGATCGTCGGGCGGGACATCGACACCGTGACGTTCACCAGCGCGCCGTCGGTCGAGGGGCTGGTGCACCGGGCCTCGGCGCGGGGGCTGGGTGACGAGGTGCTCGCGGCGCTGCGGTCGGGGGACGTGCTGGCCTGCTGCGTGGGTCCGGTGACGGCCGCGCCGCTGGAGCGACTCGGCGTCGTCGGCATCAGCCCGGAGCGCTTCCGGCTCGGGGCGATGGTGAAGCGGCTGGAGGAGCACGCGCGCGCGGTGGGGTCGGCGGCGGGCGCGTGAGGGCTCCCGCACTGCTGCTGCTCGCCCACGGGACGAACGACGCCGCGGGGTGGGCGACGATCGAGCGTCTCGTCGCGGCGGTCTCGGAGTCGCTGCCCGGGGTCGAGGTGCGTCTGGGCTACGCCGGCGTGGTGGGACCGTCGTTGTCCGACGTGCTGGCGGGGTTGCCGGGGCCCGTGGTCGTCGTGCCCGCGTTCCTGGCGTCGGGGTACCACGTGCGCGTCGACGTCCCCGAGCAGATCGCGGCGATCGGCCGGGACGACGTCGTCGTCGCCGAGCCCCTCGGGCCGGACCCGGAGCTGGTCGGCGCACTGCTCGACCGTCTCGCGGAGGCCGGGTCGCGGCCGGGCGACACGGTGGTCCTCGCGGCGGCGGGCTCGACCGATCCCGCCGCGCAGGAGGACCTGCGCACCGCCGCCGCGCTGTTGACCGCGCGCGTCGGGCACGAGGTGCCGGTCGGCTACATCGCGGGCGGCGAGCCACGCGTGGCGTCGGTCGTCGCGTCGACCTCGGCGCGCGGGCCCCGGGTGGTGCTCGCGACCTGGCTGCTCGCGCCCGGCGCGTTCCACCGGTGGCTCGCCCGGGCGGGCGCCACGGTCGTGGCCGAGCCGCTGGGCGACCACCCGGACGTCGTCGCCGTCGTCGTCGACCGGTACCGGGCGGCGGCATGAGCGCCCCGGCCGGCATGGCCGTGCACCTCTACGCCTCCGACGGGCGCTGGATCGCCTGGTACCGGCCGGGGCTGCCGTACGTGTGGAGCACACGGGACCGCTGGATCGGATGGTTCCCGTGGTCACGGGAGCCGACGCCGGAGCCGCGCGACGACATCCTCGACCCTGCCGACACCTACCTCGGCACGGTCGTCGGTGACCGTCTGCTCGCCCGCGTCGTGCGGAGACCGCGCGCGTTCCCGTCGCGGGTCCCGGAACCGCAACGTCCGGTCGGTCCGCCGGATGTGGAGCGTGCGCAGGCCGTCGCTCCGCCGATCGGGTTCGTCGACGTCGATCCATGGTGGCTGTTCGGCGACTGAGCGCCACCCCGGTGTTTACGAACCGTCACGATGGGGTGATGCTGTCTCCATGCTCGCCCGCGTGATCGGCACGATCGTGATCATCCTTGTGCTGTTCGCGATCATCTCGAACCCCCAGGACTCGGCGGCGACGACCCGCAACGGTGTCGAAGCGCTCGGCGACGTGGGCTCCTCGATCACCGTGTTCCTGACGAGCGTGGTCGACAGCATCGCGGTCAGCACGGGCTCGGCGCCGGCAGGCTCGTACAACTCGACCGTCCCCGCCGGCGGCGTGGAGACGGGCGACGGTTCCACCCCCACCGTCCGCTGAGTTCTCGGGGTCGTCGGACACCGGGTCGTGCGCCGGTAGTGCGAGCACCGGCGGTGCGAGCGATGCGGCATCGCTGGCATGTGACGCCAGGATCGCCACATCCTCGATATGCGACACGCCGTGTAAGGGGTGCTCAGGCTCCGCGCTCGAGGTCGTCCACGTAGATCACGTCGGGGGAGGGGAGGAGTGCGGCGACGGCGAGGCCGTCGTTGACGTCCTTCTCCACGCCGTCCGGGTCGTCCCGTGTCTGGGTCGGTCGGCTGCTCACGACCACCAGGCCGGCATCACGGAGCGATCGCCGGCGACGTGCCGTGACCTCGACCTGCTCGGAGGTCGCGAAGTGCTGCTCGACCGAGTCGATCTCCCACACGAAGCCGACCTCCTCGACGCAGGCGTCCACGACCGCGAGCAGGCGGCCGTCGGGGCGCAGGACCCGCACGTTGAACCGCGCGGGCGGTAGCCCACGAGACAGCCACCACTCGCGGCCGTCGAACTCCGCGGCCGATCGGACGCCAGCCCGGAGAGCCCGCAGGACCGATCGCGGCGCCGCCGTTCCCTTGCGGCACCCGGCCTCGAGCTCCTCCTCGAGCTGCTCGACGAGGATCATCTGTCGTTGCACGGGCTCGGCCATCAGGGCGGCGATGCTCGTCGGCTCACGCCGGCGCCGCGCCTCGTCGAGAACGGCCCGGACCAGCGGGGCGACCGCGAGGCCGTTCCGCTCCAGCGACCGCGGCGGGCGCGTCGTCCGTTCGACGAGGACGAAACCGACGCTGCGCACCTGGCGGCGTGCCGGCACCAGGACGTGGACGATGTCGTCGTCAGGCACGCGCCGCAGGCCGTGGTGCCGCTGCGCCGAGGTCCCCGTGAGCATCGCCCCGGGCCCGCAGTAGAGCAGCGCGGCGATCTCCCGCTCGCGCCGCGTCGGCGTGCCGTTGTGCAGCAGGATGGTCCCTGGCAGGAGGCGCTGCCAGGGGCCGGCGTGCCGGCACCGGCGGTAGACCGTCGTCTCGTCGATCCCCAGCGCGACGAGGGTGCGCACGGCGATCACGCCCTCGACGCTCGCCTCCATCAGCCGTTCGAGATTCCAGTCGCCGGGTCGCATGGCGTCGAGCGTCGTGTGCGGGTGTCCAACGGCGTGAGCGGGCGGTCGCGTGCTGTGGATGAGCGCCGGGGGTGGGGATGCACGGAGAACGTCGTGACCGGTTCGTTCGACCGGACGTCTCAGCGACCCGCTCCGGTTGTCCTCAGGGCTCATGGCCGGGTTCCTCGCGCTTCGCCCGGCGTGTCGCGCACCGAGGATGTGGCGATTCTGGCGTGAGACGCCAGCGATGCCGCATCGCTCGCAAAGCCCGCAGGGCCGCCGTTCGGCGGGCGAGTCACCGCGGTGAAACACGACGCGAAGGACGACCCGCTCTCGTAGTCACGAGGAAACACTTCGGAAATGGGCGGTTGGTGTGCTCGATCGCAGCGCGAGGTCGGCGAGGACCTCGCTGCTTCCCCCGCATCCCGACCGTCGGTCGGTCGCCGCCGTCGGCGGTGAACACCACTCGAGGAGAACCAGCATGACGAGCACCGAGCTCTCCGACGTCGAGAAGAAGAGCCTCGAGGAGATCCCGCACCCCTCGCTGCCCGAGGGCTCGAGCATCTACGGCGGGACGAAGGTCTTCCCCGACCTGCAGGCCGAGAGCGGCGAGTCCTACTTCACGCTCGTGCACGGCATCGCGCACGAGTCGTCGGTCAGCTTCGTCGCCGTCCTCCAGGCCACCCGCGCGCTGCGCAAGGGCTTCGATTCGGCGATGTACTTCTACGGGCCCGGCTCCCTGAACTGCCTGGCCACGCGCGGTTTCCCCACCACGGGCACCTCGGCGTTCCCCGGTGAGCACAACATCAACGACCAGCTCAAGACGTTCATGAGCGAGGGCGGCAAGGTCTACTGCTGCCGCTTCGGGCTGTCGCTGCACGGCGCCCGCGAGGAGGACCTCATCGAGGGCGTCATCCCGACGCACCCGCTCGACGTCCAGGACGCGCTCATCTACTACGCCCGCAAGGGCGCGATCATCAACTCGACCTACCAGCTCTGACGCGCCGCGGCCGGTGCGGGGCCACCCGCACCGGCCCGTGCCAGCCCCGCGTCGAGAGCCCAGGAGGTCCGCACATGTCGTCTCCGCACGATCTCGGGCTGCCGATCCGTTCCACCGTGGCCGCCCGCTCCGAAATGGCCGTCCGCGGCGTCGCGCTCGACCTCCCGTCCGACACGCCGACCACCACGACGGACCTCGGGACGACCATCCCCCTGCGCCGCCCCGGTGGCGCCGGGCCGTCCGCCGACGGCCACGTGCTCGTCGACGGCCTCAAGACCACGGTCCCGATCGACCCGGCGAGCCCCTACCGCCTGCGCAACGGGCGGCTCGTCCGGATCGGCCCCGACGCCGGCGTCACCGACCTCGGCGTCGAGGTCGACACCGTCGCCCGCCCCGCGTTCTACGACCTCGTGACCGCGGACGGCATCGCCTACGAGAAGATCGCCCGCCTGCACGGCAACGACGTCCTCGCGACGACGGTCGTGCAGACCTGCGTGCGCTACGGCGAGCAGGACCGGTGCCGCTTCTGCGCCATCGAGCAGTCGCTGGGCAGTGGCGCGACGACGGCGGTGAAGACGCCCGCCCAGCTCGCGGAGGTCGCCGAGGCCGCGGTCCGCCTCGACGGTGTGAAGCAGATGGTCCTGACCACCGGAACGAGCAACGGCCGCGACCGCGGCGCCCGTCACCTCGCGCGCTGCGTGCGCGCGATCAAGGCCGCGCTGCCGAGCCTGCCGATCCAGGTGCAGTGCGAGCCCCCGGCGCCGGAGGACCTGGCCGCGCTGCGGGAGCTCAAGGACGCCGGCGCCGACGCCATCGGCATCCACGTCGAGACGCTCGACGACGCCGTGCGCGCCCGCTGGATGCCAGGCAAGGCGACCGTTCCGCTCTCCCAGTACTGGCTGGCCTGGGACGAGAGCGTGCGTCTGTTCGGCGCGAACGCCGTGTCGACCTACCTCATCGTCGGCCTCGGCGAGGACCCCGACGAGCTCGTCGCCGGCGCCGCCGAGCTCGTCGAGCGCGGCGTCTACCCCTTCGTCGTCCCCTACCGCCCGATCCCCGGCACGCTCGCGTTCGCCGACGGCGACCCCGCGCCCGACCCGGAGCTGCTCGCCGAGGTCACCGCGCGCGTCGCCGAGGTCCTCGTGGCCGCGGGAATGCGCGGCGCCGACCAGGCCGCCGGCTGCGCGGCGTGCGGCGCGTGCTCGGCGCTGCCGGCGGCGGGGGGCTGAGCACGATGTCGCTTCTCGACGACCACTCGCTCGGACTGTGGGCCGCCGACGAGATCCTCGGCGGCCGCGCCCCCCGGCCCGCTCGCGACGTCACCATCGCCGAGGCGCCCGCCATGGACGCCCGGCACCCCGACGTCACTGCTCACCGGGCCCTGCGCCGTGCGGTGTTCGTCGACGACCAGGGCCTGTTCCGCGACTCGATCCACGGGGCCGCCGGCGACCTCGACGAGCACGACCACGACCCGCGCGCCGTCGTCCTGGTCGCCCGCGACGGCGCCGGCGAGGTGCTGGGTGGGGTCCGCCTCGCGCCCGTCGACCCGGACGCCACGCGCCCCGACCTCGGCTGGTGGACGGGCAGCCGCCTCGTCGTCGCCCCGACCGCACGGCGACGCGCCGGCGTCCGCGTCGGGGCCACGCTGGTCCGGGCGGCCGTCGCCCGCGCCGAGGCGGCCGGAGTGCTCCGGTTCGAGGCCGACGTGCAGACGGCCAACGAGACGCTCTTCCGCCGGTTGGGCTGGCAGCGCGTCCGCGACACCACGGTCGCCGAGCGCCCGCACGTCCGCATGCGCCGGCCGATGGGGCGCTTCGCCGACCTCGTCGCGGCGACGAAGGCCCCGCTCGGCGAGCTCGTGGCCGGGCTGGCCGGGTCGGGCATGCACGTCGGCGACGACGGGGCACCGGTGCCCGGCAGCGACGTCGTCGCGGCGTGCGACGCGATCCTGCCCGCCATGGTCGAGCGCGACCCGGAGTGGGCCGGGTGGTGCGGGGTGCTGGTCAACGTCAACGATCTCGCCGCCATGGGCGCCGTGCCGACCGCGCTGCTCGACGCCGTCGGCGCGCGCGACGCGTCGTTCGCCCACCGGGTGCTCACCGGGCTGCGCGCCGCCGCCGATGCCTACGGCGTGCCGGTGATCGGTGGGCACACCCAGCTCGAGGTGCCCGCCTCGCTCGCCGTCACCGCGCTCGGTCGCACGTCGACACCGGTTCCCGCGGCCGGCGGGCGTCCCGGGATGCCGGTGCGGCTCACCGCCGACCTCGGCGGCATGTGGCGTCCCGGCTACACGGGACGGCAGTGGGACTCGACGTCGACGCGCGCGCCCGCCGACCTGCGGGCGATGGTGGCGGCGATCGGCCCCGACGCGGTCGCACGGAATCCGGGCACCCGGCCGGCGGCCGCGAAGGACGTCTCGATGGCCGGGGTCGTCGGCACGCTCGGGATGCTCGCCGAGGCGTCGGGCACCGGCGCGGTGCTCGACGTCGCTGCGGTACCCCGGCCGGGCGGGGTGACCGTCGCCGACTGGCTGACCTGCTTCCCCGGCTTCGCGCTGCTCACCGCCGACGAGCCGGGCGCGCCCGCCCCGTCGGCGGGTCCGGCGACGAGCGCCGTGTGCGGGGAGCTGACGAACACCGCCGGGGTGGCCCTGCGCTGGCCCGACGGCGAGCTGACCGAGGCCGTCGCGGGCGGCGTGACGGGGCTGGGTGCTGCGCCGATGACCGAAGGGAACCACCGATGACCGTGAGGACGTTCGCCGCCGCCGCGGCGGAATTCGGCCGCGACATCGAGCAGAGCTTCGCGACGATCTCGACGCTCCTCGGGCAGGCGCGGACGGCGGGCGCCGATCTGCTGGCGCTGCCCGAGGCCGCGCTCGGGGGCTACCTGTCGTCGCTGCACGACGATCCGGCCGAGAACGATCCGGCCGGCGTGCCGCCGCAGCTCGATCTCGACGGCCCCGAGATCCGCCGGCTGGTCGAGCTGGCCGGCGACACCGTCGTCACCGCGGGTTTCTGCGAGCGCGGCGACACGGCCTCGGGCGGGCGCCCGTACAACAGCTGCGTCGCGGTCACCGGCGACGGCGTGCTCGGGCACCACCGCAAGGTCCACCAGCCGCTGAACGAGGACGCCTCGTACGCCGCGGGCGACCGCTTCGCCGCGTTCGACACGCCGATCGGCCGGCTCGGCATGATGATCTGTTACGACAAGGCGTTCCCCGAGGCGGCGCGCGCCCTGGCGGTCGACGGGGCCCGGATCGTGGTGTGCATGTCGGCGTGGCCGGCGGCGCGCACCGATCCGGCGCCGGTGCTCGCCGACGACCGCTGGACCCGCCGGTTCGATCTCTTCGACCGCGCGCGGGCGCTGGAGAACCAGATCGTGTGGGTCTCGGCGAACCAGGCCGGGACGTTCGGCGACATGCAGCTCGTGGCGAGCGCGAAGATCGTCGACCCGGGCGGCGAGGTGCTGGCCACCACCGGCACCGCGGCGGGCCTGGCCGTCGCGTCGGTGGACGTCGACGCCGCCGTGGACGCCGCGCGCCGCTTCATGGGGCACCTGCGCGACCGGCGTCCCGCGTCGTACTCCACCGCGCCGGCCGTGCCCGTCACCGCGCGGGCCAGCTAGGTCCGACGCGTGGTCCGCCTCGCCGCCGCCGCGGCCCACTTCACCCGCGACATCGGGTTCGACCTCGACCGCATCAAAATGATCATCTCGCACGCGCGGGACGCCGGCGTCGCCTTGCTGGCGCTGCCCGACGGGGCGCTCGGCGGGTACCTCACCGACCTGCGCCGCCCGGACGAGGAGTGCCTGCCGCCGCTGCTCGAGCCGAACGGCGACGAGGTGCGCTCCGTGATCGACATCGCCGGCGAGATGGTGGTCTGCCTCGGGTACAGCGAGCTGGGTCCCGACGAGGGCGCCGGGCCGGTGCGCTACGACGCGGCGGTGTGCCTGTCCGGGGACGGGATCCTCGGCCGGCACCGCAAGGTGCACATCCCCGCGGGCGTCGCGCCGCTGTTCCGGGCCGGCGACGGGTTCTCGGCGTTCGACACCCCGGTCGGGCGGATGGGCCTGCTCATCGACCACGACAAGACGTTCCCGGAGGCGCCACGGACGCTCGCGGTGGACGGCGCGGAGATCATCGCGTGCCTCTCCGCGTGGCCGACGTCGCTGACCAACCGCGCGCCGCGGATGGCGCAGGACCGCCAGGCGCGCCTGTTCGACCTCTACGACCAGGCGCGGGCGGCGGAGAACCAGGTGGTCTGGTTGTCGTCGAACCAGAGCGGGCGGCACGGGGCGCTGCATTTCCTCGGGCGGGCCAAGGTCGTCGGACCGGGCGGGGAGATCCTCGCGCGCACGTGGTCGAAGGGCGGGCTCGCGGTGGCCGAGGTCGACCTGCAGGGCATCGTCGGTGCGGCCCGTTCGGTGCTGCACCACCTGTCCGAGCGGCGGCCCGAGACGTACGGGGCCCGATGACCCCGATGACCCCGATGACCCCGATGACCCCGATGACCCCGGTGACGATGTCGTGGCACCTCCACGGCGCGGAGGGCTAGCGTGCGTGTCGCCCTGCTGACGTACTCGACCAAGCCGCGCGGGGGCGTGGTGCACACGCTCGCGCTGGCGGAGGCGTTCGCTCGGGCCGGGCACGCGGTGACGGTGTGGGCGCTCGCGCGAGGCGGCGACACGGGCTTCTTCCGGGCGGTCTCCCCCGACGTGACCGTACGCCTGGTGCCGGTGCCGGAGATCGACGGCGAGGCGGTGGGGGAGCGGATCCTGCGGTCGATCGCGTTGCTGTCGGAGGCGTTCGAGGGTGCGTACGACGTCGTGCACGCGCAGGACTGCCTGACGGCGAACGCGGTGGGTCGCTCCCGTGGCTATGGAGATCTCTGGCGGACCGTGCACCACCTCGACAGCTTCACGACGCCCGAGCTCGCGGCATGCCACGAGCGCGCGATCGTCGAGCCGGCCGGGCTGGTGTGCGTGTCGGAGGCGGTGGCGTCCGAGATTCGCTCGGGCTGGGACCGGGCTCCGACGGTGATCGGCAACGGGGTGGACGCGGCGCGCTTCGTGTCGGCGGCCGAGGCCGGGGCCGGGGAGCCGTGGCGCGCGAAGCACGGGCGCTACGTGCTCGCCGTCGGGGGCATCGAGCCGCGCAAGGGGACGGTGGAGCTGGTCGAGGCGATGGCGCGTCTGCCGGGCGTGCCGCTGCTCGTGGCGGGCGGGGACACGCTGTTCGACTACCGGGGGTATCGCGAGGAGGTCTTCGCGCGCGCCGCGGAGCTGGGCGTGGAGCCGGTCGTGCTCGGGCCGGTCGACGACACCGAGCTGCCGGGCCTGGTGGCCGGTGCGGCGGTGTTCGCGTTCCCGTCGACGAAGGAGGGGTTCGGGCTCGCGGCGATGGAGGCGCTCGCGGCGGGTGTGCCGCTGGTGACGCGCGACCTGCCCGTCCTGCGCGAGGTGTTCGCGGGCGCGGCGCGCTTCGCCGACGGCCCCGAGGGCTTCGCGCGCGAGATCGGGCGGGTGATCGAGGGCGGGGACGCCGACCTCCCGGCGCGCGCGACGGTGGGTCGCGCGCTGGCCGCGTCGCACACCTGGGACGCCGCGGCCGCCGCGCACCTGGACCTCTACCGCCGGGGTGGCGGTCCGGGCGACTGAACCGGGGTTGATGCGAGCGATGCGGCATTGCTGGCGTCTCACGCCAGGATCGCCACATCTTCGCTACCGCGACACGCCGGTGTCGGCGTGGCGCGGGACATCGCAGCCTGGCGGCCACGCCGACGTTCAACGTCAGGAACGGTGCGTCGATCATGACGTCCCGGGTCCCCGACGGACGCGGGCTGTGCTGGACTCCTTGTCGTGGACGAGGCCCGGCACGAGCGGATCCGCGCGGCGGTCGCGGCGATCCCGGAAGGTCAGGTGGCGACGTACGGCGACGTCGCGGCCGAGGCGGGTGAGCGCTCCGCGCGCCTGGTCGGGCATGTGCTGCGCGAGGACGGCGCCGATCTGCCGTGGCACCGGGTGCTGCGCGCCGACGGGTCGAGTGCGCCGCAGATCCTCGACGAGCAGCACGCCCGCCTGCGCGAGGAAGGGGTCGAGATCCGCGACGGGAAGGTCGTGCTCGCCAACCACCGCGCCGCGAGCGGGTGGAACTCCTGACGTTCGACGTCAGCGTGGCCGCCACGCTGAAGCCGCCACGCTGAACAGCCCCGCACCACGCCGACACCGGCGTGTCGCGGTAGCGAGGATGTGGCGATCCTGGCGTGAGACGCCAGCAATGCCGCATCGCTCGCAGACCCGTGCGCATCTCCCGCCGGCCACCCTCCACGCCCTTGTCGGGGGGACATGGTGGAGTGGTGCGCGTGAGCCTCCCGATGAGCGCCGAGCGCGTGCCCGAGCTCCGCCGCGCCGCGGCGTGGGTGCCGGGCGAGCTGGTGCTCGACGACGCCGCGCGGCGGGTCCTCGAGCACGACGTGGGGTTCCTGCGCGTGCTCGGCGGCCCGGGGACGGGCAAGACGACGCTGCTCGCCGAGCGCGTGGCGCGCCTGCTCCACGCCGAGCCCGACGCGCGTCCGCTCGTGCTCGTCGGCGACCGGCGGGCCGCGGCCTCGCTGCGCGAGCGCATCGCGGCCCGCAGACGGGCGCTCGACGACCAGGACGGCAACGCCCGCGCCGTCGCCGAGCCCCTGGTGCGCAGCGTGCACTCCTACGCCTTCGCCGTCCTGCGCCGCCACGCCGAGCGCCGGGGCGAGGCGCCGCCGCGCCTGCTCCCCGGCGCCCAGCAGGACGCGATGGTGCGCGAGCTGCTCGCCGGCGAGGTCGCGGGCGCCGGGGTGGCGTCGGGCTGGCCGCTGCGCATGCAGCCCGCGCTGGAGGCGCCCGCGTTCGCCGGCGAGGTGCGCGATCTCCTCCTGCGAGCCGCCGAGCGAGGCCTCGGGCCCCGCGAGCTCGCCGACCTCGGCAAGCGCCACGGCGTGCCCGCCTGGATCGCCGCCGGGCGCTTCTACCGCACGTACGAGGAGGTCACGCTCCTGCGCGCGGCGGCGGGCTCTGCGAACCCCCTGGCGAGCGCGCCCCCGCTCGACGCCGCCGAGCTGGTCGCCGCCGTGCTCGACGCCTTCGTCACCGACCCCGACCTGCTCGAGGCCGAGCGCGCCGCGGTGCGCCACCTCGTGGTCGACGACGTCCAGGACATGGACCCCCAGCAGATCGAGCTCGCCCGCGCCCTGGGGGCGGCCGCCGACGACTGGGTGCTCGCGGGCGACCCGGACTCCTCGGTGCTCGGGTTCCGCGGCGCCGACCCGGCGCTGCTGCGCGACGCCGACCCGGGCGGGCTCGCCACCGTCGTCCTGCCCGTCGACCACCGCAGCCGCCCCGCGCTGCGCGACGCCGTCGCCCGGGTCGTCGCGGCCCTGCCCGGCGCCGGCCCCGGACGCACCCGACGCGCGCCAGCAGCAGAGGAGGACGAGCGCGGCCGCGTCACCGTCGACGTCTACGCCACCGCCGGGCGCCAGGCCGCCGCGGTCGCCGACCGGCTGCGCCGCGCCCACCTCACCGACGGCGTCCCGTGGTCGCGGATGGCGGTGCTCGTCCGCAGCGTCTCCGGCTCCCTGCCGCCCCTGCGCCGCGCCCTGCTCGCCGCCGGCGTCCCCCTCGCCGTGCCCGCCGACGACACCCCGCTCGCCGCCCTCCCGGCGGTGGCCCCGCTGCTCACCGTCCTGCGCTGCGCCGCCGACCCCCAGCGTCTCGACGCCGACACCGCGCTCACCCTGCTCGCCTCCCCCCTCGGCGGCGCCGACCCCCTGGCCGTGCGCCGCCTGCGCCGCGGGCTCCTGCGCCGCCACGAGGCCGGCGGCGGCGCGGCCGACACCCCGAGCGACGCGCTCATCGTCGACGCCCTGCTCGACCACGTGCGCCAGGAGCTCAACCCCCTCGCACTGCTCAGCCCCTCGGAGGCCGCGCCGCTCGACCGCGTCGGCGGGCTCCTGGCCACGGCCGCCAAGGCCATCGCCGAGGGTGCCTCGGTGCCCGACGTGCTGTGGGCCGTGTGGGACCGCAGCGGTCTGCAACGACGGTGGGTCGCCGCCAGCGAGCGCGGCGGGGTCACCGGCGCGCAGGCCGACCGCGACCTCGACGCCGTCGTCGCCCTCGTCGAACGCGCCGCCCGCTTCGTCGAGGACCTGCCCGGCGGCACCGTCGCCGGCTTCGTCGCCCAGGCCGACGACCAGCGCATCCGCGCCGACACCCTCGCCCCCCGTGCCCCCGACGGCGAGGCCGTCGCCCTGCTCACCGCCCACGCCTCGCGGGGGCGGGAGTGGGACGTCGTCGTCGTCCCCGACGTGCAGGAGGGCGTGTGGCCGGATCTGCGACGCCGCGGCACCCTGCTCGGCGTCGAGCGGCTCGTCGACGTCCTCGCCGGCGTCCCCGACGACCCGGCGGTCTCCGGGCAGGCGCCCCTGCTCGCCGAGGAGCGCCGGCTGTTCGCGGTCGCGCTGTCGCGCGCACGGCGCGCGGTGCACGTCAGCGCGGTCGAGGCCGAGGACGTCACGCCCTCGCGATTCCTCGACGACGTCGACGGCGGCCCGCTCACCGGCGACCCCGCGGACGCGACGAGACCCCGCAGCCGCCCCGGTCGCGCGCTGGTCCTCGCCGAGCTGGTCGGCGAGCTGCGCCGCGCCGTCACCGACCCCGAGGCCGCCCCGGCGCAGCGCGACCGCGCCGCGGCGGGCCTCGCCCGCCTCGCCGACGCCGGCGTCCCGGGCGCCGATCCCGACGAGTGGTACGGCCTGCTCGCCCCGTCCACCGAGGCCCCGCTGCGCCCGCCCGGTCCGGTCGCGGTCAGCCCCAGCGCGGTCGAGACGATCTTGACCTGCCCGCTGCGCTGGGCGCTGCAGACCCACGGCGGCGACGACGGCGACTCGCTGGCGTCGGTCACCGGGTCCCTCGTCCACGCCCTGGTCCAGCGCGCCGCCGAGGGCGCCGAGGCCGGCGAGCTCGAGGAGGCCCTCGACGTCGCGTGGGCGTCGGTCGACGCGGGTGCCCCGTGGTTCTCGCGGCGCGAGCTCGCCAACACCCGGCGCATGCTCGCGAGCTTCCTGGCCTGGCGGGAGCAGACGCGCGCCCAGCTCACCGAGGCCGCGGTCGAGCGCGAGCTCGAGGTCACGGTGGCCGAGGGCGTGCGGGTGCGCGGGCGGGTCGACCGCCTCGAGATCGATCCTCACGGCCGCCCGGTGATCATCGACGTGAAGACGGGCAAGACGCCGATCTCGAAGGCCGACGCCCAGGCCCACCCCCAGCTCGCGGTGTACCAGCTCGCCACCGCGCTCGGCGCGTTCGCCGAGACCCTCGCCGGCCCCGACCGCACCGCCGCGCGCACCACACCCGGCGGTGCGCGTCTGGTCTACCTGTCCCGGGCCGGGACGCCCGCGAAGGAGCGCGTGCAGGAGCCCCTCGACGACGAGGGACTCGCCGAATGGCGCGAGCACGTCGGCGCCGCCGCCCGCGCCACCGAGGGGCCGCTGTTCGTCGGGCGCGAGAACGACGCCTGCCCGCGCTGCCCGGTGCGCACGGCCTGCCCGGTGCACGTCTCGGGGAGGCAGGTCCCGTGACGTCGATCGCGCCCGCCCGGCAGCGGGCCCCGTTGATCGACCCCGTCGAGCTCGCCGACCGCCTCGGGCTGCGCCGCCCCACCGAGGAGCAGGCCGCCGTGATCGGCGCGCGGTGGGAGCCCGCGCTGGTCACCGCGGGCGCCGGGTCCGGCAAGACCGAGACGATGGCCGCGCGCGTGGTGTGGCTGGTGGCCAACGGCCTCGTGCGCCCCGAGCAGGTGCTGGGCCTGACTTTCACGCGCAAGGCCGCCGGGCAGCTCGCCGACCGGGTGCGGCGCCGGCTGCGTGTGCTCGGTGCGTCGACGCTGCTCGACGAGCTCGACCCGACCGGCGACCGGCGCCTCGCCGCCCGCGCGGGGGAGCCGACGATCTCGACGTACCACGCCTACGCGGGGCGCCTGCTCACCGAGCACGGCCTGCGCCTGCCCGTCGACCCCGGCGCGCGCCTGCTCGCGCCGACCGCCTCGTGGCAGCTCGCCCACCGCATCGTCTCCACCTGGGCCGCGGACCTCGACACCGACCGGGTGCCCGCCACCGTGACGGCGCTGGTCCAGGCCCTGGCGGGCGAGCTCGGCGAGCACCTCGCCGACCCCGAGGTCCTGCGGGTCCACGCCGAGCGCTTCGCGCGCGCGGTCGAGGACGCGCCGCGCGCCAGGGGGCAGAAGGCCGCGCTGCCGCAGACGCTCGCCACCAAGGTCGCCGCCCAGCGCTTCCGCGCCGCCCTGCTGCCGCTGGTCGAGGAGCTGGCCGCGCGCAAGCGCGCCGAGCGCTGCCTCGACTTCGCCGACCAGATGGCCGCCGCCGCACGCCTCGCCGAGGGCCACGAGGAGGTCGGGGCCGCCGAGCGGGAGGCGTTCCGGGCGGTGCTGCTCGACGAGTACCAGGACACCGGGCACGCTCAGCGCGTCCTGCTGCGCTCGTTGTTCGCGGGCCGCAGCGGAGATCGCGAGGACACCACGGTCACCGCGGTCGGCGACCCCTTCCAGTCGATCTACGGCTGGCGCGGGGCGAGCGCGGCCAACCTGCCGCGCTTCGTCACCGACTTCCCGCGCGCCGACGGCAGCGGCGAGTGGGTCGCGGCCGCCCGCCACGGCCTGCTGACCAGCTTCCGCAACCCGCCCGAAGTCCTCGCGCTGGCCAACGGGATCGCCGAGCCACTCAGGGCGACGGGCGTCCCCGTCGACGAGCTGCGGCCCCGGCCCGGCGCGCCCGCGGGCGACGTGCGGGTCGCGCTGCACACCGACGTCGAGGTCGAGCGCGCGTGGGTCGCGGACGCGATCGCCGACCGCTGGCGTGCCGCCGCCGACGCCGGCACCGAGCCTCCGACCTCGGCGGTGCTGGTCCGCCGCCGCGCCGACATGAGCGCGCTCGCCGCCGTGCTGCGCGCCCGGGACCTGCCCGTCGAGGTCGTCGGGCTGGGCGGCCTGCTCGACGAGCCCGAGGTCCGCGACGTGGTGTCGGCGCTGCGTCTGGTGGTCGACCCGCTCGCGGGCGGTGCCGCGGTCCGGCTGCTCACCGGCGCGCGCTGGCGCATCGGCGGCGCCGACCTCTCGGCCCTGTGGCGGCGTGCGCGCGAGCTCGCGGCACCCGCGAACGATCACGCCCACCCCGCGGCGGTGGGCAGCACCGTCAGCCAGGCCGTCCCCGACCCGGTCGCCGCCGCGCTGCCCGGCGAGCACGCCGAGCGGGCCGGCCTGGTCGACGCGCTCGACGACCCCGGCCCGGCGGCGCGCTACTCCGCCGCCGGGTACGAGCGGATCCGCCACCTCGCCCGCGAGCTGAGCATGCTGCGCCGTCGGGTCACCGCCCCGCTGGTCGACCTCGTCGCCGACGTGGAGCGCGTGCTCCTGCTCGACGTCGAGACCGCCGCGCGCCCCGGGCCGACCGGGCGCGCGCACCTCGACGCGTTCGCGGAGGTCGTCGCCGACTTCGGCGCGGGCGCGGTGGCCTCGGGCGGCACGGCGACGGTCACCGCGCTGCTCGCCTACCTCGACGCGGCCGAGGACGCCGAGGACGGCCTGACGCCCGGGGAGGTCGACCCCGTGTCAGCGGCCGACCCCGCGAGCGGCGGCACCCGCGTGCAGGTGCTGACGGTCCACGCCGCGAAGGGCCTCGAGTGGGAGCTCGTGGCTCTGCCGCACGTCGTCGACAAGGTGTTCCCGGCGGCGAAGCGCTCCGGGTCGTGGCTGACGTCGGTGGCCTCGCTTCCGGTGCACCTGCGCGGCGACCGGCCCGACCTCCCCGAGCTCGACCTCGACGGCGCCGAGGACCGCAAGGAGATCCAGGACCGGCTCGACGCCCACGAGCGCGCCTTCGACGAGCGCCGCCTCGTCGAGGAGCGGCGCCTGTTCTACGTGGCGCTCACCCGCTCCGAGCGCGCGCTGCTGGTCTCGGGCCACTGGTGGGGCGAGACGGGGGACACCCCACGCGGGCCGTCGGATCTGTTGAGCGAGGTCGGAGAGCTGGTCGCGACCGGCCGCGGCGGGGTCGTCGACACCTGGGTCGAGGCGCCGGAGGAGGGGGAGCCCAACCCGATGGCCGCGGCCGTGCACGAGGCGGTCTGGCCGCTCGATCCCCTCGGGGCGCGGCGGGCGGCGGTCGACGAGGGCGCGGCACTGGTCCGGGCCGCGCGGGCGCGACACGCCGAGCCGACGGACGAGGATCCCGAAGGCTGGGCCGCCGACATCGAGGTCCTGCTCGCCGAGCGCGCCGCCGCCCGCGACCGGCACGCGCGCGTGCTGCTGCCACCGCAGCTCTCGGTCAGCCAGCTCGTCGACCTCGCCGCCGACCCCGGCGCGCTGGCCCGCCGGCTCCGCCGCCCCGTGCCGCGCCCACCCGATCCGCGCGCCCGGCGCGGCACCGAGTTCCACGCCTGGCTGGAGCGCTGGTTCTCGGCCACCGAGCTGCTGGAGTTCGACGAGCTGCCCGGCGCCGCCGACGAGGACGCCGACGCCGCCGCCGACCCCGTCGGGGCCGCGGACGCCGCCGAGCTGCGCGAGCGGTTCACCGCCAGCCGGTGGGCCAACCGCACGCCGGTGGCGGTCGAGGTGCCGTTCGAGACCGAGGTCGCCGGCACGCTGGTCCGCGGCCGCATCGACGCGGTGTTCGCCGACGCCGACGGGGGCGCGACCGTCGTCGACTGGAAGACCGGCGCCCGCCCGCGCGAGGAAGCCCTCCCGGCGCTCGCGGTGCAGCTCGCGGCGTACCGGCTGGCGTGGTCGTCGCTCTCCGGCGTCCCGGTCGAGCGGGTCCGGGCGGCGCTGCACTACGTGCGCCACGACGAGACCGTCAGCCCGGCCGACCTGCTCGACGCCGCCGGCCTGCGGGCGCTCGTGGCCGCCGTGCCCGAGGAGCAGCGCGCGCCCGAGGGCGACCCGGAACCCCCGCCGGGGACCGCCTCGGCACACGACCCGGACGCCGACCCCGACCGCGACGACGGCCCGCCGCCGGACGTCGACCCAGACCCGCGGTGAGACCCAGACCCGCGGTGAGACCCAGACCCGCGGTGAGACCCAGACCCGCGGTGAACGGGGGCATCATCGAGACGTGAGCAACACCGAGACCGCGCCGCCCGAGGTCCACTGCGTGCCGGGCGGGGCGGTGCCGCAGGTCGAGGTCCTGACGCCGCGGGAGGTGCCACTGGGCGGCCCGCGGGCGATGACCGTGCGGCGCACGCTGCCGCAGCGGCGGCGGTCGCTGATCGGCGCGTGGTGCTTCGTCGACCACTACGGCCCCGACGCCACCTCGACCAGCGGCGGCATGGACGTCCCACCCCACCCGCACACCGGCCTCGCGACGGTGAGCTGGCTGTTCACCGGCGAGGTCGAGCACCGCGACAGCCACGGCGTCCACGCCCGTGTGCGTCCCGGCGAGCTCAACCTCATGACCGCCGGGCACGGCATCGCGCACTCCGAGGTCAGCACCCCGGGAACGACCGTCCTGCACGGTGTGCAGCTCTGGGTCGCCCTGCCCGAGGACGCCCGCGACGGGCCGCGGGACTTCGCCCACCACGCCCCCGAGCCGGTCGCGCTGGACGGCGGCACCGCCCGCGTCTTCCTCGGCGCGCTGGCCGGTGCGGCGTCCCCGGTGGTCACCGCCACCCCCCTGCTCGGCGCGGAGCTGCTCCTCGAGCCCGGCGCCACGATCGAGCTCGCGGTCGACGACGCCTTCGAGCACGGCCTGCTCGTCGACGGCGGCCGCGTGACGTTCCAGGGGCGGCCCCTCGAGCCGGGCGAGCTCGGCTACCTGCGCACCGGCCACAGCACGCTGGAGATCACGGCCGGCGCCGATCCGGCGCGCCTCGTCCTGCTCGGCGGCCCGCCGTTCGGCGAGCAGATCGTCATGTGGTGGAACTTCGTCGGCCGCAGCCACGACGAGATCGTCGCGTTCCGCGCGGCGTGGGAGGCCGGGGAGCGGTTCGGCGAGGTCGACGGCTACGTCGGCCGGGACGGCCGCACCGGCGCCCGGCTGCCGGCGCCGGCACTGCCGCAGGCCACCATCCGGCCACGGGGCAACCCGCAGTGACCCCCCGAAAGCGCGGAGAGTAGCGATCACGCCACTAGAACCGGTCTTGTTTCACTCTCGGTAGCTGACTACCGTCGGACGCTCCCGTAAGGACCGATGATCGTGCCGTCGCAGTGCCGCCGCAGTGCCGTCGCGGGGCGAGTCCTCGGCCCGGAGGACGTCGGGCTGGTCACCGAGCTCGCGGGATTCGACCTCGCCCTCGACCTCGCCCTCGAGCACGCCCCGCTCGCGGTGGTCGGTGCGACGAGCGCCGAGGGCACGGGTGTGGGCGGGAACGGTCGGGGACCGGGACCGGGGGGAGTCGGGGAGGGCCCGCGGGGCCGGCGTCAGCCGGCCTCGCGGTGCACCCGCAGCGCGTGCGCGATCATCGGCACCTGCAGCGGCAGGCGCCCGAACGCCACCGCGCGCCACGGCCACGGTCGGCGCCGCCAGTCCCACGCCATCTGCACGTTCGCCGGGAACACCGCGACGAACAGGGCGGCCGCCGCCAGCGCACCCGCGCGGCGCGTCCGCGGTGCCGCGACCGCCGCGCCGACCGCGAGCTCCGCGACACCGCTCGCGTACGTCCAGAGCCGGGCCGAGCCCGGCAGCCACGGCGGGACGATCGTGTCGAACGGCTGCGGCGCGACCCCGTGCAGCACGCCCGTGGTCAGCAGTGCGCCGGCGAGCACAGCGGATCGGGAGCGGATCATGGGGCCACCCTCGCAGAGCCGGCGCCGCACCGCCCGCCGGCTCACCGTCCCACCGCGTACCCCTGCATCCCCCGTGGGTTCGCGGCGGCCCATCGCACCCCGCGGGCCCGGTCGATCCCGACCGCCGACAGACGCCCCAGCGACCACGGCCCGGTGCGCGTCACCCGGTGCCCACGGCGCTCCAGCCCGTCGACGACCGCGGCGTCCATCCGGTCCTCGACCACCGCGCCCGCGGGCTCGCGTCCGCGCGGCCAGAACGAGCTGGGTGACGACGTCGTGTGCAGCGCGGGCGCGTCGATCGCCTGCTGCGGATCGTAGCCGCCGACGAGCGTGCGCAGCAGGTAGAGCAGCTGCCATTGGTCCTGCTGGTCGCCGCCGGGCGTGCCGAGCGCGGTGACGGGGCCGCCGTCGTCGAGCACGAGCGTCGGCGACAGCGTGGTGCGCGGCTTGCGTCCGGGCGTCAGCGTCGCGGGCAGGCCGTCCTGCAGCCAGCTCATCTGCAGCCGGCTGCCCAGGGCGAACCCCAGCTCGGGGATCGTCGGGGACGACTGCAGCCACCCGCCGGACGGGGTCGCGGAGACGATGTTGCCGGCGCGGTCGACGACGTCGAGGTGGCAGGTGTCGCCCTTCGTCTCACCGGCGAGGGTGACGGTCGGCTCGCCGATGGTGCCGTCGACGGTGACGCCGGCGTCGGCGCCGGAGACCGCGAGCTCCGGGAGCACCGGGTCGCGACCACCGAGGCGCCCGGGGCGCAGGTCGGGCGAGGCGACGTCGGAGATCAGCGCGCGGCGCCCGGCGACGTAATCGGGGGTGAGGAGGTCGGCGACGTCGAGCAGGTCCGCCGACTCGCCGAACCACGCCTCCCGGTCGGCGTGCGCGAGCTTGATCGTCTCGAGCACGAGGTGCGCGCCGGGGTCGCCGACCGGATCGAGGTCGGCGTCGTCGAAGCCGTCGAGCACCGCGAGCGCGGCGAGCAACGCCGGCCCCTGGCCCCACGCCGGGGTCTTGGCGACCCGCCGCCCGCGGAACTCGCCGATGACCGCGTCGCACTCCCGCGCCCGGTAGCCCGCCGTGTCGGCGACGGTGAGCACGCCCGCGTGGACGGTGCCCGACGAGTGCCGGTGGGGCGCGCGGCACGACGCGGCGACCGCCTCGCCCACGAACCCCTCGCCCCACACGGTGCGCACCGCGTCGATCCGGGCCTCGCGGTCGGGCCCCTGCGCGGCCGCGGCGAGCCGCTCGAGGGTGTCGGCCCAGGCCGGGTTGCGCACGACGTCGCCGGGCCGCGGCGGTCGGCCGCCGGGCAGCCACAGCGCGGCCGAGGTCGGCCAGTGCTCGCGGAAGAGGTCGGCGACTCCTGCGATCGTCGACGCCAGGCGCGGGACCGCGGGCACGCCGTCGCGGGCGGCGCCGATCGCCGGCGCGAGGACGTCGCCGACATCCCACGTCCCGCGGTCGCGCAGCAGCAGGAACCAGGCGTCCACCGCGCCCGGGACCGCGGCCGCCAGCGCGCCCGAGCCCGGCACCCGGTCCAGACCCTCGGCCCGGTAGGCGGCCGCGGACGCACCCGCCGGGGCCGGGCCCTGCCCGTCGAGTACCCGCGGCGTGGGGTCGTCGGCCGTCGCGAACACGGCGGTGAGATCGCCCCCCGGCCCGTTGAGATGGGGCTCGGTGACGTGCAGGACGAACGCGGCCGCCACCGCGGCGTCGAACGCGGTCCCGCCCCGCTCCAGCACACCCATCGCGGTGGTCGCGGCCGCCCAGTGCGTCGCCGCTGCCATCCCCACCGTGCCCTCGAGCACCGGCCGCGTCGTGAACTCCGGGGGCGGGGTCCATCCCGCGGGCACGCGCATCTGTCACAGCGAAACCGAACGGTCACGGCCGAGGCAAGTACGGAGAAACAACGAGAAAGTATTGACGTAGGAGTTCTACGTGGGCAGGCTTCTCCGCAACGCCCCGAGCCCAGGAGGACCCGATGACCACCGCGACCGGCACCACCACCACCCGCACCCGCCCGGCCACCGTCGCGCTGTGGACCCTGCAGGTCCTGCTCGGGCTCATGTTCGTCGTCGGCTCCGGGGCGCCGAAGCTGTTCGGCGACGCTTACGCCATCCAGATCTTCGCGGACCTCGGCACGGGCCAGTGGCTGCGGGTCGTCGTGGGCGTCCTCGAGGTCGCCGGCGGCATCGGCCTGCTGGTGCCCCGCCTCGCCGGGCTCGCCGCCTCGTGCCTGATCGCGCTCATGGTCGGCGCCACCGGCGCGCAGCTGTTCTTCCTGTCCGAGGGTTTCTGGTACACGCCGGTGATCCTCGGAGTCCTGCTCGGGGTCGTGGCCTGGGTGCGCCGCGCCGAGATCCTGCCCCGTCGCTGACCCGCACACGTCCCGCCCGGTCACCGAACACGGTGGCCGGGCGGTGACGTGTCTGGCCTACCGTCTCCCGACGTGACCAGCACCGAAGCGACCGCCGTCCGTGCCCGCGCCGAGGATTTCGTCGCCGATCTCCAGGAGTGGCTGCGCATCCCGTCGATCTCGGCCGATCCCGGCCACCACGACGACGTGGCGCGCTCGGCGGCGTGGCTGGCGGAGCGCCTGCGCGCCGAGGGCTGGCCGCAGGTCGAGGTGTGGGACGACACCGACGCCCTGCCCGCGGTGTTCGCGTCGTGGCCCGCCGCCGACGGGCGGGTGGGCGACTCGTCAGCGCCGACGGTGCTCGTCTACGGCCACCACGACGTCCAGCCCGCCGACCTCGCCGACGGCTGGTCTCATCCGCCGTTCGAGCCCGAGGTCGTGGGCGAGGAGCTGCGCGGGCGCGGCGCCTCCGACGACAAGGGCCACCTCGCGATGGTGCGCCTGGGCGTCGCCGCCCACCTCGCCGCGACCGGCGCGGACGGACCCGCCGTCCACCTCAAACTGCTCGCCGAGGGCGAGGAGGAGTCCGGCTCGGCGCACCTCGGGTCCCTGCTCGCCGCGCACCGCGACGCGCTGGCCTGCGACGCGATCGTCGTCACCGACACCGGGATGGTCGACCGGGACGCGCCGACCGTCTGCACCGGGATGCGCGGCATGGTCGACATCGAGATCGTCTTCCGCGGCGCCTCGGTGGACCTGCACTCCGGGCAGTTCGGCGGCGCCGTGCCCAATCCGGTCACCGAGCTCGCCCGCCTCGTCGCGGCGCTGCACGACGGCCAGGGGCGCGTGCAGGTGCCCGGGTTCTACGACGACGTCCGCCCGCCGACCGACGCCGAGCGCGCCGCCTGGGCCGCGCTGCCCTTCGACGAGCCCGCGTGGCTCGCGCACTCCGCGGCGGGCGCGCAGGCCACCGCGGGTGAGGCCGGCTGGAGCACCTACGAGCGGCTGTGGGCGCGCCCGACCGCCGAGGTCAACGGCCTGCACGGGGGCTACGGCGGCCCCGGGCACAAGACGATCGTCCCGCACTCGGCGACCGCGAAGCTGACGTTCCGGCTGGTCGCCGACCAGGACCCGGCGCGGATCCTCGACGGCGTCCGCGCCTTCGTCGCGGCGCACACCCCGCCCGGCATCACCGCCGAGGTCGTCGCCGGCGGCCCCGGCGTGCCGCCGCTGATCTGCGACGTCGACTCGACTTTGGTGACGACGATCCGCGAGGCGATGGGCGCCGCGTTGGGCGCCGAGGTGCTGCCGGCACGCGAGGGCGGCAGCGGCCCGGAGGCGCTGCTGTCCACCGAGCTCGCCGCCCCGCTGGCGTTCCTCGGGGTCATGCTGCCCTCCGACCGCATCCACGCCCCCGACGAGCGCGCCGTCCTCCCGCTGCTGCTGGCGGGTGCCGAGGCGACCGCGCACCTGTGGCGGCTCCTCGGGGAACGTGGTTTGCGTTAGAGCGCGCTCGACGCCCTAGCGTCGATGACGTGACCGCAGCAGCACAGCACCCGATCGGCTCCGGCTTCGGGGCGCACACGACCGCCGCCGAGGTCCTCGAGGGCCTCGACCTCACCGGCCGCCTGGCCGTCGTCACCGGCGGCTACTCGGGGCTCGGACTCGAGGCGACCCGCGCGCTCTCCGCGGCGGGCGCGCACGTGGTCGTCCCCGCTCGCCGCCCCGACGCCGCCAAGGAGGCACTCGACGGCATCGCCATCGACGGTTCCGGCCGCGTCGAGACCGACGCGCTCGACCTCGGCGACCTCGAGAGCGTCGCCGCCTTCGCCGACCGCTTCCTCGCCTCCGACCGCGCGATCGACATGATGATCGACAACGCCGGGATCATGGCGACGCCCGAGACCCGCGTCGGGCCCGGGTGGGAGGCGCAGTTCGCGACCAACCACCTCGGGCACTTCGCCCTGGTCAACCGCCTCTGGCCGGCGATCGCGCGCGGGCGCGACGCCCGCGTCGTGTCCGTGTCCTCCCGCGGGCACCACCGCTCGCCGGTGCGATTCGACGACCTCGACTGGCGCGCCGAGCCCTACGACAAGTGGCGCGCCTACGGCCAGGCCAAGACCGCCAACGTCCTGTTCGCCGTGCAGCTCGACGCCCTCGGCGCCTCCCACGGCGTCCGCGCCTTCTCGCTGCACCCCGGCGGCATCCTCACGCCGCTGCAGCGCCACCTCCCGCGCGAGGAGATGGTCGGCCTGGGGTGGGTCGACGAGGACGGCAACCCGACCGCGCAGACGGCGGCGACCTTCAAGACCCCCGAGGCGGGAGCGGCCACCGAGGTGTGGGCGGCGACGTCGCCGCAGCTGGCGGGTCGCGGCGGGCTGTACCTCGAGGACTGCGAGGTGGCCGAGGTCGCCACCGGCGATGCGGGGGGCGGCGTCCGCGACCACGCGATCGACCCCGAGGCCGCCGTGCGCCTCTGGGCCGTCTCGGCGGAGCGGACGGGCGTGGACGCGTTCCACTGATCGTGTGACGATGCGGGGCGGCGTGTCGGGTCGATGAGCAAGATCACCCGCTCGGCGGCCTCAAGGCGCTCGCGCCGTCGCTCTCCGGTGCCACCGGGCGTCGTCCGGCGGCGACGCCCGGTGGACCGGAGTGCCCGGAACGCCGTAGCAGACGCCGATTCGCGTGAGTGCTGCCTACCTCGATCGTGCGACGGTCCGGGGTGTTTGAATCCCGACCGTGTCGTTCACGGGGACTGCGGCGAAGACGGATCTGGATCGTTCCCACCTGGTGCGGGGTGGGGGCCGGCCGGTGAGTCGGTCGCCGCGGCGCGGTCCGGTCCTCGGCGTGCTCCTGGCACTCGCGCTCGGCGCGGGCGTCGCCCTCTGGCTGATCCTCGGCGCCGGCCCGGTCGGTGCCCGCGGGGGCGGGTCGGACGGCGGCGCCGAGGCCGCGCCGGCGCCCGTCGAGACCGTCGGTGCCGCGACGGTCGTCGCCACCGCGTCCTGCGTCGGCGAGGACCCGCACGACACCGTCGCGGTCGACGGTCCCGGCGGGCGGCGGTTGCTGCCGCTCGACGGCTGCGGCACGCCGACCGGGAGCCGGGTGCAGGTCCGGATGGCGTTCGTCGGCACCGAGCCGGCCGCGGACACCCGGGCCCGGGTGCTCGGCACCGGGTCGTCCGCGGCGCTGTCCGCCACCGAGCCCGCCGAGTCCCCGCTCACGAACCGGCTCGCGATCCTGCTCACCGGTGTCGCCGGGCTCGGGATGGCCGCGCTGCTCGTCGCCGTCGCCCGCGACCGTGCACACCGTCGCCCGGCGCCCGCGGCGCCCCGGGGCGCCGGCCGCACCGGGCGCAGCACGACGACGACGGCGGCCCCGCGCCCCGCGCCCGCCCGCCGCACACCCCATCGCCCCGCGGCCCGCCCGGGCCGTACCGCCCGTGCCGGCCGCCCCGCCGCCCTCGAGGCCGGGCGCCGCCGACACGGCGGCGGTCCGGCCCGGAACGGGCGCGCGCGGGACCGCGGCACGACCGGCGGGCCGCGCCGTCCGGCCGCCGGTCCGCACCGCGATTAGGTTGGGGCGTGTGACCTCCAGCGTGACCGCCCCGGGCCGGGCTGACAGAGCTGACGGTGGCCTGCACCGCCGGGTGCTCGACAACGGGCTGCGGGTGCTCCTCGTGCCCGATCCGGCGGCCCCCGTGGTGGGCGTCGCCGTCCACGTCGACGTCGGGTTCCGCTCCGAACCCGAGGGCCGGACCGGGTTCGCGCACCTCTTCGAGCACCTCATGTTCCAGGGCTCGGAGAGCCTGGACAAGCTCGCCCACTTCCGGCACGTCCAGTCGTCGGGCGGGGTGTTCAACGGCTCGACGCACCAGGACTACACGAACTACTTCGAGGTCCTGCCCTCCGCGGCACTCGAGCGCGCGCTCTTCCTCGAGGCCGACCGGCTGCGCGCCCCGCGCCTGACCGCGGAGAACCTGCGCAACCAGGTCGACGTGGTCAAGGAGGAGATCCGCCTCAACGTCCTCAACCGGCCCTACGGCGGCTTCCCCTGGATCCTGCTGCCGCCGGTGCTGTACGACACCTACCCGAACGCCCACAACGGCTACGGGGACTTCACCGACCTCGAGCAGGCCGACCTCGACGACGCGGCGGCGTTCTTCGACGCCTACTACGCGCCGGGCAATTCGGTGCTCACCGTCGTCGGTGACCTCGATCCCGACGAGGCGGCCACGCTCGTCGAGAAGCACTTCGGCGACATCCCCGCGCGCCCGGTCCCCGTGCGGCCGAGCTTCGCCGAACCACCACCCGACGGCGTGCGGCGCGAGAACGTCACCGACGCGCACGCCCCGCTGCCCGCTCTCGCGCTCGGTCACCGCCTGCCCGACCCGGGCACCGACCTCGACGGCTACCTCGCCCACGCGGTGCTCGCGAGCCTGCTCACCGACGGCGAGGCCGCCCGGCTCACCCAGCGACTGGTGTACGGCGACGCGCTCGTCACCGACGTCTCCGCGTCCTGCGGACTCATGGGCGCGCCGCTCGACGCGCGCGACCCCGACACGTTCACGGTGACCGCGGTGCACCCGGCGTCGGTCGACCCGGACCGCGTCGTCGCCGCCGTCGACGACGAGCTCGCCGCTCTCGCGGCCGAGGGACCGGACCCCGAGGAGCTGCGCCGCGTCACCGCGCGCTGGGCGTCCTCGCTGCACCGCGAGCACGACCGGCTGATGAGCCGCATGCTCGCCCTCGGGTCCGCCGAGCTGGTGCAGGGCCGCGCCGAGCTCGCCGACGAGCTGCCCGGGCTCATCGCCGCCGTCGAGCCCTCCGCCGTCGCCGCGGCCGCCGGGAAGCTCCAGCCCGGGGCCCGCGCGATCCTCACGATCACGCCGGGGGGTGCGGCATGACCGGGACGCGCAGCAGTGTGGGGAGCACGCCGCGAGGGGAGCCGGACCTCCTCGGGCCAGCCCCCACCCGTCGCAGCGCCGACGAGATCGGCAGCACCGCCACCGGGCCCCGCCCGCTGCCGGCCCTGGGCCCGCAGCGTGCGGTGCCCGCGCCCGACGAGGTGGACACCGTCCTCGACTCCGGCCTGCGGGTGATCGCCGTCCGGCGCGCCGAGGTGCCGATGGTCGAGGTGCGGCTACGGGTGCCGTTCGCCGACGTGACCGGCGCCGAGAACTCGGACCACGCCGCGGTCGCCGAGCTGCTCTCGACCACGATCCTGTCGGGCACGTCGAGCCGCAGCCGCGTCGGTATCGACGACGACCTGGCCGGAGTCGGCGGCGAGATCGGGTTCGCGGTCGACCCGGAGCGCCTCGCGGTCTCCGGACATGCGCTGGCCGAGGGCCTCGACACGCTGCTCGAGGTGCTCGCCGACCTGCTGCTCCACGCGACCCACCCCGACGACGAGCTGGCCCGCGAGCGCGAGCGTCTCGTCGAGCGCATCGAGATGGCCTCGGCGCAGCCCTCGGTCATCGCCCGGCGCGCGCTGCAGGAGCGCCGCTACGGCAGCCACCCGGTGACGCGCGAGATGCCGCGCCCGGGGGAGGTGTCCGCGGTCCCGGCCGACGCGGTCCGCGCGCTGCAGGCCGCGGCGCTGCGCCCGGGCGGCGCGGTGCTCGTGCTCGTCGGTGACCTCGACCCCGCCGACGCGGTGCGCCGCGTGGAGTCCGCGCTCACCGACTGGACCGGCGGCGAGGCGGCGGGGATCCCGGCGCTGCCCGCGCTCACCGCCCGCGACCTGCTGCTGGTGGACCGGCCGGGCTCGGTGCAGTCGCAGCTGCGTCTCTCGGCGCCGGCCGTGGGCCGCACCGACCCGCGCTACGCGGCGTTGCAGCTGGCGAACCTCTCGCTCGGCGGCTACTTCTCGTCGCGCCTGGTGGAGAACCTGCGCGAGGACAAGGGCTACACCTACCACGCGTCGTCGAGCCTGGAGCTCGATCCGCACGGGGCGGCGCTGCTGGTGGAGACCGACGTCGCGTCGGAGGTCACCGCGCCCGCGCTGCTCGAGCTGCGGTACGAGCTCGGGCGCCTCGCGGTGCTGCCGCCGTCGGCCGACGAGGTCGAGTCGGCGCGGCGCTACCTCGTCGGTTCGCTGCTGATCTCCATGACGACCCAGGCGGGCTACGCGTCCACGGTCGCCTCCCTCGCGGCACACGGCCTGGACGCCGCCTGGATCCGCGAGCACCCGGCCCGGGTCGAGGCGGTCACGGTCGACCAGGTCGCGGCCGCGGCGGAGGAGTTCTTCGCGCCGACGCACTTCACCGGGGTCGTCGTCGCCGACGCCGCACGAGCCGCCGACGGATTGCGCGCGCTCGGTGGCGTGGAGGTGGGTTCGTGAGCACGGCGGGTCCCGACCTGCGCGCCGCGTTCCACCTCGACGATCTCCCGTCGCTGTCGCGTTCCACGGTCGACCGCCGCGAGCAGCTGCGCGTCGACCCCGACCACGCCCGCGCGCTGTGGCCCGACGCGCGTGTCGTGCTCGTCGACCCGCACGGCCGCACGCCGGTCGGTCGCGGTGCCGACGGGACGATGTCGCTCGCGTTCGCCCCCACGTCGGTGCTCGGTGAGGTGATCCCCGACGGCGCGGTCCTGCTGGGCGAGGAGAGCGGCACCGCCTTCTGGGCGGTGCGCGTGCCCGACCCGGCCGAGGCGGAGTCGAACGACGCGGGCTCCGGGTTCATGACCGCCGACCAGTGGTCGCGCGCCGGCGGCAGCCCCGACCACGAGAACTGGACCGACCTGCGCAGCTCCGGCGCCGACCTCGACGCCCGCAGCGCCGGCCTGCTGACCACCGCGGTGTCGCTGCTGAACTGGCACGACCGCGCCCGGTTCTGCGCCCGCGACGGGTCGGAGATGGACGCGATCAAGGCGGGCTGGGCGCAGCTGTGCCGCGCACACCAGCACGAGGAGTACCCGCGCACCGACGCGTCGATGATCTGCCTGGTGCACGACGGCGCGGCGGGTGAACAGGCTCAGGTGCTGCTCGCGCGCCAGCCGATCTGGCCGGAGGGGCGCTACTCGGTGCTCGCCGGGTTCGTCGAGGCGGGTGAGTCGCTGGAGGCGTGCGTGACCCGCGAGTGCGCCGAGGAGGTCGGCGTCGACGTGCACACGATCTCGTATCTCGGGTCGCAGCCGTGGCCGTTCCCGCGCTCGCTCATGATCGGGTTCGCGGCCGTCGCCGACCCCGCCCAGCCGCTGAGACTGCAGGTGGGCGAGATCGAGGGCGCCCGCTGGGTCACCCGCGCCGAGCTCAAGGACGCGCTCGACGCCGGCGCCTGGTCGCACCGCGACGGCGCAGGGTCGGGCGAGCGACGGCACAGCGTCGGCGGCGTCGGTGGGACGAACTTCGAGGCCGGCGCCGGTCGCGACCTCATCCTGCCCGGCGGTGTGTCCATCGCCCGGGCGATGCTCGAGGCGTGGGCCGCCGCCGGCTGAGGCCCGGGGTACGCAGCGAACGAGCTGTTCGCTGCTTCTATGCGCGCGTAGTCCCCGTTCGCGACCTCAGGAGGCGGCCTCGACACGTGCCAGCGTCTCCTTGACCTCGGCGAAGCTGGGGTTGGTGGCTGCGCTGCCGTCGGGGTAGACGACGGTCGGCACGGTGCGGTTGCCGCCGTTGACCTTGGTGACGATCTCGGCGGCCTCGGGCTCGCGCTCGATGTCCACCTCGTCGTAGCCGATGCCCTCGCGGTCGAGCTGCGTCTTGAGTCGACGGCAGAAGCCGCACCAGCTGGTCGTGTACATCGTCATCTGTGCCACGTCCGGTGCAACGCGGCGAGATCGCTCAGGCTTCCACGTGCCCGAACCGGTGACGGGTCACACTGACGGCCTGCTCGCGCAGCACGGTGAGCATCTCCCGCCGCCCGTCGGCCACCACCGGCGCGTCGACCAGGGACGCGCCGACCGCCGCGGCCTCGCGCCGCAGGACGTCCGAGGGCATGCCGATGACACGCAGCCTCTCGCCGGGCTCCGGGGACCCCGGGTCGTCGACGACCGGCACGCCGGCGCAGGCCGCGGCCAGGCGGACCCGCAGGACGTCGCGCTCGGCCGCGTCGGGGCCGACGACCAGGCGCAGCGCGGGCAGGGGGCGGTACCGGAAGACGTTGGCCTCCGCCCGCAGGCCGGTCGGGTCGTGCTCGACCGAGAACTCGTCGCGCCAGGCCGCGGCGTCCGACGCGGCGGCGGCCCGCAACCACACGAGGTCGTCGGGGTCCAGGCGCGGTGCCGCCGACGCGAGGAGCTCCGCGGCCGCGGCCTCGAGCGGCGCGGAGGGCAAGCGGTCGAGGGGCCCGTCGTGCCAGGTGCCGAACTGGGCGACGTAGTTCGGCCCGCCGGGCTTGGCGCCGGGGCCCACGACCGAGCCCTTCCACCCCCCGAACGACTGGCGCTGCACGATCGCCCCGGTGATGTGGCGGTTGACGTAGGCGTTGCCGACCTCGACGCGCTCCATCCAGTGACCGATCTCGTCCGGGTCGAGTGCGTGCAGACCGCCGGTGAGGCCGTAGCCCGTCGCGTTCTGCAGCGCGATCGCCTCGTCGAGGTCCGCCGCGTGCATCAGCCCGAGCACCGGCCCGAAGCACTCGGTGAGGTGGAACCACGAGCCCGGCGCGACCGGCTCCTTCACGCCGGGGGTCCACAGGGTCCCGTCGAGGTGGCGGGGCTTCACGAGCCAGCGCTCGCCGTCGTCGAGGCGGGTCAACGCCCGCTCGAGCTTGTCGTCCGGCGGCCCGATCAGCGGGCCCGTCGTCGTCGACGGGTCGCTGCCGTGGCCGACGCGCAGGGTGCGGACGGCGTCGGCGAGCTGGCGGTGGAACCGCGCCCCGGCCGCGGTGCGCTCCGAGCGCATCGAGCCGACGAGGATCGCCAGCGACGCCGCCGAGCACTTCTGCCCGGCGTGCCCGAACGCCGAGCGCACGAGGTCGGCGACGGCGAGGTCCGGGTCGGCGCTCGGGGTGATCACGAGCGCGTTCTTGCCGCTGGTCTCCGCCACCAGGCGCAGGTCGGGACGCCACGACCGGAACAGCGCCGCGGTCTGCGACGCCCCGGTGAGCACGACGTGGTCGACCGCGGGGTGCGTGACCAGCCGCCGCCCCGCCGTGTCGTCGGTGGAGCCCTCGTCGGTGTGGACGAGCCGCAGCGCGTCGGCGGGGATCCCACCGCGGTGCAGGGCGGCGACGCCGACCTCGGCGCACGCCCGCACCTGCGGCGCCGGCTTGATGACGACCGACGCCCCGGCCGCGAGCGCGGCGACGCAACCGCCGAGCGGGATCGCGATCGGGAAGTTCCAGGGCGGGGTCACGACGACGACGCGGTCCGGGGTGAACGGCGCGTCCGCGAGCTCCTCGGCCCGGTCCGCGTAGTACGCCGCGAAGTCGATCGCCTCGGAGATTTCGGGGTCCGCCTCGGCGATCGTCTTGCCGGCCTCGCCGACCATGACGGTGAGCAGGTCCCCGCGCGCCGCCGCCAGGGCCCGCGCGGCGTCGCGGAGCACGGCGGCGCGCTGGCGGGCCGGCCGGGCGCCCCAGCCCGACGCGGCGGCGCGCTCGACGACGGCGTCCACGGCGGCGGGGTCGGTGAGCTCCGGCTCGGCGACGGGCGGGGCAGGGGTTCGGATCGCCGCCATCGCCCACGCCCGGTTGGCGGCCAGGGAGGGGTCGGTGTCGGGCTCGTTGCGGAAGCGGTCCGGGATCATCGGGGTCTCGGTGGCACGGTCCTGCGTCCGCCGCGGGGTCGCCGGCACCGCGTCGCGGTCGCGCACCGACGCCCGGAACCGGTCGACGTACGACGTGGGCCCGGCGTCGGAGAACAGCGCGTAGAGGTAGTTCTCCGGCGACGCGTTCTCCTCCAGGCGCCGCACGAGGTAGGAGACGGCGGCGTCGAAGTCGCCCCTGTGCACCACGGGCGTGTACAGCACCAGCTTGCCGAGATCTTCGGAAACACGGCGGACGTCGCGCGCGACGACCCGCGCCTGGGCGGGCGCCATACCCTGCAGCATCTCCACGTCGAGCTGGCGCTCGGCCCCGCGCGCCGCGGCGAGCTCGACGGCGAGGGCCACGTGGTGCAGGTGGTGGCTGGCGACGCCGAGGCGCAGCGCGTCGACGAGGTCGCCGCCGATCGCGCGGTCGAGCAGCCGCACGTAGTTGGCGTCGACCTCCGCCTTGGTGGGGTAGGGCGCCTGCGGCCAGTCGTGCAGCGCGGCGTCCACCTGCTCCATCGCGAGGTTCGCGCCCTTGACCAGCCGCACCTTGATCGGCGCCCCGCCCGCGGCGACCCGTCGGCGCGCGAAGGCGGCGAGCTCGGTGAGCGCCCCGAGCGCGTCGGGCAGGTAGGCCTGCAGCACGATTCCCGCCGGCAGGTCCGCCAGCTCGGGCCGGTCGAGCAGCGCGGTGAACACCGCGACCGTGAGGTCGAGGTCCTTGTACTCCTCCATGTCGAGGTTCACGAACGAGCCGGTGTCGCGGGCGAGCACCATCAACGGCGTCAGGCGCTCGACGAGCCGCTCGCGGTTGCCCTCGAGGTCCCAGGGCACCAGCTGGCTCGCCACCGACGACGCCTTCACCGACACGTAGTCGACGTCGTCGCGGCGCAGCAGGTCCGTCGTGCGCTCGAGGCGCCGGTCGGCCTCGTCCTCGCCGAGGACCGCCTCGCCGAGCAGGTTGAGGTTGAGCCGGAACCCCTCCTGCTTCGCCTCGGCGAGCCGACGGCGCAGCGCGCGCCCGTCCGCCCGATCGTCGAGGGAGACGATCAGATGGCCCACCATCGCCTTCAGCCGCTTCCGCGCGAGAGGGACCACGACCCTCGGCAGGCGCGGCGCCGCGAGCCCCCCGGCCCGGAGCAGTGCCGCGTCGCGCCGGCCGACGAACGCCGGCAGCGGCGAGCGGCGTCCCGCCAGCCGCGCCAGCTCGCGGGCGGCGACGTCGTCGTCGGCGGGCCGGGCGACGCGGTCGACGAACCGCAGCGTGAAGTCGATACCGGCCGGGTCGTGCACCAGGGCGGCGAGCTGCGCCGACGGCCCCGTCGCCGTGCCCGCGGTGTTCGCCGCGCCGGCCCGTGCCCACTGGTCGGCGCGGATCACCGCGCGCTCGACGAGGTCGTCGGGGATGCCGCCGGCCTCGAGCACCTCGGAGTCGCGGGGGACGAGCTGCTCGGTCATGCCTCCATGGTGGCCCCGTCCGCGGCGATCAGGTGCGGGTGCGCAACGCCCACACCGCCAGTGGCCCGAAGACGGCGGCGAAAGCGATACCCCAGAGCAGCGTGGCGACCGCGTTGGCCGCCACCGGCCCGCCGACCAGCAGGCCGCGCAGCGCGTCGGCCATCCGGGTGACCGGGTTGATCGACACCCAGGCCTGGAGCCAGCCGGGCATCGTCTGGGTGGGTGCGAAGGCGTTGCTCGCGAAGGTCAGCGGGAAGAGCACCGTGAACCCGTAGATCTGGACCTTCTCCGGGTCGCGCGCGAGCACCCCGAGCAGCACCGACGTCCACGAGAACGCCAGGGTGAACGCCACCAGCAGGCCGAACGCGGCGAGCACGGCCACCGGGCTCGTCGTGATGCGGAAGCCGAGCACCACGCCGATCGCGAGCAGCACGACCAGCGACCAGAGCTGGCGCAGGACGTCGCCGAGGATGCGCCCGGTCAGCGGCGCCGACCGCGCGATCGGCAGGCTGCGGAACCGATCGAACGTGCCCTTCTGCAGGTCGGTCGCCAGCCCGGTGGCCGTGTAGATCGTCAGGAACAGGGCGTTCTGCGCGATGAGCCCGCCGAGCGCGAACTGGAGGTAGTCGTCGGTGGAGCCGCCGATCGCACCGCCGAACACGAACGTGAACAGCAGCACGAACATGATCGGCTGGATCGACAGGTCGAGCAGCTCGGAGGGGTTGTGCTTGATCTGCACCAGGCTGCGCCACGCCATGGTCAGCGACTGGCTCGCCCACTGCCCCGGAGAGACGCGGCGCGACGGTGCCGTTCCCGTGTCGGGGGCGACGGCGGGCCGCGCGGGGGCCGTGCGGTCGAGGGTCACGCGGACTCCTGGAGCTCGTCGGTGGGACCTGTCTCGACCGCGCGGTGGCCGGTGAGGGCGAGGAAGACCTCGTCGAGGGTGGCGCGCCGCAGCGTCAGCTCGGCGAGGCTCACTCCGACGTCGTCGAGCCGGCGCACCACGGCGGGCATGAGCGCGTCGTCGGCGGCGGCCACCGCGACCGTGCCGTGCTCGACGGTGGGCTCCGCGCCCGCCAGCTCGCCGGCGATGCGGCGCACCACGTCGAGCTGCTCGGGACGGGTCGGGCGCATCTGGAGCACGGCGGCGCCGGCGCGGGACTTGAGGTCGAGCGGCGTGCCCGTCGCGACGACCGTGCCGCGGTCGATGACGACGATGTCGTCGGCGAGCTGGTCGGCCTCCTCGAGGTACTGCGTGGTGAGCAGCACGGTGACGCCGTCGTCGGTGAGCCCTCGGACCATGTCCCACAGCTCGTTGCGGCTCGCCGGGTCGAGCCCGGTGGTCGGCTCGTCGAGGAACAGGATGCGCGGGCGCCCGACCAGCGACGCCGCGAGGTCGAGGCGGCGCCGCATGCCGCCGGAGTAGGTGCGCGCGGCGCGGCCCGCGGCGTCGGTGAGCCCGAACTGGGCGAGCAGCTCCGCGGCGCGCGCCCTGGACGTCGCCCGGCTCTGACCGAGCAGGCGGGCGATGAGCACGAGGTTCTCCGTGCCGGTGAGCGCCTCGTCGACCCCGGCGTACTGCCCGGTGAGCCCGATGAGCGTGCGCACCCGATGCGGCTCGGCGACGACGTCGAACCCGCCGACCAGCCCCCGACCCTCGTCGGGCGCGAGCAGGGTGGCGAGCACGCGCGTCGCGGTGGTCTTGCCGGCGCCGTTGGGCCCGAGCACGCCGAGGACGGTGCCCTCGGTGGCCGAGAAGCCGGCGCCGGCGAGCGCGGTGGTGGCGCCGAAGCGCTTGACGAGACCGTCGGCCTCGATGGCAGGTGGCACGAGGGAGACAGTGTCACGGGGGTCCGACACCGGTCATGACGTTTTCCGACCCGTACCGCCCCCGGCCGTCGGCGTGGATTGAGACCATGGGGCCGTGGGTGGCAGCGACGGGGACAGGGTGACGTCAGGGCTCGATCCCGAGCAGCGGGCGGCGGTCCTGGCCCCCCGAGGTCCGGTCTGCGTGCTCGCGGGCGCGGGCACCGGCAAGACCCGCACGATCACGCGGCGCATCGCCCACCTCGTCGCCGCGGGCCACGTCCAGTCCGGGCAGGTCCTGGCGGTCACGTTCACGGCGCGCGCGGCGGGGGAGATGCGCACGCGGTTGCGCGACCTCGGCGTCGGCAGCCCCGGGCAGCCGCCGGTGCAGGCGCGCACGTTCCACGCCGCGGCCCTGCGCCAGCTGCGCTACTTCTGGCCGCGCGTGGTGGGCGGCGCGCCGTGGGAGGTGCTCGAGGGCAAGCTGCGCCTCGTCGGGCAGGCCGCGCAGCGCGCCGGGGCGCCCACCACGCGCGAGTCGCTGCGCGACCTCGCGAGCGAGATCGAGTGGGCGAAGGCGTCGCTCGTGCCCGCGTCGGACTACGCCGCGGCGGCGGGCAAGGCGGCCCGCGACGTCCCCGCGCCGGTCGAGCAGGTCACCGCGGTGTACGAGACCTACGAGACGCTCAAGAACCGTGCCGAGGTGCTCGACTTCGACGACCTCCTGCTGCACACCGCGGCCGCGCTCGAGGAGCACCCCGAGGTCGCCCACGAGTTCCACGAGCGCTACCGCTGCTTCGTCGTCGACGAGTTCCAGGACGTCACCCCCGCGCAGCACAGGCTGCTCCGGGCCTGGACGGGCGGTCGCGACGACCTCACCGTCGTCGGCGACGCCAACCAGACGATCTACTCGTTCGCCGGTGCCAGCCCGTCGTACCTGCTCGACTTCCCGCGGGTCTTCCCCGAGGCCACCGTCGTGCGCCTCGTGCGCGACTACCGCTCGACGCCCCAGGTCGTCACGGCCGCCAACACGGTGATCGGCGCGGCCCGCGGGCGCGCCGCCGGGTCGCGGCTGCGCCTCGAGGGCCAGCGCCCGCCCGGTCCGGACCCCGACTTCGCCGAGCACGACGACGAGCCCGCCGAGGCCACGGCCGTCGCGACGGCGATCCGCGAGCTGATCGACGACGGCGTGCCGCCCGCCGAGATCGCGGTGCTCTACCGCGTCAACGCGCAGTCGGAGGTCTACGAGACCGCGCTCGGGGACGCCGGCATCGCCTACCAGGTGCGCGGGGGCGAGCGGTTCTTCCAACGCACCGAGGTCCGCACGGCCGTCGCCGCCCTGCGCACCGCCGCGTCGCGGGCGCCCGAGGAAGCCCGCGGCGAGGGCATGGTCACGGTGGTGCGCGCCGTGCTGGGCGAGCAGGGGCTCACGGAGTCCGCGCCGGCGGGTACGGCCGGGCAGGGTGCCGCGCGCCAGCGGTGGGAGTCGCTGCGGGCGCTCGCCGAGCTCGCCGAGGAGCTCGTCGCCGCGGTGCCCGACGCCGACCTCCCCGCGTTCCTCGCCGAGCTGCAGACCCGCGCGCAGGCGCAGCACCCCCCGACCGTCCAGGGCGTCACGCTCTCCTCGCTGCACGCGGCCAAGGGTCTCGAGTGGGACGCGGTCTTCCTCGTCGGCCTCACGGACGGCACCCTGCCGATCCAGCACGCCGACGGCGACGACGACGCGATCGAGGAGGAGCGGCGCCTGTTCTACGTCGGCGTCACACGCGCGCGCGTGCACCTGCGGCTGTCGTGGGCGCTCTCGCGCAACGCCGGCGGGCGTCGCTCACGGCGGCGCAGCCGCTTCCTCTACGGGCTCGTGCCCGACGAGCACCCGGCGGCGCGCCGTCCCACCGGTCGCGAGAACGGCGCGTCCCGGGGCACGCCGGTGTGCCGGGTCTGCGGCAAGCCGCTGCCCGATCCGGCGTCGGCGAAGCTCGGCCGGTGCAGCAGCCACCCCTCGGACATCGACGAGACGCTGCTCGAGGCGCTCAAGGCCTGGCGCTCGGCGGAGGCGAAGTCGCGCTCGGTGCCCGCGTACGTCGTGTTCACCGACGCGACGCTCATCGCGCTGGCCGAGCAGCGCCCGCACGACCCCTCCGGCCTCGTCGCGATCCCGGGCATCGGCTCGTCGAAGCTCGAACGCTACGGCGACGACGTCCTCTCCCTGGTCCGCGAGCACGCGTCGTAGGGGGCGCGCGGCCGCCTGGTGATCGAGGAGTGCGCTGTGCACCCCGCACCCTGCGCACCCCGCCGGTCTCCGGAGGTGCACCAGGTGCCCCTGACCTCCGCGCCGGCTCGGTCGTCCGTGTCCGATGCAAAGATCTTCGGAGAACTTCCCGAAAATGCGTTGCCCGAGTCCCGGGGCGCCCCTACGGTCGATCACACACCGGCGCACGAGGCTGCCGGTCGGGCGGTTCTCCGCTCCGTGGTGACCCAGGAAGGGGGCTCGTGACGATGACCATCGTGACTCTCGCGGGCACCGGTCGCCACGGCGCGAGCTGGCGCTCCGTCATGGGCACGGCGTCGTCGAACGATGCCGTCGTCGCCTGCGAGCAGCAGGGGATGCCGAAGACGCGGCGCCCCCGCATCCGCCAGCACGATGACAACCTCCCGACCTTCGTCCCGCAGCGACCGTCCGCAGCCTCGCGGTGGAGTCCCTGAAGACCAGGAACCCCACCGACACGACTCACGAGGCCGCGGACCCGCAACCAGGGACCGCGGCCTTCGTCGTTCTCACGCACGACGCGAACCTCGCGGTCCCGGCCCTCGCCGACCCGCCCACCGGAGGTAGACCGTGTCCCCCGCCGGACTCGCCGTTCGTCCGACCGCCCCCGAGACCGGAATCGAGACCCCCGACGTCGACCTGTTCGACGCCCTGGCCACCGTCGACGACCTCCCGTGCCGGATCTCCGGTGAGGACCTCTGGTTCTCCGACCTGCCCGCCGACCTCGAGCGGGCGAAGGTCCTCTGTGCCGACTGCCCCATCCGGCGCACCTGCCTGGCCGGCGCGCTGGAGCGGCGGGAGTACTGCGGCGTGTGGGGCGGCGAGATCTTCGATCGGGGCGCCGTCATCGCCCGGAAGCGGCCCCGGGGCCGGCCGTCCAAGGCCGACCTCGCCCGCGACGCCGAGCTCGCCGCGGCCCGGGCCGCCGCCGGGGTCGCCTGACCCACCGGCGCGCCGGGTCTCCGTGGGGGGGCGAGGGTCACCCCGACTGCGTCCCACGCAGCGAGGGCGACCCTCGCTCGACTCCACGGGACCCGGCCCCGGACCCCGCGAGGGGAGAGGGGGCCCGGTGCGCACCGGACGCGCACCGGGCCCCGGTGGACCCGGTGGACCCGGAGGAGGAGCTCAGCCGGCGAAACCCGGCTGCCACTCCTCGAAGACACCGCGCAACGGGATCTCCGCGTCGAGCTGGCAGAGCACCGCGACCGACGCGAGCGTCACGCGGTGCACGAGCAGGTACTGCGGGGGCAGGTTCAGCCCGCGCCCGGTGGTGAACTCCGGTCGGCGCAGGTCGCCGAGCCGGTCCGCCTGCCCCCGCAGCCACGCGCGCGTGAAGTGGAACTTCTCGGTGCGCAGGGGGTCGGTCAGCGGCCCCAGGTACGCGATCGCCTCGTCGGCCGACATGTCGACGCCCGGCAGGACGAAGTTCAGCTCGCGCAGGAGCCCGAGCAGCTCGTCCGAGCGGTCCTCGACCGCCAGCCGCAGCATGACGCCGAGCTCGCGCGGTACGCCGTCGGGCAGGCGCGCGATCGCCCCGAAGTCGATCACGCACAGGCGCCCGTCGGGCAGGATCTGGAAGTTGCCCGGGTGCGGGTCGGCGTGAAGCAGCCCCACCCGTGCGGGCGAGGAGAAGTGGAACGTCGAGAGCAGCAGCCCGACGCGGTCGCGCTCCTCGGGCTCACCGGCGCGGATGACCGCCGACAACGGCGTGCCCGTCACCCACTCCGAGATCATCGCCTTCGGTGCCGACGCCACCACCCGCGGCACGACGACGTCCGGGTCGCCCTCGTAGGCCGCGGCGAACGCGCGCTGGGCGTCCGCCTCGTCGCGGTAGTCGAGCTCCTCGGCCATGCGGTCGCGCAGCTCGGCGAGCAGCGGCTTGATCTCCATGCCCGGCACGAGCGGCTGCACCATCCGGCTGAAGCGCTGCAGCTGGCGCAGGTCGGCCATGACGGCCTCCTGGGCGCCCGGGTACTGCACCTTGACCGCCACCTCGCGCCCGTCGTGCCACACCGCGCGGTGCACCTGCCCGATGCTCGCGGCGGCGGCCGGGGTGTCGTCGAACTCCTGGAACCGGTCGCGCCAGCCGCGCCCGAACTGCTCGGCGAGCACGCGGTGGGTGCGCGCGGCGGGCATCGGCGGCGCCGCGGTCTGCAGCCGGGTCAGCGCCTCGCGGTACGGCTCGGCGAGCTCGTCGGGCACCGCCGCCTCGAACACGGACAGGGCCTGACCGAACTTCATCGCGCCGCCCTTGAGCTCCCCGAGCACCGCGAAGAGCTGCTCGGCGCCGCGGCGCGCGACGTCGGCGGAGATCTGGCCCTGGTCGCCTCCGGCGAGCCGGCGGCCCCAGCCCGCGGCGGTGCGCGAGGCGAAGCCCAGCGGCAGGGAGGCCAGCCGTGCCGACCGCTGGACCGACCGGCGGGGGATGTCATCGGTCACGGGTCCGATTCTCCCCCGTGCCGAGCGTGACGGCGCGATCAGGTCACGCAGCTCCAGCCCTGGTGGGGTCGTCCACTCCCGTGACCAGGAGGGTCGCCGGCGGCGTGACGCCGCCCCCATCCGTGGCGCGCCCGCGCCGCCCCGCGAGACCGCCGCAGCCACAGGCCGGATGGCGCCGGACGGGACGGCGCCGCCAGGAGCCGTCCGCGGCGAGCGTGAGGACCGCGCCCCGCGAGTCGGGGGCGCCGTCGTCGAACAGCGCGAGGATCTCGGTGACCGCGAGCGCGGCGGTGGCCGCGGCGAGCGCGACGGGCACGGGGCCGCGCCGGCCGACCAGCTCGGCGGCGACCCGCGGCCAGGCGTCGTCGGCGTCGGCGCGCACGAGGTCGTCGCAGCGCAGGCACGGCGTTGCCCCCGGCACGACGAGAGGGCCGACGCTGCCGGTGCCGTCGAGCGCCGCGACCGGGAGATGCGCGCGGCCGTCGAGGACGAGCCGCTGGGCGGCGAGCGGGTCGGGCCGGGCGCCGTCGGCGAGGACGACGAGATCGGCCCGCGCGGCGAGCCACCGCCGGGCCGCAGGCGCGGCGGGCGACGACGCGCCGGCGCGCGCGACGGCCTCCTCGGCGGCGCGCCCCGCCGGGCGGCCCACGTCGTCGGGGAGCAGCCCGGTGCCCAGGTCGTCCCGCGTCACGGTGCCCCCGGCCTCGACGAGCACCCGCCCGACACCGGACGTCGCGAGCAGGCACGCGACCGACACCGCGACGCGGCCGGTGCCCCGGACCACGACCCGCCGGCCCGAGGGCGGGGCCGCCGGAGCGGCGAGCAGCCCGGCGGCGTGCAGGCGCTCGAGGAGGTCGCGCGCGGCGACGGGGGAGGAGCCGGCCGCCACGGCCTCGGCCAGCACCCGCGGGGTCGGGCGGGTGCCGTCGAGGGCCTCGACCATGCGGGCGAGCGGTGGCGTCAGGCCGTCGACGACGAGCACGTCGGAGGGCCCGGCGCCGAACTGCAGGACGTCGGCGGCCCGGTGCAGCGCGGGGACGCGCAGACGGGGCCGGTCGGGGAGCGGGGGGACGAGTTCGGGGAGCACACCTGGTTCGACGCACCGGCAGGCCGTTCGGATCCGCCTTCTACGCTCGGATCCGTGCCCGAGCCCCGTCCTGACGTCGAGGTGCGTCGTAGCAGGCGCCGCAAGCGCACGGTGGACGCGCACCGGGAGGGGTCGACGGTGATCGTCAACATCCCGGCGTCGATGTCGCGTGCCCAGGAGCAGCACTGGGTCGACGAGATGCTGCGCCGACTCGAGCGCGCCGACGCCCGTCGCCGGCCCGGTCGCGGCGCGGGCGACGCGGACCTCGCGGCGCGCGCCGAGAGGCTGGCGGCCGCGCACCTCGACCCGATCGCGCCGGAGGGCGCCTGGCCGCGCCCGGCGTCGGTGCGCTGGACGAAGCCGATGCGGACGCGCTGGGCCTCGTGCACGCCCGCCGACGCGACGATCCGGCTCAGCGAGCGGCTGCGCGAGGTGCCGGGGTGGGTGCTCGACCATGTCCTGGTGCACGAGCTGGTGCACCTGCGCGAGCCGCACCACGGCCCGGCGTTCCGACGCGCCGAGGCGGCCTACCCGCGCAGCGAACGCGCGATCGGCTACCTCGAGGGCCTCGCGGCGGGCGCCGGCCTGCCGATCACCGACACCGACGGTGACGGCGAGGCCGACGACTAGGGCTTGCCGCCCCCGGAGCCACCGGACTCGTCGGGCTTCTCCCGCGCCTCCTGCTCGGCCTTCATCTCGGCCTCGAGGCGGGCCAGCGGGTCGTCGAGGTCGGTGAAGCTCTCGCCGCTCTTCGGGGCGGCGCCTTCCTCGGAGGGCGCGACCGAACGGCGCTCGCCGACGAACGCGGTCGGGTCGTCGAGGTCGTCCGCGGTCGGCATGAGGTCGGGGTGCGCCCACACCGCGTCGCGGCCATCGATGCCGCGCTCGTCGGTGAGCGTGCGCCACAGGGCCGCCGCGTCGCGCAGCCGGCGCGGCCGCAGCTCGAGGCCGACCAGCGTCGCGAACGTCTGCTCGGCGGGCCCGCCGGAGGCACGGCGGCGGCGCAGCGTCTCGCCGAGGGCGACGGCACCGGGCAGGCGGTCGCCGACCGCGTCGGCGACGACGACGTCCACCCAGCCCTCCACCAGTGCGAGCAGCGTCTCGAGGCGCCGCAGCGCGGCCTGCTGCGCCTCGGTGGTCTGCGGCTCGAACATCCCGGAGCTCATGAGCTCCTGGAGCGAGGCGGGGTTGGTGGGGTCGACCTCGCGGGCGAGCTCCTCCATGCGGGAGGTGTCGATCGAGATGCCGTGGGCGAACTCCTCCACCGTCGCGAGCAGGCGCTGGCGCAGCCACGGTACGTGCCCGAACAGGCGCTGATGCGCGGCCTCGCGCGCGGCGAGGAACACGAGCACCTCGCCCGCCGGTCGGTCGAGGCCCTCGGTGAATGTCGCGATGGCGGCGGGCAGCAGCGCCGCGGTGCCCTCCGGGCCGAGCGGCAGGCCGACGTCGCTGGAGGTCAGCACCTCCTTGGCCAGCTGCGCGAGGCCCTGGCCGAGCTGCGAGCCGAAGGCCATGCCGCCGACCTGCGAGATCATGCCGAGCATCGGGCCGGCCATCTGCCGGGCCTCCTCGGGCAGCCCCTCCACCCAGGCGCCCGCCACCCGCCGCGCGACCGGGTCGCACAGGCGCTGCCAGGTCGGCATCGTCGTGTCGATCCACTGCGCCGGCGACCAGACGACGACCTGCGAGGCGCCCGAGGGCAGCGTCGTCGCGTCCTCGAGCCACAGCTCGGCGAGGCGCACGGACTCCTCGGCGGCGCGCTGCTGCTCCGTGGTCGGGGCCGTCTTGCCGTCGGCACCGAGCTGCTGGTGGGCCATCTGCGCCGCCAGCTTGTAGTTCACGGGCCCCTCGGCGCCCGGCCCGGACGACTGGCTGAGCATCTGCCCGAGCTGGGTGAGCATCTGGCCCAGCTGGCCCATGTCGAAGCCGCCGGCGCCCCCGGCGCCTCCCGGCAGACCCATCCCGGGGCCGAAGCCGGAGCCGCCGGCACCTCCCTGGCCGCCGCCGGAGCCCCCGGAGCGGCGTGACTCGTCGTCGGGGTCGGACGGCCCGAAGCCGAAGGGCAGGTCACTCATGGTGTCGACGGTACGCGGCCCCGCTGTTGATCGGGGGGTCGAGCGCGCCCCGCGGGCACGCTCACGGCGAACACCCAGCAAGCTCCCAGGAAGAGCGCAGGAATCGGACACCCGACGTCCCCGCACGGCGGGCACACCACCGATCACTACCCTGTCCGGCCGTGACCCGGTTGCGCGCGACGTTGGCGCTCGGACTCGTGCTGGCCGGGGTGCTGGGCCTGCTGGGCGCGACGGTGCGCGTCCCGTTCGTGGCGCTCGGTGACGGGCCGACGTTCGACGTCCTGGGCACCGGGCAGGACGGGCGGACCGTCGTCGACATCTCCGGGCCGGCGCCCGTCTACCCGACCAGCGGGCAGCTGCGGATGACCACCGTCGCGGTCACGACGCAGGTGACGCTGTTCGGCGCGATGGCCATGTGGGCCTCGGGGAACGAGCAGGTGCTGCCGCGCGAGTCGGTCTACCCGCCCGGGCGCTCCAGCGAGCAGGTCGACCAGGAGAACACGCGCCAGTTCGCGCAGTCGGAGACCGACGCGGAGGCGGCGGCGCTGCGCCACCTCGGCTACCCGACGGCCGTGCAGGTCGGCTCGGTGCTCGACGACTCCCCGTCGGCGGGCCTGCTCGCACCCGGCGACCGGATCGTCGCCGTGAACGGGCGCCCGGTGACGACGCCGCAGGAGGTCGTCGACGCGCTGGCCCCCACGCGCCCGGGGCAGGCGGTCACCGTCGCGATCCAGCGCGGCCCGCTCGGCGCCCCCGGACCGCGCACCGACGTCACGGTCGTCGCCGCGGCCCGCCCGGACGGCGACCCGCGCGGTTTCCTCGGCGTCACGCCCACCAACATCGTCGACTCCCCGGTCGACGTGCGCATCAGCCTCGGCGACATCGGCGGGCCGTCGGCGGGCCTGATCTTCGCGTCGGCGATCGTCGACAAGCTGACCCCGGGTGACATCACCGGCGGCCACGTCGTCGCCGGCACCGGCACGATCGACGCTCTGGGGCGGGTCGGCGACATCGGCGGGATCCGCTTCAAGATGGACGCCGCCCGCCACGACGGCGCGACGGTGTTCCTCGTGCCCGCGGGCAACTGCGCCGAGGCCGTGGCCGACGCGCCCGACGGCCTCACGCTCGCCCGCGTGGGGACGCTGACCGAGGGGATCACGGCCCTCCAGGCGGTCCGCGAGGGCCGTCCGCCGGTGTCGTGCTGAACCGGTCGCTGAACCCGTGACGTCCCTGGTGAGCGCCCGGCTCGATGGTCGAGATCCGCTCCGCGTCGTCTCCGAGCAGGGCGTGAGCAGATCCGGACATGCCGGGCCACGGCAACCCCACACCCTGTTCGTAGAGTGGCGGCTGGATAACTGCGCACGCCCGGGTCCGCCCGCGCGTGGACGACCCATCAAGCCAGGAGTGTGACCCCGTGGCCAACCGGCCCCCGACAGCCACCCCACAGCTGTCGCGACGCACGAAGACGCTGCTGATCGTCGGCGTGGTGGCGCTCGTCGTGCTGCTCGGAGGGGCGCGTCTGGTCGACGTCTACGTCGACTGGGCCTGGTTCGGCGAGGTCGGGTTCCGCGGAGTCTTCACGACGATCCTGTGGACCCGCGTGCTCCAGTTCGTCGTCGCGGCCGTGCTCATGGGCGGCCTGCTCGCGCTGAACCTCGTCATCGCCTATCGGGTGCGCCCGGTCTTCGTGCCCGTCGCGGCCGCCGGTGCGGCAGAGGACCCGGTGGCCCGCTACCGCACGGTGGTGCTCGCGCGGCCGCTCTGGTTCGCGGTCGGCATCCCCGCGGTGGTCGCGCTGATCGCCGGGCTCTCGGCACAGGCCGACTGGCAGACCGCGCAGCTGTTCCTCAACGCCACGCCGTTCGGCGTCGCAGACCCGGTCTTCGGGAACGACATCTCGTTCTACGTCTTCGAGCTGCCGTTCTACCGCTGGCTGCTGAGCTGGCTGTTCGTCGCGATCGCGGTGAGCTTCATCGCCGCGCTCGTCGCCCACTACCTCTTCGGCGGCATCCGGCTGGCCGGACGCAACGGTGCCGTCGCGCCGCCGGCGCGGGCGCACCTCGCCGTCCTCGCCGGCACGTTCGTGCTGCTCAAGGCCGTGGCGTACTTCTTCGACCGCTACGAGCTGCTGTTCTCCGATCGCAAGGCGGCCGAGGGCGGCGCCAACTTCTTCGGCGCCACCTACACCGACCTCAACGCCGCGATGCCGGCCAAGCTCATCCTGCTGATCATCGCGGTGATCTGCGCCGCGGCGTTCTTCTCCGCGGTCGTGCTGCGCAACCTCCAGATCCCGGCGATCGCGCTGGCCCTGCTGGTGCTCTCGAGCGTGCTCGTCGGCGCCGCGTGGCCCGCCGTGCTCGAGCAGGTCTCGGTGCGCCCGAACGCGATCGACCGCGAGGCCCAGTCGATCTCCTGGAACATCGAGGCGACCCGCCAGGCGTTCGGGCTCACCGACGTCGGCGTCATCCCGTACGCCCCTCAGGTCGCGTCCGCCGCCGGCAGCGCCGCGGTACCCCCGCAGGACGTCGCCAACAGCCAGGCGACGCTGGACAACATCCGCATCCAGGACCCGTCGCGGCTCAACCGCACGTTCGCGGTGCAGCAGCAGCTGACGAACTTCTACAGCTTCTCGCCCGACCTCGACATCGACCGCTACACGGTCAACGGGCAGCGCCAGGACTACGTGCTCGCCGCGCGCGAGATCAACCCCGACGCCCTCATCGGCAACCAGCAGGACTGGATCAACCGCCACCTCGTCTACACGCACGGCCAGGGCCTCGTGTCCGCCCCGGCGGACCGGGTCAACGCCCCGGCGAACGCCGAGGCGAGCCAGGGCGGCCTGCCCCAGTTCGAGGTCAGCGACTCGTCCAATCCCGGGCCGTTCGGTCTGAGCCCCGACGGCGCGCGCATCTACTACGGCGAGTTCCTCGGCGGCACCGACGACTACGCGATCGTCGGCGGCAACCCGGGCTCGGCACCGCGGGAGTTCGACGGCCCGGGCCGCCCGGCCACCGCGTACACCGGTCCCGGCGGCGTGCCGCTGGGCAACTGGGCGCAGCGCCTGATCTTCGCGGCGGCCTACGGCGAGCGGAACATCCTGTTCAACGGCTCGATCGGCTCCGAATCGCGCATCCTCTACAACCGGACGCCGATCGAGCGGGTCCAGAAGGTCGCGCCGTGGCTGCGCACCGACGTCGACCCGTACCCGGCGGTCGTCGACGGCCGGATGCAGTGGATCGTCGACGGCTACACGACGCTGCCGCGCTACCCGTACGCCCAGCAGGTCGGTCTCGGTCAGGCCACCGCGGACTCGCTGCGTCCCTCCGGTTCGCCCGGCTCGGTCGGCTACATGCGCAACTCGGTGAAGGCCACCGTCGACGCCTACAGCGGCCAGGTCACGCTCTACCAGGTCGACGAGCAGGACCCCGTGCTGCGGACCTGGATGAACGCCTTCCCCGACGTCGTGCGTCCCGCGGCCGAGGTGCCGGACGCGCTGCGCGCGCACTTCCGGTACCCGGAGGACATCTTCAAGGTCCAGCGCGACCTGCTCACGCGCTACCACGTCGAGAACCCGCGCGACTTCTTCTCCACGCAGAACTTCTGGACCGTCCCGGAGGACCCGACGCGCGAGAGCAACGCGTCGATCCCGCCGTACTACCTGCTCGCGGGCGACCCCCGGCCGGGCGCGGCGCCGGACACCCAGTTCCAGATGACGAGCACGCTGCTCGCGCTGTCGCGGCCGAACCTCTCGGCGTACCTGTCGGTGAGCTCGGAGCCGGAGAACTACGGGCGCATCACGGTGCTGGAGCTCCCGGCGCAGCTCACCGGTGACCAACGCGGTCCACAGGGACCCCAGCAGGTGCAGGCCGAGCTGCTGACCAGCCAGTCGGTCAACGGCGGTCTGTTCACCTTGCGGCAGTCGGGCACACCGGTGCAGGTGCAGTACGGCAACCTGTTGACGCTCCCGGTCGCGGGCGGGCTGCTCTACGTCGAACCGATCTACGTCGAGCGCAACGCGCAGACATCGTTCCCGCAGCTGTTCGGCGTGATCGCCCGGTTCAACAACGGCGACATCGGCTACGCCCCGACGCTGCAGGGGGCACTGGAGGCGGCGTTCCAGGGCGTTCCGCTGCCGCCGGGTCTCAACGTCCCGGGGCTGGGCACCGCCCAGCAGTCGCCCACCCCGTCGCCGGGGGTCAACACCGGCTCGGGCCCGCTCCCGAGCGGGGCGCCGGGGCAGACGCTCAGCCCGCAGCTGACGCAGGCCGTGACGGCGATGAACGACGCCCTCGACCGCCTGGGTCAGGCCCAGGCCGCCCGGGACTTCCGGGGTATCGGGGACGCCGAGGCGGCGCTCGACGCCGCGATCGAGCAGTTCCGCTCGGCCACCGGTGCCACCTCGACGACGCCGGCCACGACCGGAGGCTGACGAGTCCCGCGGCACGACGCGGAGCCCGAGCTGCCGCCGTCGGCCGGACACCGGCGCCCACCCCCCTGACGAGGGCGGGGTGGGCGCCGGTGTACCGTAGGGGACACAACGCAGCGCGGGGTGGAGCAGCTCGGTAGCTCGCTGGGCTCATAACCCAGAGGTCACAGGTTCGAATCCTGTCCCCGCTACGACACCGGCGTCGGAGCCTTCTCCGGTCGTCGGGAACCCCCGGCCCGGGGCGAAGGGCATCCGACGCGGGGTGGAGCAGCTCGGTAGCTCGCTGGGCTCATAACCCAGAGGTCACAGGTTCGAATCCTGTCCCCGCTACGCGCGACACGGCCCCCCGACCGGTACTCCGGTCGGGGGGCCGTCCTCGTTCCGGGCGCGCGCGGGCGTTCCGGCCGGGGTTTCCCCTCGCTCGTCTACCCGACCGAGAGGGCCCTTCGGTCGGAATCAGGCGCGGCCCGGGTCGGCCAGCCCGGCAGGTGGACGGAAGGAGCCGTCGGGTTCGGGCGCCAGGTCGTGCACGGCCACCACGGCGTCGAGGGACAGCGGACCGTAGACGTGCGGGAACCATGGCCCCCGGGGGTCCTCGGCGCCGGCCGCACTCACGCCGGGCTCCCAGCGCACCGGCACGTCCAGCAGGGACGGGTCGACGACGAGCACGACGACGTCGGTGCGGCCCGCGAACAGCCGGCCGGCGGGCAGGTGCACGGTGCCGGGGTCCGAGCAGTGCACGAACCCCACGTCGTCGAGCGACGGGGGGCGACGGGCGCCGTCGAGGCGCGCCGCCGCGAGCTCGGTCCGCGTACAGAGGTGCACGATCACGAATGGCTACCCCGTCGGCGCGTTGGCGCGGGTCGGGCGGTGGGCCTCCCAGCGCCACACCTTGACCCGGCGCGCGCCGTTCGGTCCCGACTCGTCGCGACGGCGCGACTGCACCCGGACCAGGCCGTTGGCGGTCAGCACGCTCGCCGCGGGCGCCCGCTCCGGCAGGGTGTGGGCGACGACCGTCTGGACGTCCGGGTCGGAGAACGCGCGCGCGACGAGCGCCCGCGTCATGGCCGTCGCCCAGCCGCGGCCCTCGAACGGCGGGAACGTCCAGAAGGCGATCTCCAGCCGGCCGCCGCGCAGGGGCCCGCTGAACCCGCAGGTGCCGACGACCTGGTGGTCGCGCGGATCGATCGCCAGGAAGGTGCGCGGATGCATGACGGCCGGGATGCCGCCGGCCGGGGTGTCGCAGGCCGCCGGCGCGCCGAACGAGGCGCCGTCGCCGCTCTCACTGCGCAGCACCGCGTCCACGAGCGGCTCGACGCCGTCGGTGCGCAGCTGCGACAGGCCGGGTGCTCCGGGGCCCGTCAGCCGTTCGTCGACGGGCACCAGGACGACCACCGAACCTCCACCCGAGCACGCGACGACATCCGACAGCGACGCTCGACCGTAGCCAATACCGGTGGCGCGTGGGAGCGGACCCACCTCGTCCGGACGCGGAGCACCCGGGCCGTGACCGATCTTCCGGGCCGATCAGGCACTCTGGAGGCATGGAGCTCGCCCGCATGCTGGTGTACTACGCGTTGTTCGTGCTGTGGCTGTTCATCGTGGGCCGGCTCGTGGTCGAGATCGTCCGCAGCTTCGCGCGCGACTGGCATCCCGCGGGCGGCACCGCCGCCGGTCTCGAGGTGCTCTTCATGGTCACCGACCCGCCGGTGAAGGTGCTGCGGCGCCTCATCCCCGCGGTGCGCATCGGCAACATCAGCCTGGATCTGTCGATCATGATTCTGCTGTTGGTGACCTTCATCCTCATGCGGGTCGTCGACCCGCGCTGAAATACTCGGTGGTGCCCGCCGAACGGCGCACCACCACCGGAGCTGCCACTGTGTCCCCCGTGAGCCCCGTGCGCGACCTCGTCACGTTCCTCTCCTCGGCGGTCCGTGCGCCGTCGGTCATCGGCGCGGTCGCCCCCAGCGGCCGCGCCCTCTCCGACCTGCTCGCCTCCGTGGCCCCGTCCGAGGGCGAGCCGGTGGTCGTGGAGCTCGGTCCCGGCACGGGGGTCGTCAGCGCCGCCCTGCGCCGCCGCCTGCCCGAGGGCGCCCGCCACATCGCGGTCGAGATCGACCCGGGCATGGTCGAGCACCTGCGCCGCACGCGCCCGTGGCTCGAGGTCCTCCAGGGCGACGCCGCGGACCTGCAGAAGCTGCTGGCCGACACCGGTGTCGACCGCGTCGACGCCGCCGTCAGCGGCCTGCCGTGGACGCTGTTCGCGGAGTCGGCGCAGCGGGGGATCATCGAGCAGGTCACGCGGGTGCTCGCCCCCGGCGCGGCGTTCACGACGTTCGCCTACAGCCACGTCACGCGCTTCCCCACCCAGCGTCGCTTCCGCGGGGTGCTCGAGGAGGCGTTCACCGAGGTCACCGTCACGCCGACCGTGTGGCGCAACCTGCCGCCCGCGCTGGCCTACCAGTGCCGGCACCCGCGCGCGACGGACTGAGTCACCCCGCCCGCGCGGCCACCCGCGGTCCGATGCTCTCGACCGAGAGGTGGGTGGAGGGCGAGGTGTCGCAGAAGTCGGTGAGCAGCGGCCGGCGGATGTCGTCCGTCGCGGCGTGTCCTGACGGTGCCTTCCGGCATGGGGCGGTCATCGATGATCATCCTGTCCTGGGCGGACCCGACGGGCCTCCAGGTGCCCGTCGGCGTTCCGGCACAATCCCGACACGATGTCCGGAGCCCGCCGCGCCCCCGTCCGTGCCAGGACGGGTCTGCCCGCCGTCCTGACGACGGTTCTCGCCCTCGCCGCGTGCGGTGGGCAGCCGGTCACCGCGCCGACCGTCCCCGCGCCCGCCGAGTCGACGCAGACCCCGAGCGCGCGCTCGGCGCCACCGGCTCCCGCCGACCCCGCCGCGGTCTGCGTCCAGCGGATCCTCGACGGTCTCGACACCCGCGAGCGGGCCGCGCAGCTGATCATGGCCGGGGTGCCCGCCGACGGGCTGACCGGCGCCGGGCGCGCCGCGCTCGCCGCGGGCGTCGGCGGGGTGATCCTGACCGACGCCGCGGGCGGCGAGGCCTCGGCCGCCCAGGTGACCGCGACGACGCGTACCGTGCAGCAGGCCGCGCAGCTCCCCGTCACCGTCGCCACCGACCAGGAGGGCGGCAAGGTCCAGGACCTCAAGGGCGACGGGTTCACGCGTATCCCGTCGGCGACCGCGCAGGGCCGCGACGTCGCCGGGCTGCGCGGCGACGCGGAGCGCTGGGGACGCGAGATGTCCGAGGCCGGCGTGACGCTCGACCTCGCACCCGTCGCCGACGTCGTCGACCCCGCCCTCGGCGAGTCCAACGAGCCCGTCGGCGCTCTCGACCGCGGCTTCGGCACCGACCCGCGCCGGGTCGGCCAGGCGGTCACCGCCTTCGTCGAGGGCCTCGACGCGGGCGGCGTCGACACGACGCTCAAGCACTTCCCGGGGCTCGGACGGGTGCGGGAGAACACCGACTTCGCGGGCGCGGCCGACAGCCGCACGAGCGTCGACGACCCGGGCCTCGCGTCCTTCCGCGCCGGCCTCGCCGCCGGTGCGCCCGTCGTCATGATGTCCTCGGCGGTCTACGAGCGGATCGACCCGGACAACCGGGCCCTGTTCTCCCGCGCGGTGGTCACCGACCTGCTGCGCGGGCGGCTCGGGTTCACCGGCGTCGTCACCACCGACGACGTGGGGGCCGCGCGGGCGGTGGCCGACGTGCCGGTGGGCCAGCGGGCCGTGCGGTTCGTGGAGGCGGGCGGCGACCAGGTGCTGACGATCGAGCCGAGCGACGTCGAGCCGATGGTGGACGCGCTGGTCGCGGCGGCCGACGACCCGGCGTTCGGCGAGCGCGTCACCGAGAGCGCGCGCCGGATCCTCGCGCTGAAGGCCGCCCGCGGCGTCCTCACCTGTGAGGGGCCCCCTACCGGCCGGTAGCCCCTCCTGCGCGCGACGGGGCCGCATGCCACAGTGGCGCCCGTGGACCTGAGCTACACCGCGGAGGAGGAGCAGTTCCGCACCGAGCTGCGGGACTGGCTCTCGGCGAACATCCCGGTCGCGTGGGGCGAACCCGGCTTCTGGCGCTCCCTCGGCGACGCGGAGTCCTTCCGCCTGCGTCGCGAGTGGGAGGCGTCCAAGACGGCCGCCGGCTTCTCCGGCATCCAGTGGCCGATCGAGTACGGCGGTCGCGGCGGGACGCCGGGCATGAAGGCCATCTACGACGAGGAGATGGTCCGCGCCCACGCGCCGCAGACCGTCAACACCCTCGGGCTGACCTTCCTCGCGCCGACGGTGATGGCCATCGGCACGCCGGAGCAGAAGGCCGGGATCATCGGGCCGATGCTGCGCAACGAGGTCATCTGGTGCCAGGGCTTCTCCGAGCCCGGCGCCGGGTCCGATCTCGCCGCGGTGTCGACCCGCGGGGTCCGCGACGGCGACGACTACGTCGTCAACGGCCAGAAGATCTGGACCACCAACGCCGTGCACGGTGACAAGATCTTCACGCTCGTGCGCACCGAGCCCGGCTCGGAGCGGCACAAGGGCCTGTCGATGATGCTCATCGACATGAACCAGCCGGGCGTCGAGGCCCGCCCGCTCAAGCAGATGAGCGGGGCCAGCGAGTTCGGCGAGGTGTTCTTCACCGACGCCCGCGTCCCCGTGACGGACTGCCTCGGCGACATCGGCGAGGGCTGGCGCACCGCGATGTTGCTGCTCTCCTTCGAGCGCGGGGCGTCCGGCGTCGGCCAGTACACGGAGTTCCGCCGCCAGTACGACGAGATCGTCGAGCAGATGCGCCATTTCGGGCGCTCGGACGACCCGGTGGCCCGCCAGAAGCTCGCGCACTGCCTCGTCGAGCTCGAGTGCCTGCGCTACCACGCGATGCACATCCTCACCCAGGTCGAGCAGGGCCGTGACCTGGGCTCGGAGTCATCGATGACGAAGCTGCAGTGGTCGGAGACCTTCCAGGACCTCTGGGAGGCCTTCGACGACGTCCTCGGCCCCGAGTCCTCGCTGGAGCGGCCCCGCCCCGACGTCGACCTCGCGCCGTTCCAGGCCCAGGCCATGTGGTCGCGGTCGGTCACCATCTGGGGCGGCTCGTCCCAGGTCCAGCGCAACATCGTCGCCGAGCGCGTGCTCGGCCTGCCGCGGTAGAGGAGCCCTGACCCCGTGTTCTTCGCGCTGACCGACGAGCAGCAGGCGTTCGCGGAGACGGTCCGCGACTTCGTCGCGGACCGGTTCGACCTCGACGCCGTGCGCGCCGTCGTGGAGGACCCCGACGGTGACGGCCACCCGCTGACGCTGTGGAAGGGCCTCGCCGACCAGGGAGCGCTCGCCGTCCTCGTGCCCGAGGAGCACGACGGGCTGGGCCTCGGACTGCTCGACGCCCAGGTCATCGCCCGCGAGCTCGGGCGCGCGGTCGTGCCCGGCCCGTGGACGACCTCCGTGCTCGCCGCCGAGGCCCTGCGCCTGGCCGGGTCGCCCGCGCAGCAGGCCGCCTGGCTGCCGCGACTGGCCGCCGGCGAGACCGTCGGCACCGTCGCACTGCGCGGCGAGGCCGGGTCGTGGGACGGCCGTGGCATCACGGTCGACGCCTCGGACTCGTCCGATCTCCGGCGGCTCTCGGGGACGGCCTCGCCGGTCGACTACCCGGCGGTGGCCGGGCTCCTCGTCGTCGCCGCGACCGACGCGCAGGGCGCGCCCGGTCTCTACCTCGTCGAGCCCGGCGCGCAGGGCCTCTCGCTGCGCGACCAGCGGACCTACGACGGCACCGCGCGGGTCGGGGCGGTCGAGCTCGCCGACACCCCGGGCGAGCTTCTCACCGGCGGGACGCTCGCCGGCGGCGACGCCGTGGCCGCGCTGATGGCCCGCGGTGCCGTGCTCACGGCGGCGGACCTCGTCGGCGGCGCTCGCGAGGCCCTGACCCGCACCGTCGACTACGACCGCGACCGCAAGCAGTTCGGCGTCCCGGTCGGCTCGTTCCAGGCCATCAAGCACACGATGGCCGACCTCCACGTCGGCGTGACGATGGCGGAGCACGCGGTGCTGTTCGCCGCGCACGCCGTCGACAACCAGGATCTGGCCGACACACACGACCCCGGCGCCGACATCGCCGTCGCGGTGGCCAAGGCCAAGGCGGCGGACGCCGCGTGGAACGCGACCGGCGCGATGATCCAGTTCTTCGGCGGCATCGGCTTCACCTGGGAGCACGAGGCGCACTTCTTCTACAAGCGTGCCCGCCGCCGGGCGGCGCTGTTCGGCTCTGCGGACGAGCACCGGGAGCGACTCGCGGTGCTGACCATGGACCAGCCCTTGCCGTGATCTCGGTCACTCGGGTGGACTGACGGTGTCGGCGCGACGACGCGCCGGCGTCGGGTCCCGGGTGCGCGAGGTGATCGTCATGAGTGGTGCGAAGGCGGGCGACTCAGCCCGGAGAGGACGCAACGGGCGGGCGGGGAGCGAGCTGGCCCCGGACGACCCGGCCGCCCTGCGCTCGGTCGCGATCGTCGGCCCGACGGCCGCGGGCAAGACGACGCTGGTCGAGGAGCTGCTGGCCGCGGCCGGCGCGATCCCGCGGGCCGGGTCGGTCGCCGCGGGCACCACGGTCACCGACCACGACCCGGACGCCCGCCGCCAGCAGCGGTCCGTGGCGCCTGCCGTCGCGTCGCTCGCCCACCGCGACGTGAAGATCAATCTCGTCGACACTCCCGGGTGCCCCGACTTCCTCGCCGAGGTCCGCGCCGGGCTGCGCGCGGCGGACGCCGTGCTGTTCGTCGTCGGGACCGCCGACGCGGCCGACGGGGTCGCCGCGCCGACCTCCGCCCTGCTCGCGGAGTGCCGGCGCGCCGGTCTGCCCGCGATGCTCGTGCTCAGCCGTCTCGACCACGCGCGCGCCGACGAGGCCGCCGCGCTGGCCACCTGCCGCGAGGTCGCCGCGGGGTCGGGCGAGGTGCTCGTCCCTGTCACCCGTACCGAGCGCGGCTCCGACGGCACCCTCACCGTCCGCCCCCTGCTGGCCGGCGACGACCCCACCGCCGAGGACCCCGAGGAGCTCGATCCGTCTGGCTGCCGGCGCGAGCTCGTCGAGACCCTGATCGAGCAGAGCGAGGACGAGGCGCTGCTGGAGTCCTGGATCGGCGGCGAGCCCGTGGCGCTCGACGCGCTGCGCACCGACCTCGCCACGGCGGTGGCGCGTCGCTCGCTGATCCCTGTGGCCGGGGTGTGCGCGCCGACCGGCGCCGGGCTCGACGCGCTGCTCGACCTCGTGGTCGACGCCGTCCCGCCGCCCACGGCCCACCAGCCGCTGCCGGCCCACGCCCCGGACGGCGCCGGGCACGCCCCCGTCGACCCCGACCCGGACGGCCCGCTGGTCGCCGAGGTCGTGCACACGGGCACCGACGCGCAGGGCAGCCGGGTCTCGCTGGTGCGCGTGTTCTCCGGCCGCCTGCGCCCGGACACGGCCCTGACCGCGTGCCGCGACCCGCTGCGGGTGCCGGCACCGCGCGACGGCGAGGACCCCACGGGCGTCGAGACGCGGGGCAGCGAGACCGTGCGCGTCAACCGCGTCTACGCCCCGCTCGGTGCGACGCTGCGCGAGGTGCCGTCGTGCGTCGCGGGCGACCTGTGCGCGCTGACCCGGCTGGGGTCGGTCGCCACCGGCGACACCCTGTGCGCCGCCGAGGATCCCGTCGGGCTCGACGGCTGGGAGCTGCCCGAGGCGCTGCTGCCGGTGGCCGTGACCGCCGCCGACCGTTCGGCCCAGGACGCGATGGCCCGGGGGCTCGCGCGCCTCGCCGCCACCGAGACGACGCTGCGCGTCGAGCGCAACTCCGACACCCAGCAGATCGTGCTGTGGTGCACCGGCGAGGCGCACGCCGACGTCGTGCTCGCCCGGCTCCGCGCGTCGGGGGCGAGCGTCGAGGTCACCGACGTCGCCGTGCCCGAGCGCGAGACCGTCGCGGGGCCCGCCACCGGACTCGGGCGGCACGTCAAGCAGTCCGGCGGGCACGGCCAGTTCGCCGTGTGCCGCATCGAGATCGAGCCGCTGCCGCGGGGCTCGGGCGTGGAGTTCGTCGACAAGATCGTCGGTGGCGTGATCCCGCGGGCCTACATCCCGGGGGTCGAGAAGGGCGTGCGCGCCCAGCTCGAGTCCGGCGTCACGCCCGGCCGGCCCGTGGTCGACGTCCGTGTGACGCTGGTGGACGGCAAGGCGCACAGCGTCGACTCCTCGGACCAGGCCTTCCAGACCGCGGGCTCGCTCGCGATCAAGGAGGCGGTGGCGTCCGCGGGGACGGTGGTCATGGAGCGGCTCTACGAGGTCGAGGTGGAGGTCGACGACGGGCAGCTCGGCGCGGTGCTGGGCGATCTCGCCTCCCGCCACGGCCGGGTCCTGGGCACGGAGCCGGGCGAGGCCGGCCACACCCGCGTGCGGGCGGACGTCCCGGAGCAGGCGCTGCTGCGCTACGCCGTGGACCTGCGCGCGCTGACGTCGGGGACGGCGAGCTTCACCCGGCGGTTCAGCCGCTACGAGCCGGTGGCGAGCGGCTGACCCTTCCCCGATGCGTAGGCGTCTGGCTACCGTCCGCGCATGACGCAGACCCCGCCCAGCGCGTCCACGACCGAGCCGTCGCCGGCCGCGGTGCGGCGGGTGGCGATCGCGAGCCTCGTCGGCACGACGGTCGAGTGGTACGACTTCTTCATCTACGCCAGCGCGGCGGGGCTGGTGTTCGGTCAGCTGTTCTTCACCGCGCTCGATCCGACGACCGCGCTGCTGGCGTCGTTCGCCACCATCGGGGTCAGCTTCGTCGCCCGCCCGCTGGGCGGGGTGATCGCGGGACACCTCGGCGACAAGCTCGGGCGCAAGGGCATGCTCGTCGCCACCCTGCTGATCATGGGGTTGGCGACGACCGGCGTCGGCCTGCTGCCCACCTACGCCTCGATCGGCGTGGCCGCGCCGATCCTGCTGCTCGTGCTGCGCCTGCTGCAGGGCCTGTCCGCCGGCGGTGAGTGGGGCGGGGCGGCGCTCATGGCCGTCGAGCACGCGCCGCCCGGGCGGCGCGGGTTCTTCGGCACCTACCCGCAGGTCGGCGTGCCGATCGGCCTGATCATGGCCAACCTCGTCTTCCTCGCGGCGTCCACGTCCACCACGCGCGAGCAGTTCCTCGCCTGGGGCTGGCGGATCCCGTTCCTGCTCTCGATCGTGCTGGTCGGGGTGGGCTTCTTCGTCCGCATGAAGGTGGACGAGAGCCCGGTGTTCGAGCAGCTGCGCGACCAGCGGGCCCGGCGCTCGTCGCCGATGCTCGCCGTGCTGCGCGACCAGCCGCGCGCGCTGCTCGTCGCGATCGGGCTGTTCGTCGCCAACAACATGATCGGCTACCTGCTGATCGCCTTCATCACGTCCTACGGCACCCGCGTGCTGGGCCTGTCGAGCGCCACGATGCTCGCCGTCGGGATCGTCGGCGCCGTCGTGTGGGGCGTCGCGATCGTCGGGAGCGGGGCGTGGTCCGACCGTGTCGGCCGCAAGCGCGTGTACCTCATCGGCACGGTCGCGCTGCTCGTCTGGTCGTTCCCGTTCTTCCTGCTGCTGGACACGGCGTCGCTGCCCTGGATGCTGCTCGCCGTCGTCGGGCTCGGCGTCGGGCTCGGGATGACCTACGGCCCGCAGGCCGCGGCGTACGCCGAGCTCTTCCCGGCCGCGGTGCGCTACAGCGGCGCCTCGTTCGCCTACGCCGTCGGCGCGGTGCTCGGCGGCGGGTTCGCCCCGCTGGTCGCCCAGGCGCTCATCGGCGCGACGGGCACCTCGCTGTCGGTCTCGGTCTACATGGTGGTCGTCTGCCTGATCACGCTCGCCGCCGTCCTCGCGATGCGCGAGGGGTCGGCGGCCGAGCGGGAGGCGTTCGTGGTGGGGACCTGAGCGCGGGGTGATGAGAGCAGTGCTCTCGTCCTGCTCGCGCCGTGTCTCGGGGCGCGCCGCACCGGGCGATTACGCTGGGGGAGTGGACGACACGACCGCGACCGAGCTGAAGGACCTCGCCGCCTCCCTGGACAGCGTCGAGGCGGCGATGGACCTCGAGGGTCTGCGGCGTGAGGTGGCCGAGCTCGAGCAGCAGGTCGCCGCCCCGGACCTCTGGGACGACGTCGAGACCGCCCAGAAGCTCACCAGCGACTTCACGCACAAGCAGGCCGACCTGCGCCGCGCCGAGTCTCTGCGCTCGCGCCTCGACGACCTCGGCACGCTCTACGAGATGGCCGACGAGTCCGAGGGCTCGGACGCCACCGAGCTGCGCGCCGAGGCCGACGGCGAGCGTGAGTCGCTCAAGAACGACGTCGACGCGTTCGAGGTCCGCACGCTGCTCTCCGGCGAGTACGACGAGCGCGACGCGCTGGTCACCGTCCGGGCCGAGGCCGGTGGCGTCGACGCCGCCGACTTCGCCGAGATGCTCATGCGGATGTACCTGCGCTGGGCCGAGCGCCACGGCTACCCGACCGAGGTCTACGACACCTCCTACGCCGAGGAGGCCGGCATCAAGTCGGCGACGTTCAAGGTCTCGGCGCCCTACGCGTACGGCACCTTGAGCGTGGAGCAGGGCACCCACCGGCTGGTGCGCATCTCGCCGTTCGACAACCAGGGCCGTCGCCAGACCAGCTTCGCCGGCGTCGAGGTCGCGCCCGTCGTCGAGTCCACCGACCACGTGGAGATCGACGAGAAGGACCTGCGCGTCGACGTCTACCGCTCGTCGGGCCCCGGCGGCCAGGGCGTCAACACCACCGACTCGGCGGTGCGCCTGACCCACCTGCCGACCGGCATCGTCGTGTCCTGCCAGAACGAGCGCTCGCAGCTGCAGAACAAGGCGTCCGCCATGGCCGTGCTCGCGGCGAAGCTGCTGGCCCGCCGCCGCGAGGAGGAGCAGGCGCTGCTCGACTCGCTCAAGGACTCCGGCTCGAGCTGGGGCAACCAGATGCGGTCCTACGTCCTGCACCCGTACCAGATGGTCAAGGACCTGCGGACCAACCACGAGACCTCGCAGACCACGCAGGTGCTCGACGGCTTCATCGACGGCTTCCTCGACGCCGGCATCCGCTGGCGCAAGCAGAGCGAAGCCGCTTAGGCGGGTAGCCGCCGGCGCCACCCCGGCATCCCGACCGCGTCGAACACGGCCGCCGCGCGGTCGGCGGCAGGACGCGGGTCCTTCCCGAGACGGTGGCACATCAGCGCCTCGTCGTGGTCGACGACCGCGCGCTGCGGACGGGCGCCCTGCGCGTCGAGGACCTCGCGGGCGCGGTCGAACCAGGCGTGGGCCTCGTCGGGGCGGCCGCCGAGCGCGCAGAGGCGGCCGAGGGCCTGGCGGACGTCGGTCATCGGGAAGCGGAAGTCCGGACCGAGGGCCTTCTCGCGGATCGCGCCCTCGACGACGGCGGCGTGGTCGCGTCGGCCGAGGAGCCAGAGGACCTCCGCGACCTCGCACGCCGTGCGGCAGTAGTTGGGCGCCCACGCGGGGGCGACGGCGAGCGCGCGCACGGGGCGGGCGAGCAGGGCCATCGCGCGCGCACCGTCGCCGCGGTGGGCCTCGATCCGCGCGACGATCGCGGTGACCGCGGCGATGCCCCAGTGCTGACCGGGTCCGGGGCGCATCCACGGAGCGAGGGCGGCGGCGCGGGTGTCCCACCCCTCGTCGCGGACCATCGCCAGGGCGTCCTCGGCGCCCAGGTGGTGCAGCAGCTGCCAGCCCAGCGGCAGCCGGGGCAGTCGGGCGACCAGGGCGCGGACCCGCGGCAGCGTGGGTGTGTCCGGGTCTCCGAGGGCGATCTCGCAGCGAGCCTGCCCGGCACGGCAGTACACGGCGAGCGCCAGCCGACCGCGGGCCTCGGCGTCGTCGGCGGCGCGGGCGAAGGCGGGGACGGCGGCCGCGTAGTCCCCGACCAGGTACGCCGAGACGGTCGGGTCCTCGGCGGCCGCGGCGGGGACGCGGTCGCGCGTGCCGTGGATCGCGGCGACCGCGTAGCGGCCGAGGTCGCCGCGCCCGTCGAGCCGCCCGCGCGTCCAGAGCACGCCCAGCGCGTCGCGCCGTCCGGGCAGGTCGAGCTGGATGCCGGGGTGGTCGGGATCGTCGGCCTCGCGGCGGTCCAGGTCGAACAGGGTCAGGGTTGCGACGGTGTCGGGTGCGTCGCGGTCCGTGTCGACCCGGGTCAGGCCGTCGCCGGCGACGATCCACGCGTGCCGGGTGCTGCCCGCGCCGGCCAGCGCCGTGGCCACCCGCGCCGCGAGGTCCGCCCCGGCGCCCGCCGCGAGCGCGTCGCGTGTCCCGGTCACGGCGGCGTCGAAGTGCAGCGCCCAGGCGTGGGCCAGGGCGAGCTCGCCGGCGACGCCGGGCCGGCGCGGATCCCCGGGTCCCATCAGGTCCCGCGCGATCGCGAGGTACGCCGCCTGCTCGTCGGGCGCGCCCACCGCACCGGCGGCCTCGGCGGCCTCGAGCGCCGCGGCGACACCGGCCCCAGCGCCCGGGAGCGATGCCGAACGGTGGTACTGCCGGGCGATCTCCGCCGCCGTGACCGGGGCCCCGGCCGTGCGGGCGGCCGCGAGACCCTCGGCGAGGGCGCGGTGGCGGCGTAGCCGTCGGGAGGGGTTGAGGGCGGCGTCGACGGCGTGCCGGACCAGGGCGTGCACGAAGTCGTAGCGGTCGTCGGTGCGGTCGGGGACGACGAGTCCCGCGGCCAGGGCGACGTCGAGCGCGGCGAGACCACCCGGCTCGTCGAGCCCGGCGACGCCGCGCACGACGTCGTAGGGGAACGGGCCGTCGATGCCCGCCGCCGCGTCCAGCAGCCGGTTGGCGTCGTCGGAGAGCCGGCGACGACGACGCGCGACGACGTGGCGCACGCCGACCGGGATCGCCGAGAGGGGCAGCTCGGTGCCCCATCGCCCGTCCGCGTCGGCGCGCAGGGCGCCCTCCTCGGTGAGGTGGCGGACGACCTCCCGGGCGAAGAAGGGGTTGCCGCCCGTCTCGGTGCGCACAGCGGCGACGAGGGCCGGGTCGAGCCTTGCTCCCGCCGTGGTGACCAGGAGGGTCTCGACCGCGGCGGGCCCGAGCCCGGCGAGGCGGATCGAACGGCACTCGGCCTCGCTGTCGATCGCCCCGAGCGCGTCGCCGAGCGGGTGGTCGGGGCCGACCTCGTCGGTGCGGTACGTGCCGACCACGAGCAGGCGACCGCGGGTCGTGGCCCGGGCGACGTGGCGGAGCAGGGTGAGCGTCGCGTCGTCGGCCCAGTGCAGATCGTCGAGCAGCAGCAGGACGGCGCGCTCGACGGACCGCGCGAGCAGGTCGCGCGCGACGGCGTCGAGCACGCGCAGCCGACGCTCGTCGGGACGCAGCTCGGCGCCACCGTCGTCGCCGCCGAGCGGACCCAGGGCCTCCGTGAACGGGCCGTACGGCGAGGCACCGCCCTCGAGACAGCGGCCTGCGAGCACCGTGACCCCCCGTGCCGCGGCCACGGCGGCGGTCTCGGCGAGCAGCCGGCTCTTGCCGATGCCCGGTTCGCCGTGGACGAGCACGATGCCGCCCCGTCCCCGCTCGGCGTCGTCGAGCCGGGCGTAGAGCCGTCCGAGCTCGGCCTCCCGGCCGACGCAGGGCGTCGGGGACCGGGCGGGCACCGGCGTGGGTGCGGCGAGCCCCGGCCGGTGCGCGAGGATCGCGACCTCGAGATCCTGGACCTCGGGGCCCGGGTCGACGCCGAGCTGGTCGGCGAGGATCGTGCGAAGCCGCCGGCACGCCGTGAGCGCGTCGGCCTGACGACCGTCGCGGTAGAGCGCGAGCATGAGCTGGGCCCATCGGCGCTCGCGCAGCGGGCTCGCGGTCACGAGGGCCTCGCCGGCGGCGACGGCCTCGCGGTGGCGACCGACCTCGAGCAGCGCCGCCACCCGGTCCTCCTGCACGGTCTCGTGGAGCTCCTGCAGGCGGGCCGCCTCGGCGCGGGCGAACGGCACCGCGGCGAACTCGTCGAGCGCCGGTCCCCGCCACAGCGCGAGTGCCTCGTCGAGCCCCGCCAACGCCGCGGCGTGCTCGCCGGCAGCGGCGGACCGGCGGGCGGCGGCGACGAGGCCCTCCGCGGCCGCGGCGTCCGTGCTCACGCCGACCAGGACGTAGCCCGGGGGCCGGGTGACGATGCGCGCCCCGTTCTCACCCATCGCGCGGCGCACCCGCAGCACGTAGTTCTGCAGCGTCTTCGTCGCCGTCCGCGGTGGTGCGTCGTCCCAGAGGGCAGCGACGAGCCCCTCCTCGCCGACCACGTCCCCGGCGTGGAGCGCGAGCGCCACCAGCAGGCGTCGCTCCTTCGCCCCGGACAGGCGCACCGGACCGTCGGGCCCCTCGAGGTCGACGGGCCCGAGCAGGCGCAGGCACGCGGGCACGACGGCAGCGTGGCGTTGCCGGGCCCCGGGTGTCCAGACGGCCGCCGGGTGGCCGTGCGACCACCCGTGCGACCACCCGTGCGACCACCCGTGCGACCACCCGTGCGACCGGGGCGCGACCGGGCTGCGACCGGCGGGCCCGACGCTCGGGCCCCCGAGGCGAGGAGGTCCCGACATGCTGGCCGTCCGACTGCACACCTACGGCGAGGCACCGCGGCTGGAGGAGGTGCCCGAGCCGACGATCACCGGGCCGCACGACGTGATCGTGGAGGTCACCGGCGCGGGCGTGTGCCGCACCGACCTGCACATCCGCGACGGCTGGTTCGCGCCCGCGGTGCCCACCCAGCTCCCGTTGACCCTGGGGCACGAGAACACCGGCCGGGTCGTCGAGGTCGGGTCGGCGGTGGCGAACGTGGCGGTGGGCGACACGGTCATCTGCCACCCGCAGTCGTCGTGCGGGACGTGCCCGGCCTGCCGGACGGGCGACGACATGCGCTGCGTACGCGGGCTCGACTTCACCGGGCTGACCCGGGCCGGCGGCTTCGCCGAGCGGATGCGCACCAGCGACCGGGCGGTGCTGCTCCTGCCGAAGGAGCTCGACGCCGTCGAGGTCGCGCCGCACGCCGACGCCGGCCTCACCGTCATGCACGCGGTGCGCAAGGCGGTGCCGCTCCTGGGGCCGGGCACCACGGTCGTCGTCGTCGGCGTCGGCGGGCTCGGCCACATCGCCGTGCAGTGCCTGGCGGCGCTGACCTCCGCGCGGATCGTCGCCGTCGACCCCGACCCGGACGCGCTCGCCCTCGCCGCCGACGTCGGCGCCCACCACGAGGTTCTCGCCGACGGCGCGCAGGGCGCGGCCGTCGCCGCGCTGACCGCCGGGGCGGGGGCCCACGTGGTGGTCGACTTCGTGGGCGAGGGCGACGCGGTCGCGTCCGCGCTGGGGATGGTGCGCGCCCGCGGCACCTACCTGCTGGTGGGCTACGGCGGGGAGCTCCGGGTGCCGACCTTCGCCCTGGTGCTGCCCGAGATCAGCGTCGTCGGCAACGCCGTGGGGACCCACGACGACCTGCGGGAGCTCATCGAGCTCGCCGCGGGCGGGCGGGTCACGGTGCGCACGCGCAGCTACCCGCTCGACGCGTTCGCCGACGCGTTCGCCGACCTCGAGGCGGGTCGGGTCCACGGCCGGGCGGTGCTCGTTCCGTGAGGGACGGCCCTCGACCCGGTGACGGGCCCGCCGCGCGGTGGACACCTCCCGGGGAGATCGAGCGGCCTGCGTAGCATCACGGGCCGTGATCCGGCTGGAGAACGTCACGAAGGTCTACCCGACCTCCACGCGGCCGGCCCTCGACGACGTCAGCGTCGCGGTCGAGCGGGGCGAGTTCGTCTTCCTCATCGGGCCCTCCGGGTCTGGCAAGTCGACGCTGCTGCGTCTGCTGCTGCGCGCGGACGTGCCGACCGGCGGCACGGTCTGGGTCGCGAACTGGAACGTCGGGCGGCTCGCGCGCCGGCGGGTGCCGCGGCTGCGCCAGCGGATGGGATGCGTGTTCCAGGACTTCCGCCTGCTGCCGAACAAGACCGTCGGCGAGAACGTGGCGTTCGCGCTCGAGGTGATCGGCAAGCCGCGGCACACGATCCGCACGGTCGTCCCCGAGGTGCTCGACATGGTCGACCTCGGCGGCAAGGCCGACCGGATGCCCTCCGAGCTCTCCGGCGGCGAGGCGCAGCGGGTCGCGATCGCGCGGGCGTTCGTCAACCGGCCGCTGGTGCTGCTCGCCGACGAGCCCACGGGCAACCTCGACCCCGAGACGGCCGGCGGGATCATGACGCTGCTCGAGCGGATCAACCGCACCGGCACGACGGTCCTCATGGCGACCCACGACCGGCAGATCGTCGACAGCATGCGGCGCCGCGTGGTGGAGCTCTCCGGTGGCAAGCTCGCGCGCGACGACGACCGGGGTGTCTACGGGACGGTTCGATAACCGTGCTGTTCGTCTGGAGAGAGGCGCTCGTCGGGCTGCGGCGCAACCTGACGATGTCGATCGCGATGATCATCACGACCGCGATCTCGCTGGGGCTGCTCGGCGCCGGTCTGCTCGCGGTGCGCACGATCGACCGCACCGAGGATCTCTACTACTCGCTCATCGCCGTCCAGGTCGCCCTGGACGAGCCGACCAGCGCCGACGACCCGGACTGCTCGACGCCGGTGTGCCGTGACCTGCGCACCGAGCTCGAGGGCAACCCGCTGGTCGCCTCGGTGGACTACGAGAGCCGCGACGCCGCGTTCGCGCGCTTCCAGCGCATCTACGAGGGCCAGTCGATCCTGCAGCTCGTCCGCCCGCAGAGCCTGCCCGCGACGCTGCGGGTGACGATGGCCGACCCGCTGCGCGGCACCGAGATCGTCCAGCAGTTCACCGGGCGCCCCGGGGTGCGCAACGTCGTCGACCAACGCAGCACGGTCGCGGACCTGTTCTCGTTCCTCGGCAGCGTGCGCAACGCGACGTTCGGGCTCGCCGTCGTGCAGGCCCTCGCGGCGGTGCTGCTGATCTCCAACACCATCCAGCTCTCGGCGTTCACCCGGCGTACCGAGGTCGGGATCATGCGGCTCGTCGGCGCCACGCGCTGGTACACGCAGGTGCCGTTCCTCATCGAGGCGGTGGTCACCGGCGTCGTCGGGGCCCTGCTCGCCACGGGCGGGCTGGTCGCGGCGAAGGCGTTCTTCCTCGACCGTCTGCTCTCCGGCCGGCTCCTGGCCAACACGATCCCGCCGATCGGGATGAGCGACGTGCTCGGTTACGTTGGACCCGTACTGGTGGTGGTCGGCGCGGTGATCGCCACCGCCACGGGGTACGTCACCCTGCGGGTGTACGTCAGGAGCTAGGGAGGTGTGCGTTGGCCAGGACGAAGACCCCACCTCACACACTGCCGACCAAGGCCAGCAGCAACCGCCCGGAGGAGCGGCGCAAGGTCGTCGCCACCAACCGCAAGGCGAGGTACGACTACACCATCCTCGACGTCTACGAGGCGGGGATCGCGCTGCAGGGCACCGAGGTCAAGAGCCTGCGCGCCGGGCACGTGTCGCTGAACGACGCGTTCGCCGAGGTGCGTGACGGCGAGGTGTGGCTGCGCGGCCTGCACATCCAGGAGTACGACTTCGGCTCCTGGACCAACCACGAGCCCCGCCGCGTGCGCAAGCTGCTGCTGCACCGCTCCGAGATCGCTCGCCTCGTCGGCAAGACCCGGGAGACCGGGCACACCCTGGTGCCGCTCTCGCTGTACTTCAGCGGGGGCCTCTGCAAGGTCGAGCTCGCCCTGGCCCGCGGCAAGGCGAAGCACGACAAGCGCGAGGCGATGGCCGAGCGCGACGCCAAGCGCGAGGCCGAGCGGATCGTCGGTCGGCGGATCAAGGGGTGGTGACCCGGCTGGACCGGGACCCCTTGGGGTCGCCGCCGGTCGACGACGCCGACATCCCGGCCTGGGTGGCCGCGACGGGCGTCGACGGTCTGGTCGACATTCACGTGCACTTCCTGCCCGACCGGATGCTGCAGAAGGTATGGGCGTTCTTCGACCGGGCGCAGGAGAACTACGGGCGCGCCTGGCCGATCCACTACCGCCAGCCCGAGCAGACGCGGATCGACCTCCTGCGGGGCTTCGGGGTGCGGACGTTCGCGCCGCTGGTCTACCCGCACAAGCCGGACATGGCGGCGTGGCTGACGTCGTGGGCCCTGGAGTGGGCGGCCGAGGTGCCCGAGGCGGTTCCGACCGCGACGCTCTACCCGGAGGACTCGGTCACGACCTACCTCGGGGACGCGCTCGACGCCGGGGCGCGGGCGGTGAAGGTGCATGTCCAGGTCGGCGACTTCGACCCCCGCGACCCCCGGCTGGACCGCGCGTGGGGGCTGATCGCCGAGGCCGGCGTGCCGGCGATCGTGCACTGCGGGGACGGCCCGCGGCAGGGTACGTACACGGGCATGGACGTGTTCACCGAGGTGCTCGAGCGCCACCCGCGGCTGACCGCGGTGATCGCGCACGCCGGGCTGCCCGAGTACGACCGGACGCTGAGGCTGCTCGACCGTTTCGAGAACGTCCACCTCGACACGACGATGGTCGGGACGCCCTACACCGAGGAGTTCGCGCCCGTGCCCGCCGACTGGCCCGCGCGGCTGGTCGGCGTCGCCGACCGGGTGGTGCTGGGCACCGACTTCCCGAACATCCCCTACGGCTACCACCACCAGCTCGCCGCGATCGCGGGCTGGGCGGCCGCCGACGACCGCCTCGGCGTCCCGTTCCTGCGCTCGGTGCTGCACGATGCGCCGGCGCGGCTGTTGCAGGTGGCCTCCCCGGTGGGATGAACCCGGCGGGATGAACCCGGTGGGATGAAGCGGGCACCGGGGAGCGTTATGATCGTGGGCCCGCACCGCGCGGGACCGAGGGGGTGACTGGTTTCGACTCCGAGTGGTTCATCAGGAGAAGCGTGCCGAGGAAGGCGACGATGATCTCGTTAACCATGCGTCGCAAAGAAATAAGCGCCGAGAGTTCTCAGCGCGACTTCCAGCTCGCTGCCTGAGCAGCGGGTAGGGAAGTCTGTCGGCCCGGGTTCGTCACCGACCCGGTCGCCGGCATCAGCTAGGTGACTCACCACCGGGCCCGGTCACGGGGCCCGGTCGGGACATCTCACAGTGACTGGGATCGTCACACCGGCCCGTCCGCAGGACCGGTGGATCCGAGCAGAGACGACGCGGACTGCGCACGGAGAAGTCCTGGTTGCTGATCGGAGGACCCGGGTTCGATTCCCGGCACCTCCACCACGTCGAGATCGACGACGCGCCGGAGAGCGCACGCTCTCCGGTCCGTCGTCGTTGGACCGGTCAGCTCTGTCCGATAGGCCGGTCGACTCAGCGTGAGGACAAGCGCTACCGTGGGCGCCCGGTGCTCACTCGTCCGGAGGAGCACAGCTCGGTGAGGGGGTGCGCGGTGGCCACGGAGCCCGACGACGAGCCGCTCCCGTCCACGGACGGCGGTTCCCCGCTCGCCGGGAGGGCAGATGCGTGGCCGGGCGCCGTCGACGCCGCGACCCGCGGTCTGGATGCGGTTCTCGGCCGCGAGGTCGCGATGGTGACGCTGCCCCCGGCCCGGGGCGACGACCTGGTCGTGCGCACCGAGCAGGTCCGCCGCCTCGCCGCCCTGCACCACGCGCACCTGGTCGAGGTGTTCGACGTCGACGGCCTCACCGAGGGCTCCGAGAGCACGCTCGTGCTCCAGAGCGTCGCCGGGCGGGTCCTCGAGCGCGGTGCCGACCTGGGGCGCTGGGCGCCGATCTCCGTCGCCGAGGTCGGCGCGCAGGTCGCCTCGGCGCTCGCGCACGCCCACGGGCGCGGCGTGGTCCACGGCGGCATCGGGCCCGCGAGCCTGGTCCTCGGTGGCACGCCCGGTGCGCCCTACGCCTGGCTCACGGGCTTCACCGCCGCCCTGCACCCGGCGCCGCCGTCGACGCCCGAGTCCCCCGAGAGCGTCGCCGAGCCCGAGACGCCCGTGCCCTCGCGGCCCGACGACGACGTCGCCGACCTCGGGCGCGCCCTGGCGGCCGTCCTCGACCCGGCCGCGCCCGCCGCGCCCGCGCTCCAGCAGGCCCTCGACGACATGGTGCACGGCCGGGTCGGTGCCCGGGGGGCCGCGGAGGCGCTCGCCGGTGTCGTCGAGATCCTGCGGCACGTCGACGAGGACGAGACGAGCTTCGTGCCGGTCGCACTGCCGGTCCCGACGCCGGCACCCGAGCCCACCGAGGTCGTCGCCGCACCGCGGCCGCCCTCCGAGCCCGTGGCCGTCCCCGCGCCCGCACTGCCCGGCCGCCGGCGCCGGATGGCCGGACGCGGCGTGCAGTTCGCCACCCTGGGCGGGGCCGCGCTCGCGCTCGCCGCCGCGTCGGGGTTCGTGCTCTGGTCCAGCCACGACCCGGGCACGCCCCGGGAGCTCGGGGTCTCCGATCTCACGACGCCGGCCGGGCCCGACCCCGCTCCGGTGGCGGTCCCCCCGCCCGGCTCGTCGTCGAGCACGACCGACGAGACCGTCTCGGACGACGAGGACGGCACCACGCAGCGCGGCACCACCACGCGCAGCCCGATCACCCGTGACGTCACGACGGTGCCGGGCCCCACCGGCCTGCCGGTGCCGCCGCCGCTGCCCCCGACCGTCCCGCCGACCACGGTGTCGCCGACCACGGCGCCGACCGTGCCCACCACGGAGCCGACGACCGGGCCGACGGAGCCCACGGAGCCCACGGGCCCCACCGAACCCACCGCGCCGAGCACCACCACCACGCGCCCCGACGGCGCGCGCGGGGCGACGCTCGCTGCTCCGTGATCCCGCCCTGATCCCGTCCTGACCCGGGCCCCTGCGGGCGGTCCCGGCCACCGGGGAGCAGACTGCCGGTGGCCGTCGATCCGAGCGCGAAGGAGCCTGCGAGAAGGCGATGGGTGCCGCACCGCAGCGGGACCGCCCACCCGAGTGCCCTCCCGGCGACTCGGGGCGCGCGACCCTTCCCTGGGAGGTCTGGGCGCTGCTCGCAGGCAGCTTCCTCGTCGCGGCCGGCTACGGGATCGTCGCGCCCGCGCTGCCGGTGTTCGCCCGGAGCTTCGGGGTGGGGGTCACCGCCGCGTCCGCGGTGGTCAGCGCGCTGCCGGTGATGCGGCTGCTCTTCGCGCCGGTGTCGGGACGGCTCGTCGCCCGCACCGGCGAGCGCACGATGTACCTCACCGGCCTGCTGGTCGTCGCGGCGTCCACCGGGGCCTGCGCGCTCGCCACGACCTACACGCAGCTGCTCGTCTTCCGCGGGCTCGGCGGCATCGGCTCGACGATGTTCACCGTCTCGGCGTTCTCACTGATGTTCCGGCTGGCCCCCGAGGGGCGGCGCGGGCAGGCGAGCGGCCTGTTCACCGGCGCGTTCCTGCTCGGCGGGGTCACCGGGCCGGCGTTCGGCGGCCTGCTCGTCGCGGTCGACCTGCGCGCGCCGTTCGTCGTCTACGCGCTGGCGCTGGTGCTGGCGACGATCGTGGTCGGGGCGCTGCTCGCGCGGTCGCGGCAGGTCGGCGTGCGGCGCGACGGCACGCAGGAGACGCCGCTGACGATCGGCGCCGCGCTCCGCAGCCCGACGTACCGCGCGGCGCTGGTGTCGAGCCTGGCGACGGGCTGGGCGGTGCAGGGCGTCCGTGTCGCGCTCGTGCCGTTGTTCGTCGCCGTGGCGCTGGGCCGCGAGCCGGTGTGGGCGGGGATCGCGCTCACGGTGTTCGCGGTCGGTGACGGCCTCGTGCTCCTCGCGACGAGCGGTCTGTCGGACCGGCGCGGTCGCCGCCCCGTGGTCGTCGCCGGGCTCGGGCTGGTCACGCTCGGGACCGCGGCGATCGCGCTCGCCCAGCTGCCGGGGGCGCTCGGGCTCGTGGTGCTGCTCGCCGCGTCCGCGATCGCCGGCGCGGGGGCGGGGCTGCTGCAGCCGGCCCAGGGCGCGGCGGTGGCCGACCTCGTCGGCTCGCGGCGCAGCGGCGGCCCCGCGCTCTCGGGCTTCCAGATGGCCGCCGACGTCGGGGCGATCGTCGGCCCGATCGCGGCGGGGGCGCTCGCCGAGAACGCCTCGTTCCCCGTCGCCTTCGCGCTGAGCGCCGGGATCGCGCTGGTCGCCCTCGTCGCGTGGCAGCGGCTGCCCGGCGGTTCACCTCACGAGGGGCCGGGCAACCGCAGGCCATGAGCCGCGTTCCGACGGGCGTCGAGGACATCTACACCGAGAGCGTCGAGGCCGCGCTGGAGGAGGCGGGCGCGGAGCCGGACGCGCCGCTGTGGGTGTTCGGCGACCAGCTCGGCCCGGCCGTGCACGCCCTGCCGCAGCACGCGGACCGCGAGGTCGTGCTCGTCGAGTCCGCCGCCGTCCGGCGCCGGCGCCGCTACCACCGCCAGAAGCTGCACCTCGTGCTGTCGGGGATGCGCCACCTCGCCGCCGAGCTGGGCGACCGCGCCACCTACCACCGCACGGAGACCTACCGCGAGGCGCTGGAGAAGGTCGGGCGCCCGGTCGTCGTACACCAGCCGACGTCGCACACGGCCGTGGAGTTCGTGGAGCGGCTGCGGACGGACGGCCTCGTGGCCGCGATGCTGCCGCCGACGACGTTCGCGCGTCCCCGGGCCGAGTTCGAGGCCTGGGCGGTGGGCGGCACGGAGCGTTCAGGGGAGCGCGCCGACAGGGGAGCTTCCGCGCCGCAGGCCGAGGGCCGCCGCTCCTTCACGATGGAGAACTTCTACCGCGACCAGCGGCAGCGCTTCGACGTGCTGATGGAGGGCGACCGGCCGGTCGGCGGCACGTGGAACCTCGACCACGACAACCGCGAGCCCCCGCCGAGAGCCGACAAGAAGGGTGACCGGGCGACCCTCGGCGTCCCGGACCCCTGGTGGCCGACCGAGGACGAGATCGACGAGCAGGTCCGCCGCGACCTCGACGCCGCCGCCGAGAAGGGGGACCTCCCGACGGTCGGCGAGGACGGGCCGCGCCTGTTCGCCGTGACGCCCGACGAGGCCCGCAAGGCCCTGCAGCGGTTCGTCGAGCAGCGCCTCGACCCGTTCGGCCCCTACGAGGACGCGATCCTCGCCGACGACCCGTGGATGGCGCACTCGCTGCTCTCGGTGCCCCAGAACCTCGGCGTCCTGCACCCGCTCGAGGCCGTGCACGCCGCCGAGCAGGCGTACCACGACGGGACGGCGCGCCTGAACTCCGTCGAGGGCTTCGTGCGCCAGATCCTGGGGTGGCGCGAGTACGTCTGGCACCTCTACTGGCACTTCGGGAAGGGCTACTCGACGCGCAACGAGATGGACCACCGCAAGAACCTGCCCCGCTGGTGGACCGAGCTCGACGGCGACGGCGTGACCGCGGCGTGCCTGTCGTCGGCGCTGGCCGGGGTCCGCGACCGCGGATGGGTGCACCACATCCCGCGCCTCATGGTGCTGGGCAACCACGCCCTGCAGCGCGAGTACCGCCCGAGCGCGCTGTCCGAGTGGTTCACGACGTCGTTCGTCGACGGGTTCGCCTGGGTGATGCCGCCCAACGTCGTCGGTATGAGCCAGCACGCCGACGGCGGGCAACTCGCGACGAAGCCGTACGCGTCCGGCGGGGCCTACATCAACAAGATGTCCGACCACTGCGGCGACTGCGCCTTCGACCCGAAGGTCCGCGTGGGGGACGAGGCCTGTCCCTTCACCGCCGGCTACTGGCAGTTCGTGCACCGCCACCGCGACCGCCTGCAGGGCAACCAGCGCACCGCCCGCGCGGTGGCCACGATGGACCGCCTGAAGGACCTGGACGCGGTGCTCGAACAGGAGCACGGCCGCCGCGGTTTCTAGCCCGTCGGTGGTCGCCTCGGCGGGGCACCCCCACGCCCGGACGCCGTCCACCGGCGTGTAACGTTGCGTCGCGTTGGGGCTGTGGCGCAGCTGGTAGCGCATCACACTGGCAGTGTGAGGGTCAGGGGTTCGAGTCCCCTCAGCTCCACCCCAGGACCGAGGCCCGTCGACACCGGTCGGCGGGCCTTCGTCGTCTCCGTGACAGCGGGCGTTGACAGCAACGGGCTCACTCCTGGGGGCGGTCGCGGTCGAGTTCGGCGTTGAGCACGTCGAGGGCCTGGCGCTGGACGTCGAGCCTGACGTGGGCGTAGACGTTCATGGTCATGTCCATGGCGGAGTGGCCGACGTGGAGCCGTACGCGGCGGAACCCGTACTTCCGACACAGCGCACCGAAGTCCCGCGAGACGGAGCATCCCGGCCCTTGACCCCGGGATCATCGACCAGCAGGAACTGCCGGTTCTGCCCGTGGCCGGCGCTGGGAGCCCGGATGGCGGCCTCCACCATCCCGCGCTGGACCCTCGACCGGGACCGGATCGGGTCGGACCCGTCGCATGGCTCGCATGGCTCGCGTGGTGTACGGGGCCTCGTGCAGGTCCATCGGGGTTCATACTCCCGTTCGGCGGCCCCCCTCGCGCATCACCGACCACACCAGCGATCGCTCGTGCTCGAGCGCCGCTCAGAGCGCCCGGCAGTCGCCCGACGGTGGCCGTTCGTGTGGGAGCCGGATCGATCCCCGGCGGGTGGGTGCTGCCGGCGATTCCACCCGTGGTCCGTCGGAGGATCCGCGTCCTCGTCCAGAGGGTCCTCGAGTCCTTCGTCTCCGGACACGACTCCGGGACGTACGACCGTGGTTGACGATGACAACCGGCGTGTCTAGGGTGGTTGACGTCGTCAACCACGCCTTCGGGCGCGACGGAGGTCCGATCATGTCCGGGTCCCCACGTCCTGTCGCCGTCGTCACCGGCGCGAGTTCCGGCGTCGGTCGGTCGACCGCGATCCTCCTGGCCGGTGAGGGCCACGATCTTGTCCTCGTCGGCCGTGACGTGGACCGTCTGGAGGCGACGGCCGCGAGCGCCCGGTCTCTCGGTCCGCAGGTGAGCGTCCGTATCCGCACCGTCGACCTCGCCGAGCTCGCCGAGGTCCGCGCTCTGGCGGACGAGCTCGCGCAGGACCCGCCACAGGTCGTGGTGAGCAACGCCGCGCTGATCCCCCCGGTCGATGCGCGGAACTCCCAGGGGCTGCCGCTCTCGCTGGTCGTCAACCACCTCGCCCCCTACCTCCTGATGCGGATGCTCGTGGCGCCGATCGGGAGCCGCCCGGCGAGGTTCGTCGTCGTCGGCGGCCTCCCCTCGGCACTGAGCCGTACCCCTGCGGATCTCGACGACCTCGAACTCCGTGATCCCCGCAGGCTGGGCCGGCCGCGGACGTTGCGCCCGGTCATCGCCTACGGGCGTACCAAGAGCATGAACTTGATGTTCGTCAACGGTCTGGATGCGCGCCTGCCCCGGTCGGGCGGCGTGACCATCGCGGGGGCTCACCCCGGTGTGATGCGCGGTACGCGCCTCGACCGCCACGACCGCGGTGCCGCTCGGATCCTCGGCTGGGTGTGGAGTCGGATGGCGCGGGACACGGTCGAGGACGCGGCCGCTCGGATGGTCTGGCTCGCGACCGACCCGGTGCTCGAGGGCGAGTCGGGCTTCTACGTGGTCGGTCGCTCGGTCGCCGACACGCCGTGGCACACCCGCGACCCGGAGCGCGTCGACCGCCTCTGGAACCTGAGCGCCGCACTCGTGGGCCTGGAGCCGTGAGACGCGCCGGCGACATCGCCGAGGGCGCCGCACCTGCTGGCCGCGAGCGGGTGCAGGAGTCCGGTCGTCGTCGCCTCGGATGACGTCGTCAACCATCCGATACGGGCTGAAGTTGACGATGTCAACCTTGCGGATAGCATGGCCGGATGACCCCGTCGACCCGTGACGCGATCGTGGCGGCCGCCACGGCGCTGCTCGACGAGGGGGGTGTCGCGGCGGTCACTCTGCGCGAGGTCGGCCGTCGCGCGGGGGTGTCGCACAACGCCCCGTACAAGCACTTCGCCGACAAGGAGGCACTGCTCGCCGCGGTGGCCGCGCGCGAACTCGACGCCTACGCGACCCTCGTCGGCTCCGGCGACAAAGGCGTCACGGCAGCGGTGGGCTCCTACCTCGACCGGGCGTTGCGCCATCCGGCCCGATTCCGGCTGGTGTTCGGACGGTGGACGGTGGACGACGCCGAGCTCGGACGGGCCGCCGATACTGCCGCCGCCGCGTTGCTCGTGGCGGTCACGGCCGGACAGCGCAGCGGCGAGCTGCCCGCCGGCGACCCGGTCGCGCTCGCCGAACTGCTCCGCGCGACCGCTCATGGCGCGATCGAGCTCGAACTCGGGGGGCATCTCGCGAAGGGCGGCTCCACCACCACGCCCGCCGACCTCCTGGACCGACTGCTCGCTGTCCTGGCCAGATGACCGCCCGGGCGGAACGGCTGTTGATCTGACCGGGGGAGCTGACGGCAACCCGCTGCACCCCGGCGCCTCTGGCGGGGTCCGGCGTCGGCGCAATGCCCCGGTCGGGAGCGTCGGTGCGGTACCGGCCCGATGGCGCGCCCGAGGAGGGTGACGCCGAGCGTGTGACGAGTCACAGGCGTTCGCTCGCGATCCACTCGTCCGGGCTCGCGCGTCGTCCCGCGTCGACCCCCCGTTCCGGCCGCCACCAGGGCCCTGCGCTGCGCTGATCCATGATCGTGCGCTCGCGGGCCGTCGGGGACCGGCGGACCACCCGATGCGGTACCCGAGTTGACCGTTCACCGGGATCGGATCACGCTTCCCCCACGCTCACTGAGCGTTATCAGCTTGCTACGGGGGGTAGCCGAGTGTCGCTGTCGAGAACTTTCGTCGTCGGGGCCGGGGTGGTGGGGACCGCCACCGGCGAGGGTCTCCTCGGTGGGGGGCACGACGTCACGTTCGTCGATGTCGCGCCGTCGCGGCTGGACGAGCTGCGGCGTCGTGGCCTCGACGCCCCGGCCACCCTCGATCGGCGGGGCGAGCCCGACGCCTTCGTCTTCCTCACGCTCCCGACCCCGCGCCAGGGGCGTTCCTACGACCTCCGGGCGTTCGCGGACGGCACCGCGGCGGCGGGTCGTGCGGCCGTGGTCGAGACGAACGAACGGACGGCCGCGGTCACCGGGGCCGGGGAGGTCGTGGGCGCCGCGCTCGATCCCGCCGACGTCACGGAGCTCGGCGTGGCGACGGCCCAGGCATGAGCCTGCCCTTCTACTACTACCTGCTCAGCACGCCGCTGGGCGTGCTGGGCCTGTTCCGGTGGGGATGCTGGCTGGTGCGCCGGATCCCGGCCGTGCTGTACCAGCCGTGGGGCGGCGACCATCGCGTGCCGCTGAGCATCGTCGTCCCGGTGTACCAGGAGGACCCCGAGGTCTTCACCGCGGCGATCGAGTCCTGGCTGGCCAACGGCGTCGACGAGGTCATTCTCGTCATCGACGTCGCGGACACCGAGTGCCGTTCCATCGCCGAGCACTACCCGGTGACGGTGCTCACCACGGACGTGCCGGGCAAGCGGGACGCGCTGCGCCGCGGCTGGGAGGCCGCCCGGACCGACCTGGTCGCGCTGGTCGACTCCGACACCATCTGGGCCGACGACGTGGCTGTCGAGGTGTGCAAACCGTTCGCCGACGCGCGCATCGGGGGCGTCGGTACCCGCCAGAGCGTCTACGGCTCGTCCGGGTTCCTGGCCCGCATGACCGACATGTTCCTCGACCACCGCTACTTCGACGAGAACGCCAGCCAGAGTCTCCTCGGCCACGCCGTCTCGTGCCTGTCCGGGCGCACCGCCATCTACCGGCGCCATCTCCTGCTCGAGGTCTCCGAGGAGTTCATGACGGAGACGTTCTGGGGGGTGCCGTGCCTGTCGGGCGACGACAAGCGGCTGACGACGCTGATCGAGGAGCGCGGCCACCGCACCTTCATGCAGCGCACCGCCCGGGTGTGGTCGACCTTCCCGGACACCTGGCGGGTGTTCTTCAAGCAGCGACTGCGCTGGGCGCGCAACACCTGGCGCTCGGACCTGCGCGCGCTCTCCCGCCGCTGGGTGTGGCGTCGCCCGTTCCTCGCCTACACCATGGTCGACAAGGGCGTCAGCAGCTTCACCCTGCTGCTCGGCCCGGCCTTCATGATCTACGCGGTGGTCCAGGCCCACTACGCGTTCGCCGCGGTCCTGGCCGCCTGGTGGTACGTCAGTCGCTCGGCCAAGCTGCTGCCCCACCTGCGGCGCCGGCCCTCGTCGTTGCTGTTCGTCCCCGGCTACGTCGTCGTGTCGTGGGTGCTCGCCCTCATCAAGATCGCGGCGCTGCTCACGATCCGCCGGCAGCGCTGGCTGACCCGGTCGGTGGCGGTCGAGGACGGTGTGGTGGTGCGCACGACCTCGACCCCGGGGGCGGTGCCGGCCGCGGGGACGACCGGGGCCGTCGAGGGCACCTCTCCCGCGGCGGTGGGAGGAGGGCGCGGGTGACTCCGCCATGGCGCGCCGTGGCGCACGCCGGGGCGGGCGTGGTCGTCGCGTCCGTGCTCGCCGGCGCCCTGGCCGCCGCGTTGGTGCTGGGCGCCTCCGGGAGTCCCGCGGTCGACTCGTCGGTGGTGCCGCGCGAGGTCGCCGTCCGGCAGGCCGCGCCCGATCTCGGCACCGACTCCTCGCTGTCCGTGGCAGCGGCCCCCACCGCGGCCGAGCGCGCGCGTGCCCGGCGCGTCTGGGAGGACCGCGGGCGCCCGACGCGGCTGCTCGTCGTGCGCCCCGACTCGCTCGAGCTCGTCACGGGCGGCCGGCTCATCGGGGAGGTCGACGTGGGCCGCGGCGTGCTGACCGTGCCGCGGATGGCGGCCACGCTGCCCCCGGGCTGGCTGACCGTCCGCGGCGACGTCGCGAGCCTGGCCGCCCTGGTCAGCGTCGCCGAGGGCGGGCGGCTCGAGGTGTCCGGGGTCCGGCTGCTGGAGCTCGCCGCGGCGACCGACCCGGCACGCTCGGCCGGGCTGCACACCGCAGGTGGAGGCCGGACGATCGTGCGGGGCACGGCGGTGGCCGCGGTCGACCCCGTCACCCGGCGTCCTCTTCCGGCGGAGGCGGGCCGTCCCGCCCTCTCCGTCGGTGCCCGCGGCGCGCTCGACGTGCTCGACGCGACGGTGACCGGCCTCGGCACCGCGGGCGAGGCCGACACGACGGCGCGGGCCGCGATCGCCTACGGGCCCGGCGCGACGGGCTCGGTGGTACGCACGCGCTTCGTCGGCAACGGAACGGGTGTCTCGCTGCGGCGCACCGAGGGCGTCCGGCTCGACGCGGTGACCGTCGAGGCGTCCGCGGGCGACGGGGTCGTCCTCGACGAGGACCGGGCCACGGAGCTGGGCCCGCTGCGGGTGCACCGGAACCGGGGCGACGGCCTGGTGGTCGTCGGCGGGGCCGACCGCTCGCTCGGCGACGTCGACGCGGCCGACAACGGGGAGTACGGCGTCGTGCTGATCGACCAGCTGCGTCCGCGGCTGCACGACGTCACCACGGCCGACAACGGTGACGGCGGGATCCGTCTCAGCCGAGTCTCGGGAGGTGGTGTCGCCGACGTCCGCGCCACGAACGAGCCCACCGGGATCCTCGCCCACTTCAACACCACCGGCCTCGTCGTGGAGCGCGTCGAGACCACCGGCGGGCGGCGCGGGGTGATGACGGACAAGACGACGACCGACATGGTCGTGCGGAACGCGGTCGTCCGCGACGCCGGCTCGGCGGGTGTCAGCATCGGCGGGCGCGGAACGACCGTCGAGGGGCTGCGCACCACCGGCGCGGAGAGCGCCGTGCGGGTGGAGCACGGCGCGGGCTCCACCGCCCTGGTCGACGTGGTGGCCGCGGGCGGGAGCAACGGCATCGTCGCCGCGGCCGGGGCGACCGGGGTCGTCATCCGTGACCTGACCACCGAGGACATCACCGCCGACGGGGTGCGCACGGCCAGCGTGGGCACCCAGATCCACGGTGGCCGGATCCGAGGTGGTCACACCGGGCTGGACGTCGAGGCCGCCGCGACGATCACCGGCACGGTGCTGCAGGGAGCGGCGGAGGGTGTGGCGGCCACCGGAGGCGCGATGGTCCGGCTCGACCGGGTCGAGGTCGACGCCGTCGAGCGGGGGGTGTCGGCCGCCGCCGGGACCCCGGTCCTGCTCGTCGACTCGCGGGTGCACGCGCTCGAGTCGCTGCGTGGTGTGGTCGACCAGCGGGGGAGCAACGACGTCCTCCTGCCGCCGCTGAGCGTCCTGGGCGTGATCGGTGGGCCCTTGATCGTGCTGGCGCTGGTGCTCGAGGGCGTGCACGCGGTGCGGGGCCGGGGTCGCCGGAGTGATCGCGGCGAGGGGGACGGGCCGCCCGGTGCCTCGGCGCCGCCGTCGAGCCCCACCCGGTCGCCGGAGCGGCTGGTCACTCTCGAGGTGCGCGGATGAGGGGGCGCGGCGTGGGGGAGAGCACGAGCGGGAGGAGGAGCCGGTGAGGATCACGCGGCGCGCCGGCGCCCTGGTGGCGGTCCTGCTCCTCGGGCTCGCCGGCTGTGGGGCCTCGCTGCCCGAGGTGCGGGTCCGTCCGTCCGAGGCCGCCGTCCGGGGCACACCGGGCCTGACGCCCACGCAGTTCGCCGCGCTCGTGGGCAACGACCTGCGCATGACCGACCGAGGGTCGTTCGGGCTGGAGTCGGCGCAGCTGATCACCGAACCCGACGGCACCTCGGCGGTCCGTGCCCGGTACCCCGCGGGATCGGCCAGCCACGCCGCAGGCGGCCCCGAGGGCGGGCTGCAGTCCTACTTCGCCCTGCCCGGGGCCCCGGTCGACGCCCTCTCCCTCGAGTACCGCGTGCGTTTCCCGGCGGGCTTCGACTTCGTCCGGGGCGGCAAGCTGCCCGGCCTGTACGGCGGTTCGGTCAACAACGGCCAGAACATCCCCGACGGCACCAACGGTTTCTCCACCCGATTCATGTGGCGCGCCGACGGGGACGGTGAGGTCTACGCCTACCTCCCGACCTCCGAGCAGCACGGCACCTCACTGGGACGCGGCTGCTGGCGCTTCCCCACCGGCCGTTGGGCGACCGTCCGCCAGCGCGTGGTCCTCGACACCCCGGGCCGGGCGGACGGCACGGTGGAGGTGTGGCTCGACGACCGGCCCGTGTTCGCCGCGTCGGGGCTGACCTTCCGGACCACGCCCGCGCTGCGCATCGAGGGGGTGTTCTTCTCGACGTTCTTCGGCGGCGACGACGACGAGGACCGCACCCCCACCGACCAGTACGCCGACTTCGCCTCCTTCGTCGTCGCCCCGGCCGGCGACCCGCCTGCGCCCGGCTCGATGCCCGGATGCCGGGGACGCACGTGAGCGCGCTGCGGCGGTCCCCGCTGGGCCGGCTGGTCCTCGTGGCCGTGGTGGGGGCGCTGGCCCTGCCCGGGTGCTCGGCCCCACCGACGCCCGAGCCGCTGGTCCCGCGGGCGGTACCCGCGGCGCCGGCTCCGGATCCGGCCCGACCGTGCCTGCGTGACGCCGCGGGCGGGCCGTCGCCGGGACAGCTGCCCGCGCCCACCGCCGGTGGACCGGTCGCCGCGACGACCGACCCGGCGACCGGCACGGTGACGCTCACGGGCGGACGCGACGTCGAGCTCCCGGCGCTGGCCCGGGCGGTCCCGGCGGCGCTGCGGGAGGACGCTCCGGGCCGGTGGACGCTGCACGCGGGCCTGCGCATCGCGGCGGGCGCCTCGCTCCGTGTCACCGCGCCGTCGGTACGGCAGCTGCGGCTGACCAGCGAGGCAGGCCGGGTGGCCTCGGTGGTCGCCGACGGCGGCGGACTCGCGGTGGAGGGGACCTGCATCGTGTCGTGGGACCCGGGCCGTGGGCGCACCGACGGGGACCCTGCCGACGGTCGGGCGTTCCTCGCCGCGGAGCGGGGTGCGCGGATGGAGATTCATCGCGCCGAGCTGCACGACCTCGGGTTCGCCGACGTGGGCTCCTACGGTCTGAGCTGGCGAGGTCGGTCCACCACCGGCGAGATCACCGGGAGCCTCGTCACGGGCCTGCTCTACGGCCTCTACACCGCGGAGGTCCGCGGCCTGGCCGTCCGCGACAGCGAGTTCGCCCGCAACCTCGTCTACGGCGTCGACCCGCACACGGGCTCGTCAGCGCTGGTCATCGAGCGCAACGTCGTGCACGACAACGGCAAGCACGGGATCATCCTCGCCGAGGACTGCGTGGACAGCGTGGTGCGCGGCAACGTCGTGTACCGCAACGGTCACCACGGCATCGTGCTCCACGACGAGTCCGACCGGAACGTGGTCGAGGGCAACGAGAGCTTCGACAACGGCGTCCACGGGATCAACGTCAACAAGTCCGCCCGGACGACCGTGCGGGACAACGCGGTCTACGGCAACGGCGGGTCGGGCCTGGAGGTCACCGAGGTCTCGCGGGGCGTCGTGGTCGAGCGCAACCAGCTGCGGGGGAACCGGCAGGACGGCATGCGCCTCGTCGGCGGCTCCCAGGACGTGGCGGCCCGCGACAACGTGATCGGCGAGAACCACCGCTACGGGGTCCTGACCGACGAGGTGCCCGCCGACCTCGTCGGGAACACGGTGTTCGGGAACCGCGCCGGGCTGGTGCTCCGGGGCGCGGGCGGACCCCCGGACGGGGCCAACCAGGTCTTCGGCAACGAGACCGACGTCCGCGTCCGATGAGGAGGGCGGGCCCGCATCTACGACAGGGCGTCGTCACCCGACGCGCCCGCCCTGGTGGGTCCGGTTACGATCGCGGGGTCAGCCGAGGGCCTCGCGCGTCGGGGCCGACCAGGAGGCAGTACGTGGGCAGGAGGCAGTGGTGACCGCCGTCGCACCCAAGCCGATCGCGACCACGCCGTACCCGGCGCGGGAGTCGAAGCGTGGATCGTTCGTCGGGCGGATGCTCAAGACGACGGACCCGAAAGACATCGCGATCCTGTACCTGGTCACGTCGTTCGGGTTCTTCCTCGTCGGCGGGCTCATGGCGCTGCTCATGCGCGCCGAGCTGGCGCAGCCGGGTCTGCAGATCCTGTCGGTGGACCAGTACAACCAGCTGTTCACCATGCACGGCACGATCATGCTGCTGCTGTACGCGACGCCGATCCTCTTCGGCTTCGCCAACTACATCGTCCCGCTGCAGATCGGTGCCCCGGACGTCGCGTTCCCGCGTCTGAACGCCTTCTCGTACTGGCTGTTCCTCTTCGGCGGCATCATCGTCGTGTCGGGGTTCTTCACCCCGGACGGCGCCGCCGCGTTCGGCTGGTTCGCCTACACGCCGCTCTCGGACGTCGTGCACTCGCCGGGCCTCGGCGCCGACGTCTGGATCGTCGGCCTGGTCGTCTCCGGTCTCGGTACCATCCTCGGTGGCGTCAACTTCGTCACGACGATCGTCTGCATGCGCGCCCCGGGCATGACGATGTTCCGGATGCCGATCTTCACCTGGAACATCCTGGTGACGGTCGTGCTCGTGCTCCTGGCGTTCCCGATCCTCACCGCCGCGCTGCTCGGCCTCGCCGCCGACCGCCACCTGGACGCCCAGCTCTTCGCGCCCGAGCACGGCGGCGTGATCCTCTGGCAGCATCTGTTCTGGTTCTTCGGGCACCCCGAGGTCTACATCGTCGCGCTGCCGTTCTTCGGCATCGTCTCCGAGATCTTCCCGGTCTTCAGTCGCAAGCCGATCTTCGGTTACAAGACGCTGATCTACGCGACGCTGTCGATCGCGGCCCTGTCGGTCGCGGTGTGGGCCCACCACATGTACGCCACCGGCGCGGTGCTGCTGCCGTTCTTCTCGTTCACCACGTTCCTCATCGCCGTGCCGACCGGCATCAAGTTCTTCAACTGGATCGGCACGATGTGGCGCGGCCAGCTGACGTTCGAGACACCGATGCTGTTCTCGGTCGGCTTCCTGGTGACGTTCCTCTTCGGCGGCCTCACCGGTGTCCTGCTGGCCAGCCCGCCGCTGGACTTCCACGTGTCCGACTCGTACTTCGTGGTGGCGCACTTCCACTACGTGCTGTTCGGCACGATCGTGTTCGCCACCTACGCCGGCATCTACTTCTGGTTCCCGAAGATGACCGGCCGGATGATGGACGAACGGATGGGCAAGTTCCACTTCTGGCTCACGTTCATCGGGTTCCACATGACGTTCCTGGTGCAGCACTGGGTCGGCAACGAGGGCATGCCGCGGCGCTACGCCGACTACGCGCCCACCGACGGGTTCACGACGCTCAACACGATCTCCACGATCGGGGCGTTCATCCTCGGGGCCTCCACCCTGCCGTTCCTGTGGAACGCGTTCCACAGCTGGCGCTACGGGCGTCCGGTGGAGGTCGACGACCCCTGGGGCCACGGCAACTCGCTCGAGTGGGCCACGTCGTGCCCGCCGCCGCGGCACAACTTCACGGAGCTGCCGCGGATCCGCTCCGAGCGCCCCGCGTTCGAGCTGCACTACCCGCACCTCACCGAACGGATCCGGCTCGAGGCCCACGTGGGCTCGGGGCACGCCAGCATCGGTGAGGCCGCGGCGGGGCAGACCGGTCAGGAGCACCTCCCCGGCTCCGACCCCCGGAACAAGTGAGCCGCGCGGTCCCCGACCTCCCGTCCGACGGCGAGTTCCCGGAGCCGACAGCCGTACTGTCCGACCCCGTCTCTCCCGACGCCGATCCCGGGCCCGACCCGGTGCCGGTCCTCGTGACCGTCACCGGGCCGGACTTCCCGGGCGTCAACGCGGCGCTGTTCGCCGTGCTGGCCGAGCACGAGGCGGCCATGCTCGACGTGCAGCAGGCCACGATCCACCACCGGATCACGCTGTCCGCTCTCGTCACGCTGCCCGGCGACCCGGCCCGTCTCGAGGCGGCGCTGCAGCTGACGATGCCTTCGCTGGGGTTGTCGGTGAGCGTGGAGACCGGCGGCGACGCGTCGGCGGTGCACCCGTTCTCCACCCACGTCGTGCTCGTGCTCGGCCGCCCGATCACCGCGGCCAACTTCGCCGAGGTCGCCCGTGGCCTCGCGACACTGCGCGTCAACATCGACCGGGTGCGGCGCATCGCCGACTACCCCGTGACGGGTCTCGAGCTGCGCGTCTCGCTGCCGGCGGTCGATCCGCCCGACGACACCGCGCTGCGCCAGGCGCTCGCCGCGGCCGGTCGCCGGGCGCGCTGCGACGTCGCCGTGCAGCGGGTCGGGCTGGCCCAGCGCGCGAAGCGGCTCATCGTCTTCGACGTCGACTCGACGCTGATCCAGGGTGAGGTCATCGAGATGCTCGCCGCGCGCGCGGGCTGCGAGGACGAGGTCCGCGCGATCACCGAGTCGGCGATGCGCGGTGAGATCGAGTTCGCCGAGTCGTTGTACAAGCGCGTGGAGACGCTGGCCGGGCTGCCCGTGAGTGCCCTCGACGAGGTCGCCGACGAGCTCGAGCTGACCCCGGGGGCACGGACCACGGTGCGCACGCTCAAGCGCCTGGGCTACCGCTGCGGCGTGGTGTCGGGCGGCTTCTCGACGATCATCGACCGCCTCGTCGAGGACCTGTCGCTCGACTTCTCGGCAGCCAACGAGCTCGAGATCGTCGACGGACGCCTCACCGGGCGGGTGATCGGCACCGTGATCGACCGCGCGGGCAAGGCGGTGGCGCTGGAGCGCTTCGCCGCCGAGGCCGGCGTCCCGCTCGACCAGACCGTGGCCGTCGGCGACGGCGCCAACGACCTGGACATGCTCGCGGCCGCGGGGCTCGGCGTGGCGTTCAACGCCAAGCCGGTGGTCGCGGCCGCCGCCGACACCGCGCTGTCGTACCCCTACCTCGACGCGGTGCTGTTCATCCTCGGCGTGACCCGCGACGAGATCGAGGTGGCCGACGCCGCGGAGGGACTGCTGCGCCGGGTCCCGCTGTGACGGGAGACGAGGCGCGGCGGAGCCCGTCCCGAGCGACGAGCCTGGTGCCGGAGCTCTCGGCGCTGGCGCCCCTGGCGGCGCGGGTGTGCCCGTGGTTGGTGGAGGGCGGCACGCAGCGATCAGGGGAGCCCGCCGAGAGGGGAGCCGCCGCACCGGAGGCGGACGAGCGTCCGGCGTCCTGGGACTCGGACGGGGAACCGGCCGACGGGGTCGTGCGGGCGATGACGCTGATCCTGCGCCTGGAGCGGGCCGGCACCGACGGGTCGAGCTCTGCTCCGCCTCGTCTCCCGGCGACGCGCACGGCGGTGCTCGAGGCGGCCGCCGCCGCGGCCGTCGCGCTCTGCCTCGACGAGCGCGCCGCGCCCGAGGGGGAGTGGTACGACGCCGTGGCGACCTGGGCGGGCGCCGGGCGTATCCGCAAGCTCTCCCGGCGGGCGCGGACGGCGCACTGGCGCGCGGTGCAGCAGGTGCCGGGGGTGACGGTCGGCGAGCTGGTGCGCGCGCTGGTGCCGGGGCCGGTCGACGACGTGCCCCACGAGGTCCGGCGCCTGCAGATCGGCGGCACCGACCTCCCCGCCGACGAGCCCGGGCCCCCCTCGCCCGGCCGGCCGGTGATCTGGCTGAGCCCGGAGGTCGAGCAGACCGTGGGCAAGGCCGCCGCCCAGGTCGGACACGCGAGCATGATCCTCGCGACGGTGCTGGGTGCCGACGGCGCCGATCCGGCCGATGCTCTGCAGGCGTCGGTCCGCCCGGCGTCGCGCGCGGAGTGGGCCCGCTGGGTGGCAGCGCTCGACGCCGACCCCACGGGCCGGGCGGCGTGGGAGGGGCACGGCATCGTCCCGGTGCGCGACGCCGGGTTCACCGAGGTCGCGCCGGGGACCGTGACGTGTGTGGCCGGGCGGGCGGGTGCGTCATGACGCGCGTCCTCGTCGCCGGCTCCCGGGTGCGCAGCGAGCGCTCGGACGCCGAGACCCGCCCGCTGGTCGCGGCGCTGGGCGCCCACGGGGTGGACGCCGCCGACGCCCCGTGGGACGACGAGACCGCCGGCTGGGCCGACGCCGACCTCGTGGCTGTCCGCACCACCTGGGACTACACCGAGCGCCGCGACGACTTCCTCGCCTGGGCGACGAAGGTCGCGGCGGCCACGCGCCTGGTGAACCCACTGCCCGTGCTGACCTGGAACAGCCACAAGCGCTACCTCGTGGAGCTCGCCGAGGCGGGCGTGCCGACGGTGCCGACGACGCTGCTCCCGCACGGGGGCGCGACGCCCGAGGACCTGGGTCGCGGGCCGGTGGTGATCAAGCCGGCCGTGTCCGCCGGCGGCCGCGGAACCTTCCTCGGGCACCCCGACGACCTGCGCGGCACCGTCGCCGACCTCCTCGGCGTCGGTGACGTCCTCGTCCAGCCGGCCGTCGAGAGCATCGGGCGCGACGGCGAGGTGTCGCTGATCCGACTCGGCGGGACGTGGTCGCACGCGGTGCGCAAGCTCCCCGCCGCAGGCGGCTTCCTCGTGCACGAGAAGCACGGCGGGCGCCTCGAGGACCACACCCCGACCACCCGCGAGGTGGAGGTGGCCGAGGCGGCCCTGGCCCTCGCCCCGGGCGACGTCGCCGCCGCCCGCGTCGACCTGGTCCGCGTCGACGGCGAGCCGGTCGTCATGGAGCTGGAGCTCATCGAGCCCGAACTCTTCCTCCGCCGCGCCGCCGGCGCGCCCGACCGCCTCGCCGACGCCCTCCTGGCGCGTCTCTAGATGCCAGCGATGCCGCATCGCTCGAACACCCCCACGGTCACCCCGCGGCGACGCGGGGCGTGATGTGCAGGCGCGCGATGCGCCCCCGTCGTCGGTCATCTGCCGGTACGCACGCTGCGCCGCTACGACGAGGCCGGCCTGCTGACCCCCCGACGCGGTCGACCCGCACACCGGCTACCGCTACTACGGCCCCGAGCAGATCGCGACGGCCCAGGTCATCCGCTCGAGCACGCCGTGGGCGTCGACGGCCCGGTGCAGGAGACCTACCTCGTCGGGCCGCGCGATACCGACGACCCGGAACGCCGGCGCGCCGAGATCGGCCGGCCGGTCTTCCGGACCGCCTGACTCACGCGCCGCGCAGCCGCTCCAGCGCGCCCCGGACCACCGCCGGGTCCTGGGTCGTCCAGAACGGCGGCAGGGAGCCGCGCAGGAAGCCGCCGTACTGCTTGGTGGCGACGCGGGAGTCGAGCAGGGCGACGACGCCGCGGTCGCCGGTGCCGCGCAGCAGCCGGCCGGCCCCCTGGGCGAGCAGCAGCGCGGCGTGGGTCGCCGACACCGTCAGGAACCCGTTGCCGCCGCGCGCGTCGACGGCGCGCTGACGGGCCGAGACGAGCGGGTCGTCGGGCCGCGGGAACGGGATGCGGTCGATCATGACGAGCTGCAGCGACGCGCCGGGCACGTCGACGCCCTGCCACAGCGACAGGGTGCCGAACAGCACGCTCCCCACGTCGGCGGCGAACTTCGTGACCAGGGTGCCCGTCGAGTCGTCGCCCTGGCAGAGCACGGTGCCGTCCCAGCGCCCGCGCAGGTCCTCGGCCGCCTGCCTGGCCGCCCGCATCGACGAGAACAGGCCGAGCGCCCGCCCGCCGGCGGCGCGCACGAGGCCCTCGATCTCGTCGAGCATCGCCGGGGACGGACCGTCGCGCCCGGGCGGGGGCAGGTGGCGGGCGATGTAGAGGATGCCGGCCTTCGCGTGCGCGAACGGCGAGCCGACGTCGAGGCCGTGCCAGACGAGGTTGGTGGCCGGGTCGTTGGCGTGGCCCGAGCCCTCGTCGGGGATCGGCTCGGTGATCTCGCGGGAACCGCCGGCGGGGAGGCCCCACTGCCTCGCCAGCGCGTCGAACGACCCGCCGAGCGCGAGCGTCGCCGACGTCAGCACGACCGTCGACCGTCCGAACAACCGCGCGGCGAGCAGCCCGGCGACCGACAGGGGCGCGACGGACAGGGTGCGCGTCGTGGTCGAGTTCCGCTCGGTCTCGGACAGCCACACCACGTCCGGTCGGGTCGCCGGGTCCTCGCGGTCGAACGCCGTGAGCAGGCGCCCGGCCACGTCGTGGACCTCCTCGACGAGCGCGAGCGCGAACTTCCGCGAGGTGGCGCTCTCGGCGTGCTCCCCCGACTCGTCGCGGCCCTTGTCGCGGTCGGGCCCGAGTGCCTGGCGGCAGGCCCACGCCCGGTCGCGGATCGACGAGAGCATCCGGCCGACGGGCTCGGGCAGGCGCTCCCACCGGCCGGGGACCACGTCCTCGAGCACCGTGCCGAGGCCCTCGCCGGCGTCGAGCAGGGCGTCGGACAGCGACTCGTCGACGAGCTTGCCGCACCGCCGGGCCGCGGCCGTGACCGTCGCCGCGGTGAGCTCGCCGGTGGCCACCGACGTCACGCGGTCGACGAGGTTGTGAGCCTCGTCGACGACCACCACGTCGTGGTCGGGCAGCACCGCGCGGCCCTCGATGGCGTCGATGGCCAGCATGGCGTGGTTGGTGACGACGATGTCCGCGGCGCCGGCGGCGTGGCGGGCGTGCTCGGAGAAGCAGTCCTCGGCGACGGGGCAGCGCGCGGCGCCCAGGCACTCCCGGGCACTGACCGACACCTGGCGCCACGCGCGGTCGGGCACACCGGGGACGAGCTCGTCGCGGTCCCCGGTGGTGGTCTTCTCGGCCCACTCGTGCAGGCGCGTGACCTGGCGGCCGAGCGCCGAGACCTGGAACGGATCGAACAGCTGCTCGTCGACGGGGTCCTCGGCCTGCGCGCTGCTCTGGATCTTGTGCAGGCAGAGGTAGTTGGCCCGGCCCTTGAGGATCGCGAAGGTGGGCTCCCGGCCGAGTTCAGGCTCGAGCGCCTTGGACAGGCGCGGGAGGTCGCGGTCGACGAGCTGGGTCTGCAGGGCGATGGTGGCGGTCGCGACGACGACGGCCTGTTCGCTCTCGAGCGCATGGCGGACGGCAGGCACGAGGTAGGCCAGGGACTTCCCGGTGCCCGTGCCGGCCTGGACGGCCAGGTGCTCGCCCGTGCGCAGCGCGCGCTCCACGGCGGCGGCCATCTGCTGCTGGCCCTCGCGCTCGCTGCCGCCGAGCGCGGAGACCGCCGCCGCGAGCAGCTCGGCCACCGGGGGAGGCCCAGTGATCGTGTCCGTGCTCGCGTCTCCCACGACGGTTCAGACTACGGAGAGGGCCGAACGGTTCCATGGAGGCTCACGGCCCCAGCTCCCAGAGCAGCCGGTAGTACGCCGTCCGCACCGGGTCCGGCGCCACGCCGTAGGCGCTGAGCAGGGCGTTCTCGTGGCCGGGGCCGTAGTTCCAGATCGTGCTCCAGGTGGCGACGGCGAGGTCCGCCCACCGGTCGGCCACGCCCAGACCGCCGAGGTCGACGTGCCCGGCGGGCGACCCGTCCTCGCCGAGCAGCGTGTTGGGGACGCACGCGTCGCCGTGGCAGACGACGAGGCGGTCGACCGGGGGCGGTTCCGCGACGGCGGTCAACGCGTCGTCGACGGTCAGCGCCCGGTGGTCGGGGTGCCACGCCCTCGGCTCGTGGGAGCGGCGCCGCGCGTCGGCCACGCGGGCGGGCGCCGACCAGTCGAACGGGCACCCGGCGACGGGCAGCGCATCGTGGAGGGCCCGCAGTCCGCGTCCGACGGCCTCCACGGCGCGCTCGGGCGCGGCGATCCACCGCGGCTCGACCGCGCTTCGTCCCGGGAGGGCGGTGGTGACGAGCAGGTCGGGGCGGGCGTCGAGGACCGTCGGCACTCGCGTGTGATGGCCGGCCCAGCGCAGGCGGTCGGCCTCGACGGCGAGGTCGGGCGCGCCGGGCGGCGACCACTTCGCGAACCGCCCGGTCCCGAGCGCGAACGTGAGCCCGCCGAGCTCGTTGCGCCAGATCGGCCGTACCTCCTCGCCACGCGCCACGGCCAGGACCGCGGGTGGGACGGGGACGTCGCCGGGCGGCGCGGCGACCGGGGCCCAACCGCTCAGCGTGCCGACCCCGTCAGCGTCACGCCGGCCCCGGCCATCTCCTCCTGCGCGCGGGCGGTGGTCTCGGGCAGGACGCCCGCGGTGAGGTCGAGGAGCACGGTGGTCGCGAAGCCGTCACGTGCGGCGTCGAGGGCGGTGGCGCGCACGCAGTGGTCGGTGGCGATGCCGACGATCTCCACGGCGTCGACGCCGCGGGCGCTCAGCCACGGCGTGAGCAGATGCCCGTCGCTCGCGTGGCCCTCGAAGGCCGAGTAGGCGGCCTCGAAGCGGCCCTTGGTGAAGACCTCCTCGAGGCGGTGGACGTCGAGGTCGGGGTGGAACGCGGCGCCGGGGTGCCCGAGCCGGCAGTGCGGCGGCCAGGAGTCGACGAAGTCGGGCGTCGAGGAGAAGTGGTCGCCGGGGTCCTCGTGGTAGTCGCGGCTGGCCACGACGTGGGCGTACCGCGTCGCCGATCGCCCCAGGAAGGCGCTGATCGCCGACGCCGTCGCGGCCCCGCCGTCGACGCCCATCGAGCCGCCCTCGCAGAAGTCGAGTTGCACGTCCACGACGATGAGTGCGGTCGTCATGGCGTTGAGCCTACGGGGGTGCCACGGACCGGTGATCTGTGTTCAGTTCCGTCCCTTCTGTCTCTAGCGTCACTCTCGCTACCGATCTCGTCACGGATCCAGCGGGGGCAGGATGCGGCGGAATCGCCGGGATGCGCGACAGCGCCGTCGGCGGCTCCCGTGACGAGGACCCCCTGGCGGCCCCTGCCGGAGGACCTCGACCGTCCTCCCGACGAGCTCGACCTCACCGACCCCCCGGTGGCCGAGCGGCGTCGCGCGGTGCTGCTCGCGGCCGGCGTGCTCGCGCTGCCGGTGCTGGCCGTCGCCGTGTCGTTGGGGCTCCCCGGGACCGACGCGGTGCCGCACCCGTCGGCGCACGTCGCCGAGGCACCGATCGACGTCGGGGCGCTCGGGGCGACCGGCGTGCCACCCGGGGCTCGGGTGCCGCCGGCCCCGGTGCCCGTGGCCGCAGGGCCCGTCGACGCCACCGGGATCCCGGCGCGCGTGCGGCAGGCCTACCGGGGCGCCGAGACCGCGCTGGGCAGGTCCGAACCCGCCTGCCGGCTGCCGTGGACGCTGGTGGCGGCGATCGGGCGCGTCGAGTCCGATCACGCCGCCGCCGGGGCGGTCGCGGTCGACGGGCGGACGATCACACCGATCCGCGGCCCGCGCCTCGACGGCACCGGCGGCCACCCGTTGCTCGTCGACACCGACGGCGGGCGCCTCGACGGCGACCCGGGTGTCGACCTCGCCGCCGGCCCGATGCAGTTCCTCCCGTCGAGCTGGGCGATCTACGGCGCCGACGGCGACGCCGACGGCGTGGCCGACGTCGACGACGTCGACGACGCGGCCGTCGGCAGTGGGCGCCACCTCTGCGCCGGCGGTGCCGACCTCTCCGACCCGGCGCGGCGCGCGGCGGCCGTGTTCGCCTACAACCGTTCCGACGCCCACGTGACCCGGGTGCTCGCGATCGAGGCCGCCTACGCGGCGGGCGCCCCGGCGCCGGAACTGCCGCCGGCTCCCTGCGCGTCCTCGGTGCCGGCGGTCCCGGAGGTCCCGGAGGCCCCGGAGGTCCCGGAGGTCCTGGCCATCGCGCCGGCCCCGACCCCGGCGCCCCCGATCGAGCCGCCGACCGTGACCGGGGCGACGGAGACCCCGGCGGCCACCACGCCGCCGACGCCGCCCCCGACCTCCACGGCGGCGCCGACGACGTCGACGACCCCCGGACCCAGGGAACCGTCGGTGACCGATCCGACCCTCGAGGACGCGACTCCCTCACCTCTGTTCGGCGCGCCTTGAGGTGATCAACGGGGACCTCGCGCGCATAGAAGCAGCGAGATACCCGTTCGCTGCGTCCCGCCGGCGCGCCTCAGAGCACGAAGGTCGTGGGGATCGCGGGTTCGCCGCGCGAGAGCTTGAGGCCCTCCCAGGGCACCGCGACGAGCTGGCGGCGTAGGTGCTCGCGGGACTCGTCGAGGGTCGGGAGCTCGCCGACGAGCTCGCCCTTGAGCACCAGGGGGACGGGGACGACGCGGTCGTACTCGCCGACCTCGACCTCGGCGTCGAGGCGGTGCACGACCTCCTCGACGGCGGTGCCGGTCGGCTTGTGCCGGCGCAGCACCGACTTGGCGCCGCCCCGCGACTCCTTCGACGAGCTGCGCTTGGCCACCGGGCGCCCGTCGACCTCGACGAGCTTGTAGACCATCCCGGCGGTCGGCGCGCCGGAGCCGGTGACCACGGACGTGCCGACCCCGTAGGCGTCGACGGGCTCGGCACGCAGGGAGGCGATCGCGTGCTCGTCGAGGTCACCCGAGATCACCACGCGGGTCCTCGTCGCGCCGAGGGAGTCGAGCTGGGTGCGGGCGCGCTGGGCCATGACGCCGAGGTCGCCGGAGTCGATGCGCACCGCACCGAGCTCCGGGCCCGCGACCTCGATCGCGGTGGCGATGCCCTGGGTGATGTCGTAGGTGTCGACGAGCAGCGTCGTCCCCGCCCCGAGAGCCTCGATCTGGGCGCGGAACGCGTCGGCCTCGGTGTCGTGCAGCAGGGTGAACGCGTGGGCGCTGGTGCCGGTGGTCGGCACCCCGAAGCGGCGGTGGGCCTCGAGGTTCGACGTGGCCTGGAACCCGGCGAGGTACGCCGCGCGCGCCGAGGCGACCGCGGCCTCCTCGTGGGTGCGCCGCGAGCCCATCTCGATCAGTGGGCGGCTGTTGGCCGCCGTGGTCATGCGGGCCGCCGCCGAGGCGATCGCGCAGTCGTGGTTGAGCACCGAGAGCGCCAGCGTCTCGAGCAGCACGCACTCGGCGAACGTCCCCGTCACCGAGAGCACCGGCGAGCCGGGGAAGTACAGCTCTCCCTCGGGGTAGCCGCTGACGTCGCCGGAGAAGCGGTGCCCGGTGAGGAACTCGGCGGCGCGGTCGCTCACGGCGCCGGCGTCGCGCAGCACGGCGACCTCGGGCGCGTCGAACGTGAACCGGGTGATCGCGTCGAGCAGGCGGGGAACGCCCGCGACCACGCCGTACCGCCGCCCGTGGGGCAGGCTGCGCGCGAACACCTCGAAGGTGCAGCGCCGCTGCGCCGTGCCGTCGGCGAGGGCGGCGTCGAGCATCGTGAGCTCGTACTGGTCGGTGAGGAGCGCCGTGCTCGGCCCCGGATAGGTCACTCGGCCAGCCTAGGAGGACACGGAGCAACGAGGGGAGCACGCCGATCGGGGAGCCGGACCGCCGAGAACCGCCTGCCCCCTGCGGGTCCGCCGGTGGAAGTGTCACCATGGAGGCATGTGTTCGGCCTCCGGCGCGGTAGCTCCGCTTCGCTTCGCGCCGCCCGAGGTGCGTCTGTCCGCTCCGGCCGAGCCGGACGTCGACGAACGGACCGAGGAGTCCCTCGACGAGGCGACCCTGGCCGACACCCCGTGGCAGACGATCGTCTGGAACGACCCGGTCAACCTGATGTCGTACGTGACCTACGTGTTCCAGAAGCTCTTCGGCTACGACAAGGCCAAGGCCACCGCGCTGATGATGGACGTCCATCACAAGGGGCGGGCGACGGTCTCGTCGGGCAGCCGCGAGAAGGTCGAGGGCGACGTGTCCCGCCTGCACGCGGCAGGCCTCTGGGCGACCATGCAGCGGGCGAGCTAGCGCGGGTGAAGGCTCCCCGTTGAAGGCGTGGAAGAGGCAGGGGCGCGGCGACCGCGTCCGCTACGTCGCCGTGCTCGACCGCCCCGAGGCGTCGGTGCTGCGCGGGCTGATGGGTCAGGTCGAGCAGATGCTCACCGGCCGCAACGCCGCCGCGCCCGACGACGAGCTCGCGGCGCTCACGGGCATCCGCACCGGCCCGTCGACGGCGCCCGACGACCCGGTGCTCGCCCGCCTGCTGCCCGACTTCGCGTCGTCGGAGCAGGACGACGCCGGGGAGCTGTCCGCGGCGATGCGCTCGGTGCGCGAGCCCGAACTCATCGAGGCCAAGTTGGACGCCATCGCCACGGTCCTGGCCACCTGCCCCGCCGGGGGCGGGCGGGTCGAGCTCGCGCCGTCGCAGGCCGAGGAGTGGCTCTCGGCCGTCAACGACGTGCGGCTGGCCCTGGGCGTCGCGCTCGAGGTCACCGAGGACATGCCCGAGCAGCTGCCCGCCGACGACCCCCGCGCCGACCACCTGCCCGTCTACCACTGGTTGACGTGGCTGCAGGACTCGCTGGTCGCCAGCCTGATGCAGTGACAATGCTGACGGGCTGACCCGGACGCATCCACGTACCCTGGATGCCGTGCTGGTGATCCGGGCCGATCTCGTCGACGAGATGGTCGCGCACGCCCGCCGGGACCACCCGCTGGAGGCGTGCGGCCAGCTGACCGGCCCGGAAGGGTCCGACCGGCCCGAGCGCTACATCCCGATGACCAACACCGACGCGGTCTCCAGCGACTACGCGTTCGACTCCCGCGAGCAGCTGCGCGTGCACCGCGAGAGCGAGGAGCGCGGCGAAGAGCCGGTCGTCGTCTTCCACTCGCACACGCGGGTGCCGCGCCGCCCGCTCACGGACACCGGCCTGCCCGAGGCGTACCCGTCGGAGAAGGACATCCAGTACATGGGCCTCCAGCCGGGGGTCCACTTCGTCATCGTCGCCCTGACCGGCCCGGACTCCGAGACGGACCTGCGCTCGTTCCTGCTGGACGACGCGGGCGCGGTCGTCGAGGACGACGTGGCGGTGGTCGAGAACTACATGTTCGCCCACACCGGCTCCGACGACGTCCCGGACCCCGCCGGCTCCTGACGCCTCCGAACCCGGCGTCCGCGCTGGGTCACGGAATGTCGCGTCACCGTGCGACGCTGTCCACCGCAGAACACCCGCACATCCGAACCGGAGGGTATCCGTGTCCGCCACCGTCTCGATCCCGACCATCCTGCGCACCCACACCGGCGGGGAGAAGCAGGTCAAGGCCGAGGGCTCGACGCTCCAGGACGTCATCGCCGACCTCGAGGCCAACCACCCCGGCATCAAGGACCGGCTGGTCACCGACGGCGCGCTGCACCGGTTCGTCAACGTGTACGTCAACGACGAGGACGTGCGCTTCAGCGGCGGCCTCGACGCGCAGGTGCCCGACGGCGGCACCGTGACGATCCTGCCGGCCGTGGCCGGCGGGCGCTGAGACCCCGGATCCCATGACCCGGTACGACTCCCTGATCCACGCCCTGGGCGACACGCCCATGGTCGGGCTGCCGTCCTTCTCGCCGGCGCCGCACGTGCGGCTGTGGGCGAAGCTCGAGGACCGCAACCCGACCGGGTCGATCAAGGACCGGCCGGCGCTGCGGATGATCCAGGCGGCCGAGGCCGACGGCCGGCTCACCCGCGGCTGCACCATCCTCGAGCCGACCTCGGGCAACACCGGCATCTCGCTGGCCATGGCGGCCAAGCTCAAGGGCTACGAGCTGGTCTGCGTCATGCCCGAGAACACCTCGGCCGAGCGTCGCCAGCTGCTCGAGATGTACGGCGCCCGGATCATCTTCTCGCCGGCCGCCGGGGGGTCGAACCAGGCCGTCGCGACGGCCAAGGACATCGCCGCCCAGCACTCCGACTGGGTGATGCTCTACCAGTACGGCAACCCGGCCAACGCGCTCGCGCACTACGAGGGCACCGGTCCGGAGATCCTGCGGGACATGCCGACGATCACCCACTTCGTCGCGGGCCTCGGCACCACCGGCACGCTCGTCGGCACCGGACGCTTCCTGCGCGAGCACAAGCCGGACTGCCAGATCATCGCCGCGGAGCCCCGTTACGGCGAGCTGGTCTACGGCCTGCGCAACATCGCCGAGGGCTTCGTGCCCGAGCTGTACGACCCCGACGTGCTCACCGGCCGCTACTCGGTCGGGGCGTACGACGCGCTGCGGCGCACCCGCCAGCTCGTCGAGCAGGAGGGCATCTTCGCGGGCATCTCCACCGGCGGCATCCTGCACGCCGCCCTGGCCCAGGCCGAGAAGGCCGCCGGTGCGGACGACGAGGCCGACATCGTCATGGTCGTCTGCGACGGCGGGTGGAAGTACCTGTCCACCGGCGCCTACAGCGGCACGCTCGAGGAAGCCGCCGACGCGCTCGAAGGCCAGCTCTGGGCCTAGACCCGCCCCGGTTGCCTCGACTGACCACGCCAGCGCACGAACAGCCGGTCGAGGCTGAGCCGTCCGGGACCGACGAGCAGCAGGGCCACAGAGGCAGCGCCCATGATCAAGGCGAACCCGGAGCCACTGCCGTCCTCCCCCGTCACGAGCGGCTCGCCGGGATGGACCCAGATCAGCGCTCCGAGCATCACGATGGCGAAACCGAGCGCGAACACGCGGGTGAGCGCTCCGACGATGACGGCAATTCCGCCGAGGAACTGCGTGTACGCCCCCATCGGCGCACTCAGCTCGGGAAAGGGGATTCCCGCATCGCGATAGTTCTCGACGTTGGCACTCACCCCGCCTTCCTGGCTGATATCACCCCAGCCATGAGCGATGAAGATGACGCCGGCCGCGAGCCGGAGCACGAGCAGCCCGGCATCACCAGCGCCCTTGCCGATCCGGCTCAACGGGAATTCGGTCAGCGACGGGAAAGTGATGGACACGGTTCCTCCGATCGGCGGTAAGAGTACGTCCAGTGGAACACGGACGAGTCGACCGAAGGAAAGACTCGGTCGGTCATTGCTTGTACTCTGACGGTATGGCCGGGCTCCGAGATCGCGATCTGCGGTTCTTCGTCGCGGTCGCGGAGGAGCTGAGCTTCACGCGGGCGGCGGAGCGGCTGCGCATGGCCCAACCGCCCCTGTCCCGCGCGATCCGCGAGCTCGAACGGCGACTGGGCGCGGACCTGTTCCGGCGGGACACGCACCGCGTTGAGATCACCGAGTACGGCGCGGGGCTGCTCGACGATGCGCGCCACGCTCTGGATGTGCTCGACCGGTTCGAGCGCCGGGCGCGGCGAGCGGCTCAGCCGCAGCCGCCGCTGGTCGTGACCGCGAAGCCCGGCATCGCCGCCGGCATGCTGCAGCTGATCGTCGACGCCTACGCCGGCCGCCCCCACGCGGTCCCCGTCGAGATCGCGGTCAGTGGCTACCGCGCGCAGGCCGACATGGTGCGGGACGGTCGAGCCGACGCTGCCCTCGTCAGCTCCCCCTACGACGATCGGGGGCTGGACTCCATGCCGCTCACCACCGACCCGCGGGTGGTCGCCGTTCCGATCGAGCATCGGTTGGCCCACCAGAGCGTGCTGCGGTGCCGTGATCTTCGCGGCGAACCCGTGCCCACGTGGCCCGAGGAGACTCCGATGGAGCGGGCGTTCTGGACGGGCCAGGACGGCGACTCCGACCGACCGACAGCGGATGGTCGTGAAGCTTCCGCCCCGGAAGTCAGCGACCCGACGCAGCTGCTCGAAGTGGTCGGGCTCGGCCAGGCTGTGGCGCTGATCCCGGCTCCGCTGGCCGAGCGCAACCCTCGCCCCGACATCGTCTACCGGTCGGTGCAGGATGCCAGCCCGTACATCGTGGCCGCGGCGTGGCCCGCCGGCTCGCGATCACGACCCGTCGCCGAACTCGTGAGTATCGCGGCCGAGCTGTACACCGGCGCTGCGCCACGGTGATCCCGAGCGGGACGCTCGGCGTTCCCCGGTGGATGCGACGAACGTTCACGGCGAGCGACCCCGGTCATTCTCAGGGTCGTACCCCACGCGGATCCGGCGCGCGTCGCCGTACTGTCGACGGCGTGACCAGCCCGGCGCGTCCGTCACCCCGCATTCTGCCCGCACAGCCGCTGCGGGCGGCGATCCTCATGGTCGGGATCGTGGCGCTGCTCTGGCTCATCGAGCTGGCCGATCGCACGGTGTTCGTCGCGCTCGATCCGCCGCAGGGTCTCGACGACGACGGCATCGTGCCGCGCAGCCTCGAGGGGCTCGGCGGCATCCTCTGGGCGCCGATGCTCCACGGCGGCTTCGATCACCTGGCGAGCAACACCGTGCCGCTGCTCGTGTTCGGGTTCCTCGTGCTCGCGGGCGGGCTGGGTCAGTTCGTCGCGGTCACCGCCGTCATCTGGGTCGTCAGCGGCGTCGGCACCTGGCTCATCGGCAGCCCCGGGTCCACCATCGGCGCGTCCGGCGTCATCTTCGGCTGGTTCGCGTTCCTGCTGGTCCGCGGCTTCTTCGCGCGCTCGGCGGCCCAGATCGTCGTGGCCGTCGTCCTGTTCGGAATCTACGGCGGCCTGCTGCTCGGCGTGTTCCCGAGCAACCCCGGCATCTCCTGGCAGGCCCACCTGTGCGGCGCGATCGGCGGGGTGCTCGCCGCCCGGGTCGCCGTCGCCGCCGACCGGCGCCGGGCCGGACCGACGGGAACACCCGCCGTGCCCTGAGGTGTGCGGATATCGGTTTCGTCTCGTGAGCGGTGTGGTCCCCGTGGGCCTGTGCGAACGGGCAGGTCCGGCCCGTAGGGTGCGCGCGTGGAACTGATCGTCCTGGGATGCTCCGGCAGCGGCGCCGGTCCGCACTCCCCGGCCTCGGGCTATCTCGTGCGCGCGGACGACACGTCCCTGGTGCTCGACCTCGGCAACGGTGCGTTCGGTGCCCTCCAGCGGCACATGGACCCGTTCGACCTCGACGCCCTGGTGCTCTCGCACCTCCACCCGGACCACTGCGCGGACGTCTCGGGGCTGATCGTCCACCAGCGTTGGCACCCGGACGGTCCCGGCAAGGTCATCCCGCTGCACGGCCCCACCGAGACCGAGGTCCGTCTCGCCGTGGCCTACGCGCCGTCGTCGGACGAGCGCGTCGCCACCGACCTCACCGACGTCTTCTCGTACCGTCCCTTCGCCCAGGGCCCCGCCGCGATCGGGCCGGTCGCCCTGACCAGCGCGCCGGTCGACCATCCCTGCGAGGCCTACGGCATCCGCCTGGAGTACGAGGGCCGCTCGCTCGTCTACTCCGGCGACACCGGACCCTGCCGCGAACTGATCGGGCTCGCGCGCGACGCGAACGTCCTGCTCTGCGAGGCGACGTGGAGTGACGGCCCCGAACGACCGCCCGGCGTCCACCTCTCGGGCCGCCAGGCCGGGCGCACCGCCCGCGAGGCCGGCGTGGCGCGGCTGCTGCTCACGCACGTGCCCGCGTGGGAGGACGGCCCGGCGCTGCTCGCCGAGGCCCGCGAGGAGTTCTCGGGTCCCACGGAACTCGTCGTCCCCGACGGCCGCTACACGATCTAGGGGGATACGAGCGATGCGGCATCGCTGGCGTCACAGGCCAGGATCACCACATCCTCGCTGCGCGACACGCCGACGCTCGACGCGCGCCGGCTCCTGCTTCTCGGCGCGCCGCCGCGGGGCGGGCACGAAGAGCGCCACGACGACCGCCGCCGCATAGCAGGCTGGTTCTGCCCGCCGCCACGACGCGACCCGAGGCGCTCCTTCGTCGCGCCCGGTGCCGGTCGCCGACGGAGGGCCCGACGGCGGGCGCGGTGCCCGGTGACTCCTAGGGTGGTCGCCCGTGGCACGCAGCGACGGCAGGGCGGACGACGAGCTCCGCGAGATCAACATCCAGCGGGGGTTCCAGCAGCACCCGGCCGGGTCGGTGCTCGTCTCCTTCGGGCGGACGACGGTGCTCTGCGCGGCCAGCGTCACCGAGGGCGTCCCACGCTGGCGCCAGGGCAGCGGGCTCGGCTGGCTGACCGCCGAGTACGCGATGCTGCCGTCGGCGACGCACACCCGCAGCGACCGCGAGTCGGTCAAGGGCCGGGTCGGCGGGCGCACCCACGAGATCAGCCGCCTCGTCGGCCGCGCGTTGCGCGCCGCGATCGACCTGCGTGCGCTCGGCGAGAACACCATCCAGCTCGACTGCGACGTGCTCCAGGCCGACGGCGGCACCCGCACCGCGGCGATCACCGGTGCCTACGTCGCCCTCGCCGACGCCGTGACCTGGCTGCGTCACCACAAGCGTCTCGCCGACCCCCAGCCGCTGTCCTGCTCGATCGCCGCGGTCTCCGTCGGCGTCGTCGACGGCCGGGTGCGCCTCGACCTGCCGTACGAGGAGGACTCGCGCGCCGAGGTCGACATGAACGTCGTGGCCACCGACACCGGCACGCTCGTCGAGGTCCAGGGCACCGGTGAGGGCGCCACCTACACCCGCGCCACCCTCGACGCCATGCTCGACAGCGCGCTCGCCGGCTGCGCCCGCCTCACCGAACTCCAGGCCGCCGCGCTCGCCGAGCCGTACCCGGGAGAGCTGCCGTGAAGATCCTGTTGGCCACCCGCAACGACGCCAAGCTCGCCGAGCTGCGCCGGCTGACCGGTGGGCTCGCCGGAACCTGGGAGGTGGTCGGGCTCGAGGACGTCCCCGCGTTCCCCGAGGCCCCCGAGACCGGCGCGACGTTCGAGGAGAACGCGCTGGCCAAGGCGCGCGACGCCGCCGCGGCGACCGGGCTGCTCGCCGTCGCCGACGACTCCGGGCTGGCCGTCGACGCGCTGAACGGGATGCCGGGTGTGCTGTCGGCGCGCTGGTCGGGACGCAGCCAGAAGGGGTCCGGCTCGACCTCGCGCGTCGAGCGCGACGCCGCGAACCTCGCGCTCCTGCTCGACCAGATGGCCGACGTCCCCGAGGACCGCCGGGGCGCCGCGTTCGTCTGCGCCGCGGCCGCCGCGCACCCCGACGGGCGCGAGATCGTCGTCGTCGAGCGCTGGCCCGGCCGCCTCATCCGCCTCCCGCGCGGCACCAACGGCTTCGGCTACGACCCGGCGTTCGTCCCCGAGGGCGAGTCGCGCACGTCGGCGGAGATGGAGCCCGAGGAGAAGGACGCGGTGTCGCACCGGTCGCGGGCCCTGCGGGGGCTGATCCCGAGACTCGCGGAACTCGGTTAGTGGTGTCGTGACCGACCAGTACTTCTCCGAGCAGCCGACCTCGCCGTCGGACCCGGTCCCGTTCCGGTTCGAGGTCGGCGGGGTGGCGTTCGACCTCACCACCGACTCCGGGGTGTTCTCCCGCGGCCGGCTCGACAAGGGCACCCGCGTGCTGCTCGAGAACGCGCCCGACCCCGCCGAGACCGGTGACCTGCTCGACCTCGGCTGCGGCTACGGCCCGATCGCGCTCTGGCTCGCCGTCCAACGCCCGTCGTCGACGGTCTGGGCCGTGGACGTCAACGACCGCGCGCTGGACCTCGTGCGTGCCAACGCGGCCGCCGCGCGCCTGACGAACGTACGCCCCTGCCGGCCCGACGAGGTGCCCGACGCCGCGCGCTTCGCCGAGCTCTGGTCGAACCCGCCGATCCGCTCAGGGAAGGCGGCGCTGCACGAGCTGCTGCTGCGCTGGCTGCCGCGCGTCGACGGGTCGTCGTACCTGGTGGTGAGCAAGAACCTGGGCTCGGACTCGCTCGCCCGCTGGCTCGGCGAGCAGGGCCACACGGCACGACGACTGTCGTCGCACGCGGGATTCCGGGTACTCGGCATCACGTGATCTCGTACGTGCACGAGGGCAACGGCGTCCCGGTGGTCTGCCTGCACGGCTGGCCCGGCGCCGCGTCCGACTACCGTGCCCTGCTGCCGCTGCTCGAGCGCGACGCCCAGGTGGTGGTGCCCGACCTGCTTGGCTTCGGCGCCTCGTTCCGTCCCGGCGACGTGTCACGTCCGGCCAGAGACTTCGGCCGCGACGCCCAGGGTGCGGCGGTGCTCGAGTTGATGGACCACCTGGGCTTCGACTCCGCCGTGCTCGTCGGCTACGACGTGGGGTCGACGACGGCCTCGCACATCGCGCGGACCTCGCCCGAGCGGGTCCGCGCGCTGGTGCTCGGCAACGCGATCCACCCCGGGTCGGCGGCGGCGTCGCTCGACGACGACCATCGCGCCGAGTTCTGGTACCAGGACTTCCACCAGCTCGACCTCGTCGAGAACCTCGTCGACGGGTCGGCGGCGAACGTCCGGGCCTACCTGGAGTACTTCTGGGGGCACTGGGGCCACCGGGGGATCGCCGTCGACACAGCGGTCACCGACGAGCTCGTGGACGCCTACGCGCGGCCGGGCGCGTTCACGGTGTCGGTCAACTGGTATCGCTCGGGCTCGGCGACCCTGCGCACGGCGCTGGCGATGCGCGGGCAGGACCCGCCGTCCCCGGTCACCGTGCCGACCACCGTGCTGTGGGGCGACCAGGACCCGCTCTTCCCTCCCCGGCTCGCCGAGGGCCTGGAGCGCGCGTTCACCGACCTGCGCGGCGTGCACCACCTCGAGGACGTCGGCCATTTCGTGCCCCTGGAAGCTGCGAACGAGGTCGCGGCGGCGGTCCGGGCGTTCCTGTAGGGGCAGTGCGCGTCGAGTGTGCGCCCATCAAGGTCAAGACGCTCTGTGGACCTCGATGCGCGCACACTCGCGCACCGGGGTCTCGTAGGGTCGGCGCAGAGCCGGCGTAGCCCAAAGGCAGAGGCACACCCCTTAGGAGGGTGGCAGTGCGGGTTCGACTCCCGCCGCCGGCACCCCTACAGCTTCAGATCGCGCAGCAACCGGCCCACGTGGCCGGTGGCCTTCACGCCGTACTGCGCCTCCTCGATGTTCCCCTCGGCGTCGACGAGGAAGGTCGACCTGATCACACCGGTGGTCGTCTTCCCGTACATCGTCTTCTCGCCGAAGGCGCCCCACGCCTGCATCACCGACTTGTCGGGGTCGGAGAGCAGCGGGAAGGTCAGGCCTTCCTTGTCGCGGAACGTCGCGAGCTTCTCGGGCTTGTCCGGCGAGATCCCCAGGACAGCGACGTCGGCGTCGTTGAACGTCGCCAGGTTGTCGCGGAAGTCGCAGGCCTCCTTGGTGCACCCCGGCGTCATGGCGGCGGGGTAGAAGTACACGAGGACACGGTGCCCGCGGTGGTCTGCGAGGGACACCGTCTCCCCCTGATCGGAGGTCAGCGAGAAGTCCGGGGCGGGTTGACCGGGGGCCAGGCGGGTATCGGCGGTCACGGGCGGGCAGGATAGCCGCCGACCACCGGCCGGTCGCGAACAGAGCGACGGTCAGCGCGACCGACGACAGCACGGGAGGTGCCGTGGCACGGGACACGGACGCCATCGAGAAGGAGATCCAGCAGGCGCGCGAGGCGCTGGCCGGAGCCCTCGACGAGCTCTCCGAGCGGGCCAACCCGCAGCGGCTCTCGGAGCAGGGCAAGGAGATGGCCGCACAGAAGTGGGCCGACCCCAAGGTGAAGTACGCCGTCTACGCCGCCGGCGCGCTCGTGGGGCTCCTCATTCTGCGGAAGCTGCTCACGTAGGCAGGCGCGACACCGGTGGCGAGGTGGTAGAACCGCCTCGCCACCGGCGTCACGTAGGAGGTCCCCGCCGTGCCCGAGCTCAGCAAGGCCGCCACCGAGTTCCGCCGGGCGCGGGACCTGCTGCTGGAACGGCGCGAGGACCTCGGCGCCGCGCTGCGCGACTTCGCGTGGCCGCGGCTCGACGAGTTCAACTGGGCCCTCGAGCACTTCGACGCCATCGGCGCGGACCCCGGCACCGCCCAGCGCCCCGCGCTGTGGATCGTCGAGGAGGACGGCCGCGAGGCGAAGTACTCGTTCGCCGACATGAGCGAGCGCTCCAACCGCGTCGCCAACTGGCTGCGCGCGCAGGGCGTCGGGCGCGGCGACCGGATCGTCCTCATGCTCGCCAACCAGGTGGAGCTCTGGGACTCGATCCTCGCGGCGATGAAGCTCGGCGCGATCCTCATCCCCTCCACGCCGATGCTCGGCGCCGCCGACCTGCGCGACCGCATCGACCGCGGCGCCGCGCGCCACGTGATCGTCCGCGACGTCGACGTCGACAAGTTCGACGACGTGCCCGGCGAGTACACGAAGATCGCCGTCGGCAGCCAGGAGGGGAATCGAGGCGACATCACCGAGCCGCGGACGCGGAGTGCAGCGGAGCCGGACCCATCGGGCTGGCTCGACTTCTCCGCGGCCTACGACTCCCCGGCCGAGTTCACACCGGACGCACCCACCAAGGGCTCCGACACGCTGCTGCTCTACTTCACCAGCGGCACGACGTCCCAGCCGAAGCTCGTCGAGCACACGCACACGAGCTACCCCGTGGGGCACCTCTCGACGATGTACTGGATCGGCCTGCAGCCGGGCGACGTGCACCTCAACGTCGCCTCGCCGGGCTGGGCCAAGCACGCGTGGTCCAACGTCTTCGCGCCGTGGATCGCCGAGGCGACGATCTTCATCTACAACTACACCAAGTTCGACGCCGACAAGCTGCTCGATGTCGTCGTCGAGAAGGGCGTGAGCACCTTCTGCGCGCCGCCGACGGTGTGGCGGATGCTCATCCAGGCCGACCTGACCCGGGTGCAGGTGCCGGTGCGCGAGCTCGTCGGCGCCGGCGAGCCGTTGAACCCGGAGGTCATCGAGCAGGTCCGCGAGGCCTGGGGCATGACCATCCGCGACGGTTTCGGACAGACCGAGTCGACGCTGCAGATCGGCAACCCGCCCGGGCAGGCGGTCAAGGACGGCTCGATGGGCCGCCCGCTGCCCGGCTACCCGATCGTGCTGGTCGACCCGGTGACCGGCGAGCGCGGCCCCCACATCACGGAGGGCGAGATCTGCATCGACCTCACCGACCGTCCGCTCGGCCTCATGGTGGGCTACAAGGACGACCCCGCGCGCAACGACGAGGTCATGAGCGGCGGCGTCTACCACACCGGCGACGTCGGTTCCCGCGACGCGGACGGCTACATCACCTACGTCGGCCGCTCCGACGACGTGTTCAAGGCGTCCGACTACCGCATCAGCCCCTTCGAGCTCGAGAGCGTGCTGATCGAGCACGAGGCGGTCGCCGAGGCCGCGGTCGTGCCGTCGCCGGACCCGCTGCGCCTGGCCGTGCCCAAGGCCTACGTGGTGCTCTCGTCGCGCTTCGAGCCCTCGCGTGACACGGCGCTGGCGATCCTGCGCCACGCGCGCGAGAACCTGCCGGCCTACAAGCGGGTGCGGCGCCTGGAGTTCTACGAGCTGCCCAAGACGATCTCCGGGAAGATCCGCCGGGTGGAGCTGCGCGGCCGCGAGCACGAGCTGCGTCCCGGGCCCGACGCCGCGGCCCCCGAGGGCGAGTTCCGCGACGAGGACTTCCCGGAGCTGCGCCAGTGAGCTACGCGTTCCCGGTCGTCCCGCGCTACGCGGAGATCGACCAGCAGGGCGTCGTCTTCAACGGGCACTACCTGACGTGGTTCGACGAGGCCTTCACCGGCTTCCTCGAGCACGTCGGGCTGGCGTACCCGGACCTCATCGCCTCGGGCGTCGACGTGATGGTCGTGCACTCCGAGCTCGACTACGGCGGGTCGGTGCGGTGGCGTGACGACGCGCGGGTCGAGGTGTCGTGCGAGCGGCAGGGGACGACGAGCTTCACGCTCGGGTTCACCGTCTACCGCTCGGCCGACGAGGTCGCGGTGACCGGCCGCAACGTCTACGTCGTCGTGGTCCAGGACCCCGAGACGAAGGCGTGGTCCAAGGCCCCGGGGATCCCGGAGAAGCTCGCCGCGGCGCTGTCGTCGTCCTAGCCCGAGCAGAGCGAGAACCTGGATCCACGGTGGCGCCGGGGCGACTCAGGACGCCCCCGCGCGCAGTGCGAACGGCAGGATCGCGCCGCGGCGCAGGGCGTCGGCGTCGATGGAGGTCAGCGTCGGGAAGCGGTCGAGGCGCGAGATCGCGAGGGCGACCGGGTCGTCGACGGGGTCGACGCGACCCGTGAGGTACGCCCACTCGTGCTCGTCGGAGCAGTACGGCAGCACGGTGCCGAAGACGTCGTCGAACCGTCGGGTCATGCGGCCCAGCGTGTCGTGGCGCCAGAGCGTCGGGCACCCCGCCTGCGAGCAGACGACGCCGCCGGGGGCGAGGACCTCCGAACATCGCCGCAGGAACTCCTCGCCGTACAGGCGGGCGTGCTGCGCGGGGTCGGTGATCTCGACGGGCTCGTCGGGCAGGTCGACGATCACCACGTCCCACCGGTCGCCGCGGGCGGCGGCGTCGACGAGGAACTGCCAGCCGTCGGCGTCGTGCATCCGCACGGGACCCTCGCCGCGCTCGGCCGCCGCCAGCTCGTCGGGGGAGTAGCCGTAGGGCAGCAGGTCGGCGCAGCGGCGGACGCACTCGGTGTCGATGTCGACGTGGTCGACGCGCGTGGCGCCGGCGGCGACCGCGAGCTGGGAGACGACACCCTCCGACGAGCCGACGACCAGCACCGAGCGCAGCTCGTCGGCCAGCAGCATCGGGGGCACGGCGAGGGCCTCGTGGTAGACGAGCTGGCTCGCCTCGGTGGACTGGCGCTCGCCGTCGCAGAACAGCGAGACCCCCTGCGCCGTGCGGGCGACCATCATGTCCTGCCACTCCGTGCGTCCCCGCCAGAGCACCTCGTCGAGGCGCCAGCGCCGTCGCATACCCGCGGCCAGGGGCTCGTCGACCTCGCGCCCGCCCGCGGCCGGGGCGAGCCCGGCGCCGCGGGCCACCACCTGGGCGCGCACGTCGGTCGCGCCCAGCTCGCGACCGAGGGTGTCGACGACGTGCTCCGGGTCCGCCTGGATGCCGCAGGTGAACACGTCCACGAACGCCGCCGAGGCCTCGGGGTAGGCGTGGACGGACGCGTGTGACTCGGAGAGCAGCGCGAGCACCGTCGTGCCCTGCGGCTGGAACCGGTGCGCGACGACGTCGAGGACGGTCGCGCCGCCGGCGTCGAGCGCGCGGCGCAGGGCGTCGGCGACGTGCCGCTCGTCGCCGAGGACGGCGGGGTCGACGCCGCGCAGCTCGGCGAGGACGTGCCGTCCGGCGAACGTGACGGGCTCAGTGCTCGCGGGCGTGGTGGTCAATTCCACCTTCCTCCGGGATCTCGCGGACGTACGTGGGCAGGGGCGGCAGGCCGTTGAAGCCCACCGAGGCGTAGCTCGCGGTGTACGCGCCGGCGCCGAGGAACTCGACGACGTCGCCGGGCACGAGGTCTCGGGGGAGACGGACGTCGGCGTGTCGGTAGAGGACGTCGTCGCCGTCGCAGGTCGGCCCGGCGAGCACGACGGGACCGGTTTCCCCGCTCCGGCCGGGCGTACGCAGGCGGTACACGATCATCTCGCCCTCGGTCTCGGCGAGGCCCTGGTAGCGGCCGACGTCGAGGTACACCCAGCGCCGTCCGGCGCGCTCGGCGACGAGGACGACCTCGGCGCGCAGCACACCGGCGTCGGCGACCAGCGCTCGGCCCGGCTCGGCGAGCACGCGCGGGCGCCACCACGCGGCGTGCCGGGCGAGGGCGTCGCGGATCGCGGCCGCGCAGGCGCCGACGTCGGGCGTGGCGCCACCGGCGTGGGGGGTGGGGAAGCCGCCACCGAGGTTCAGCTCGCGCGGCGCGTGCTCGCCGAGCCGGGCGGCCACGCGCGCGGAGGCGTCGATCGCGCGCACCCAGGCCCACGGATCCCGCTGCTGGGAGCCGACGTGGAACCCGATGCCGGCGGCGTCGAGCCCGGCGGCCCGCGCCTGCGCGAGGAGCGCGACGGCCTCGTCCTCGCTCGCGCCGAACTTGCCGGCGAACGGTGTCGCCGCCCCGTCGTCACCCACGGCGAGCCGGACCCCGACGACCGCACCCGAGGCCTCCCGCGCGAGGAGCTCGACGTCGGCGGGGGCGTCGCTGGTGAACCGGGTGACCCCGGCGGCCCGGGCGGCGCGCACATCCGTGATCTTCTTCACGGGGTTGCCCCAGGACAGCCCCGCCGGACCGGCTCCGGCCATCCGGCAGAGGTCGAGCTCGCCGACGCTCGCGAGGTCGAACGAGGCCCCTTCGGCGACCAGGAGGGCGAGGACGTCGGGGTGCGGGTTGGCCTTCACGGCGTAGCAGAGCTCGATCCCGGGCAGCGCGTTGCGCATCGTGCGATAGGCGTGACGCACCGTGGCCAGGTCGAGGTCGAGGTGGGGGGACGGCCGGTCCGCGGTCACGGGGCGCCCGTCCGCGCGCGTCCCGGGCTCGACACCCACGGGCTCCATGGTGCCTGCCCAATTCTTCGTGGACACCACGAGACGGCTGACCCGGGGCATCCCTCCGGCGTACCGTATGGATCTCCGGAGCCGTGGGAGCTGCGGACCGCTGTCGGGGGCGGGCATGTTGCGAAGGGGGTTGCATGCCGTCCACCTCGTCCCGAGGCTGGAACCCGGCACCGCGTCCGCGACCGTGGCCGTTCCGCACACCACGCAACATCGTGATCACGAGCCTGTTCACGGTGGCGTTGGTGGCGGCGCTGTTCGGCGTCGGGACGGCGGTCGTGCCGGGTGGTCCCCGGGACGACGCGGCGGGTCTGACCGGCAACGCGACCGATGTGCCGACCACCTCCGAGCAGGTCGACGACTCCTCCGACGGCGCGCCGGGTTCGGGTGGGTCCACGTCGGACGGCGGCGCCCCTCAGGCGCTCCCCGACGCGCCCCGCACCGACGGCGCGATTCCCGAGAGCTCCCTCCCCGACGACGTCGCCCCGCCGCTGACCCCGATCCCGCTGCCCGGCTCGCGGGCGCTCGGACCCTCGTCCTCCGCGCCGGCCTCGCCCGGCGAGCCCGCCTACCCCGGGTCCGAGCAGCCGGCCACCCCGCCGCCGGGCTTCGACGAGCTCGTCCCGGGTGTGGACGCGGTGCCGCTGCCCGGTGCCGACGGCTCGGGTCCGGCCCCGGCGGCCGAGCCGACGGGCCCGCGCGACACGGGCGCCGCCGCGAACCCACCGCAGACGCCGACCACCGACGACGATCCGGGCCCCGTGCTCGACCTCCCGCTGCTGCCCGACCCCACGCGCGACGAGCCGACCGGATCCCCCGGCGGCCGGGGTGGTAACGGGGGCGGCAACGGGGGCGGCCGGGACGACGACACGTCGGGTCGCGGCGGTGCCGACGGTCCGGGCAACCGTGGCGGCAACGGTGACGGCAACGGTGGCGGCCTGCTGCCCGATCTCCTGCCCGGGAACGGCGGCGGCACCGGTGGTGGTGGCGGCACCGCTGGCGGGGCCGGCACCGGCGGCCGGGGCGGCGACGAGCCGGGTCGCGGGGATGGCAACGGCGGCGGGAACGGCGGCGGCCAGGTCCGCACCGGCGGCGGCCAGGACCGCACCGGCGGCCAGGAGCGCGAGGGCGGCCGCGACGACGAGGCGAGCCGTGGCGGCGGCGGGCTGCTGCCCGACCTCGTGCCCGGCGACGGCGACCGGACCCAGCCGCGACGGACGGACGAGGCGACCACCAGCGCCGCGCCGGCCACGACGCCGGAGGGGTGGCCGACCTACGGCCAGCCCGGCGGTCCGGGCGACCCGGCGGCCGGCGAGGCCGGCGAGGACACCGGCTCCGAGGGCCGTCGCAGCCGGCCCACCACGACCCCCGAGGGGTGGCCGCTGCCGGCGGACGCGACGGAGGTGTCCGACGGGGACCGGCGCTCGGCGCCGCGGACCACCACCGACCCGTCGACCGGGGTCACCACCACGGTCGACGACGAGGCGGGCACGACCACCACGGTCGACCCCACCACCGGCGCGTCGCTGACCACGCGCCACCGGACCACGGCCGCCGACGAGCCGGCACGCACCGGCGACCGCAGCGCCGGCCGGACCACGGGCAGCTCCGGCGGCTCGGCGCGCTCCACGTCGGCGCCCGACGGGGACGCCACGACCGAGTCGACCCGGGCCCGCACCACCGGGTCCGCGGACGACGACGAGACCGCGGCGTCCAGCCGGTCCCGGACCCGGACATCGTCCACCGACTCCTCGTCCACCGACTCCTCGTCCACCGACTCCTCGTCCGACCCGAGCACGCGGTCGAGCACGCGGTCGAGCTCGTCGAGCGCGAGCGCCGACGACGAGACGTCCGATCCCACGACGCGCCGGTCGACGTCGCGGTCGACGGCGAGCTCCTCCGACTCGTCGGGCTCCTCGGACTCGTCCTCCGGCCCGACCTCCCGGCGGACGACGGCCAGCGGGGACAGCGACTCGAACGTCGTCGGCGAGTCCGTGGGCAACGGGCAGGGCTCCAACCGGACCGTCGCGTACACGGTCGAGCCCCAGATGGCGATCCCGACGACGTCGCCGTTGGATCCCCGGTTCTGGGCGTGGATCGCCACCACCGTGACGCGCACCCCCGGCCCGGGCGGGTGATCACCGCGCCGGGCACGATCGCCGGATGACCCCGACGCCGACCGTCACGCCGTCCGACCTGCGCGGCCGCGGCGAGGAGTTCGCGCAGTTCTGGCGCGACCACCGCGTCAGCACGATCACGACGCTGCGCCGGGACGGATCGCCGCACGTGGTGCCGGTGAACTGCACGCTCGATCTCGACACGGCGGTCGCCCGGGTGCTCACCTCGGGGCACAGCGCCAAGGCCCGCCACGTGCGCCTGGGCGGCGACGCGGGCGCGCGCGTGGCGCTCACCCAGGTCGACGGCCGGCGGTGGTCGACCCTCGAGGGGCTCGCGGTGGTGCGCGACGACCCGGCGACGGTGGCGGACGGCGAGCGCCGCTACACCGAGCGCTACCACCCGCCGCGCGTCAACCCGGCCCGTGTGGTCCTGGTGATCGTGCTGACGCGGGTGCTCGCGAGCCGGGGACTCTAGGTCTCGAGCGGCACGAGGTGCTCGGCGAACTCGTCGAGGAACCCCGGCCACGACGCCGGCGCCACGGCAGGGCGCACGACGAACTTGGTGATGCCCTCGTCCACGTACCGCTGCACACGTCGGCGCGCGTCGTCCCAGCCGTCGGCGACGAGGTCGCGCGGGTCGAGCTCCGGGCGCCGGTGCACCGCCGAGGCGCGGGCCCGATCGGCGTCCTGGGCGGACGTGCCGGGTGGCAGCACGAGCAGGTTGGTGCCGTAGTGGTCCTCCTCGACCTCACGGCCGGCCTCGGCGGCCGCGGCGGCGATCGTCGCGCGGGCGGCGCCGGCCTCGGCCGGGGTGACGAACGAGGCCAGCCACCCGTCGGCGAGACGCCCGACCCGGCGCAGCGCGGCCGGCACCAGCCCGCCGAGCCACAGGTCGAGCGGGCGCCGGGCGCGTGGCTCGACGACGGCGTCGTCGAGGGTGAAGAACTCGCCGTGGAACGTCACCGACTCCTCGGTGAGCAGCCGTCGCACGACGGTCAGGGCCTCCTCGAAGACCCCGGCGCGGGGGCCGGGCACGGGGTAGGCGGTGCGCTCGGCCGCGGTCGCGGGGCGCAGACCGAACACCGGCAGGATCCGCTTCGGCGCGAGGGCGGCCAGGGAGGCGAGCTGCGCGGCGACGACCGCCGGGTTGCGCCCGGGCAGGACGATCACCCCGCTGCCGACCTTGAGCGACGTCGTCCGCCCGACGGCCCAGCTCATCGCGACGAGGGGCTCGACGGCCGGCGCGGCCATGCGGTCGGGGAACCACACCGAGTCGATGCCCCGCGCCTCGCAGCCGTCGACCAGCTCGAGCGTCGAGGCCGCCGGGTCGTCCCGCGACGGGCCGGCGCCGAGCCCGACGCGGACCTTCATGAGGTCTGCCGTCACCGCACCATGACATCGCGGACGAGACCGGCCCGCTCGGCGAACGCGTCGAACAGCACCCAGCTCGCGGCGCGCGACTCCTCCGCGCGCGTGACGGTCTCGGCGCGCAGCGCGTCACGGTCGACACCGAACTCCGGCAGCCGCGCCTCGAGCGGCGTGCCGGTCCAGCGGCGGATCCACGTCTCGAGCTCGGCGGGGGTGATCTCGGGGTGGAACTGCACCCCGAGGTGCGCGCCGGCCCGGAAGGCCTGGGTGCAGCGCTCCGACGTCGCGAGCACCTCGGCCTGCGGCGGCGGTGTGAACGTGTCGAAGTGGAACTCCATCCACGGGCCCGGCGACACGATCTCCGGGGCGTAGGTGGTGATCTCCCGCCAGCCGTTCTCGTGGCGGCCGTCCGCGGCGTGCGCCGTTCCGCCCAGGACGCGGGCGAGCAGCTGCCCGCCGAAGCAGAAGCCGAGCATCGGGACGTCCTCGGCGATCGCCGACTCCAGGTAGGCGATCTCGGAGGCGAGCCAGGGCACCGCGTCGTCCCACGCGCCCTGCCCGGAGCCCAGCACGGCCACGGCGTCGAGCGTCCCCGGCGCGGGCAGCGCCTCGCCGGCCACGCCGGGGACGATCTCGATCCCGCGTTCGGCCGCCCAGCCCACGAGCGTCCCCGCCTGCACGAGCGCGGTCTCTGCGGAGACCTCGTGGCCGATCACCAGCATCGTCGGTGCACCCATGTCCGATGCAACGCACGGACCCGGCCGATGCGTCCCCGCAGGTTGCGCGGTTCGGGTCGCCCGGGCGTCACGGGTGTCAGGACACCTGACACGCTCGGCGCGTGCCCCCGCGCAAGACCAAGCCCTGCGCCTTCTGTGCGGTCCTCGCCGGCGACGCCCCGGCCGACGTCGTGCACGACGGCCCGTCGACGATGGCCTTCCTCGACACGTCGCCGGTGTTCCACGGCCACGTCCTGCTCGTCCCGCGCACCCACGTGACGACGCTGGCCGACCTGCCGCCCGACGAGTTGCCGGGTTTCTTCGCGCTCGCCCAGCACCTCGAGCGGGCCGTCGAGTCGGCGATGGAGGCACCGGGCTCGCTGATCATGATCAATAACGTGATCAGCCAGTCGGTGCCGCACCTGCACCTGCACGTCATCCCGCGGCGGCCGAAGGACGGGCTGCGGTTCTTCCTCGGGCCCCGCCACCCGTACGGCTCTCCGGACGAGTCGGCTGCGGTCGCCGGGCGTATCGTCGCTGCGCTGCACGCCACCTGAGAACGCGTTCAGCGGAGCACCCTGATGCGCGACGAATAGAGTATGACGTGAGACGAACGGTCCTCCGTCACCTGTCGGCGGTCGTTCTTGCGCGCCGAATGGTCGAAGTCGCGACGTCCGATCGAGTGAGAAGGGCCCCCTCGCGATGTCCGGGATGTCATCCTCGGGGCAACGCACGCGGTGGGCTACCGGGCACGCTCGGTCACCGCGATCCCCGCCCCGACGTCGGAGGTGCTCGTGCCGGTCCTCATGTGGGTCGCTGTGCTGGTGGTCGGCTGGTGCGTCGCGTCGGTCGTCACCGCCCTGGCGCTCGGGACCTGGCTGCGGCGTCGGGCGGAGGCCACCGACCCCGAGGGCGCGCTGCGCCCCCTCGACACCGGCCCGCTGCGCCTCTGGCTCGGCGACCTGCCCGAGGTGCCGGAGACCCCCGACGAGCTCGGCCGCCGGGCCGGGTGGGACCAGGTCGTCGAGGGGCTGCCCGCCCCGCGGCGGCACGCCGAGCCGGCCGACCGCGCGACCAGCGCGCCCTAGGTCCTCAGACCTCCACCCCCACCGCGCGGCGCACCCCGCGCAGCGTCCGCGACGCCTGCTCGCGGGCGATCTCCCCGCCGCGCGCGAGGATCGCGTCCAGCTCGCTGTCGGGTGCGACGAGCTCCTCGTAGCGGGCGCGCAACGGCCCCAGCTGGGTCTCGAGCACGTCGGCGAGCTGGTTCTTCAGGTCGCCCCAGCCCACGCCGCCCGCCTCGAGCCGCTTGCGGGTGTCGGCCACGACGTCGGGCTCGGCGAACTGCGCGAGGATCTGGAACACCGACGAGGAGTCCGGGTCCTTCGGCGCCTCGACCGGCGTGGAGTCGGTCGGGATGCGGCGCACCAGCTTCTTGAGCTTCGGCGCGGGCAGGAAGAGCGGGATGTAGTTGTCGTACGACTTGCTCATCTTGCGCCCGTCGAGCCCCGGCAGCGTGTGACCCGTCGTCTCGGGCGGCACGACGGCCTCGGGGACGCGCAGGCGGAAGCCCTCGCCGTAGCGGTGGTTGAAGCTGCCGGCGACGTCGGCGGCGATCTCCACGTGCTGCAGCTGGTCGCGGCCCACCGGCACGAGGTCCGACTCCATGATCAGGATGTCGGCGGCCATGAGGACGGGGTACTCGTAGAGCCCCATGTTGATGCCCGCGTCCGGGTCCTCACCGGCGGCGACGTTGCGGTCGCGGGCCGCCTTGTAGGCGTGCGCGCGGTTCATGAGGCCCTTGCCGGTGACGCACGAGAGGATCCACGTCAGCTCGAAGGTCTCGGGCACGTCGGACTGCTTGTAGAAGACGGTGCGCTCGGGGTCGAGGCCGGCGGCGATCCACGTCGCGGCGACCGAGCGGGTCCACGCCGCGATGTCACCGGCCGGGGGCGTGCCCGTGAGCGCGTGCTGGTCGGCGATGAAGTACCGCGACTCGAACTCCGCGGTCCGCGCGAGCTCGAGCGCGGGCCGGATCGCGCCGACGAAGTTGCCCAGGTGCGGCTCGCCGCTGGGCTTGATCCCGGTCAGGGCGATCTTCCGCCGCTCCGTCTCCACCACGACTCCGAGCCTATCCGGGGCGTCGACCGGCTTCGGGGCTCGCGTACGGCCACGGCGGGTTCGTGGTCGAGCTCTGCTCCGCTCCGCTGCGCTCCGTCTCCGGCACACTGCGCGGTGTGTCGAGCTTCCCCCGTCGCCAGGCCGCCACCCGCCGGTTCACCCTCGGCGCGCCGCGCCGCGCGACGGTCTCGCCGGACGGCGGGCGTGTCGTGTTCCTGCGCAGCCGTGCGGGCGACGACCCGGTGACCTGCCTGTGGATGCTCGACGTCGCCACGGGTGAGGAGCACCTGCTCGTCGACCCGCTCACGCTCGACGTCCCCGGCGAGGAGGACCTGCCGCCCGAAGAGCGCGCGCGTCGCGAGCGCGTGCGCGAGCAGTCCGGCGGCGTCGTCGAGTACGCCCTCGACGCGGCGGCCCGACTGGCGGTGTTCGTGCTGTCCGGGCGGGCGTTCACCGTCGAGCTCGTCCCGGGCGCGCGGCCGGCGCCCCTGCCGGTGGACGGCCCGGTGGTCGACCCGCGCCCGGACCCGACGGGCGCCCGCGTCGCCTTCGTGCGCGAGGGCACGCTGGGAGTCCACGAGCTCTCGACGGGTACCACGCACGTGCTCGCGGGCCCGGCCGGCGACGAGGGGCCGGGTGTGACCTGGGGCCTCGCCGAGTTCGTCGCCGCCGAGGAGATGAACCGCTACCGCGGGTACTGGTGGGCGCCCGACGGCTCGCAGCTCGCCGTGGCCCGCGTCGACGACGCGCCGGTGACGCGCTGGTGGATCGCCGACCCGGCGCACCCCGACCGCGCGCCCGTCGAGACCGCCTACCCCGCCGCCGGCACCGCGAACGCCGACGTCACGCTCGCGCTCGTCGACCTCGACGGGACGCGCGTCACCGTCGACCTCGGCGAGGGCACCGAGTACCTCGCGGCCGTCGCATGGGACGTCCACGACCTCCTCGTCACGGTGTCGTCCCGCGACCAGCGCCGCGTGGACCTGCGTCGCGTCGACCCCGACACCGGCGGGTCCGACGTCCTGCTCAGCGAGACCGACGACGTCTGGGTCGACCTCGTGCCCGGCGTGCCCGCGCACCTGGGCGACGGCGCGCTGGTGCGGTGCGCGGACGTCGAGGACACCCGGCGGCTCGTCGTCGGCGACGAGGCCGTGACCCCGCGCGGGCTGCAGGTGCGCGGTGTGGCCGACGTGGACGGCGACACCGTGCTGTTCACCGCCTCGGAGCGGCCTGAGGACGTGACCCTCTGGGCGTGGTCGCGCCGGGGCGGTGCCACGCGTGTCGGCCCGCAGTACGGCGTCTGGGCCGGACGCCGCGCCGGCGGGGTGACCGTGCTCGCCGGCGGCGACCTCGACGCCGACGGCACGCGCACCTGGGTGCGGACCGCCGACGGGCGCACGGTCGGCGTGACCTCCCACGCCGAGTCCCCGGGCCTGCAACCGGTGGTCCGGCCGGTGGCGACCGACGCGGGCGGCCCCTCGGTCGCGGTGGTGCTGCCCACCGGGCACGTGCCCGGCTCGCGCAAGCTCCCGGTCCTGCTCGACCCCTACGGCGGGCCGCACGCGCAGCGGGTCCTCGCGACGCGGGCGATGTTCCTGACCTCGCAGTGGTTCGCCGACCAGGGTTTCGCGGTCGTGATCGCCGACGGCCGAGGCACCCCGGGTCGCGGTCCGGCGTACGAGCGGGCGGTGTGGGGCGACCTCGCAGGCCCGGTGCTCGACGACCAGGTCGCGGCCCTGCGCGCGGCCGCGGAGCAGGTCGGCGACCTCGACCTTCACCGCGTCGGCATCCGCGGCTGGTCGTTCGGCGGCTACCTCGCCGCGCTCGCGGTGCTGCGCCGCCCCGACGTCTTCCACGCCGCGGTGGCCGGCGCACCGGTGACCGACTGGCGCCTCTACGACACCCACTACACCGAGCGCTACCTCGGCCATCCCGACGAGCGTCCCGACGCCTACGCGCGCTCGTCGATCACCGACGACCCGGGTGCGCAGACGCCGGCGCCGCCCCTGATGCTCGTGCACGGGCTCGCCGACGACAACGTCGTCGCCGCCCACACCCTGCGCCTGTCGTCGTCTCTGCTCGCCGCCGGGCACCCGCACACCGTCCTGCCGCTCTCGGGCGTCACGCACATGACGCCGCAGGAGGTCGTCGCCGAGAACCTGCTCCTGCTCCAGGTCGCCTTCCTGCGCGAGGCCCTGGGGTAGCGCTCGGTACCAGCGATGCGGCATCGCTGGCGTCTCACGCCAGGATCGCCACACGCTCGGTCGCGCGACACGCCGTGGGCGTTTGCGATCGGGAAGACTTCGACGAGTTCTCCCAAACCGCACCCACGCCTCGCGGCGCTCGCCGAAGCTGGCGCGGCGAGGGCGACCCGGCCGTGTTCCCGAGACCCGGCCGGGCCCGCCCCGCCCCGGTCACGGCCGGGCACGGTGGTGGAGGGGCAGGCATGGCGCGGTCGGTACGGGGCGGTGGCGTGTGAGCGCCACGGAGCGGATGGTCGACCGGTTCGGTCGTCCGGTGCCCGCGACGCCCGTGGTGCGCCTGCGGGTCGATCGCACGCCGGGCCGGGTTCCGCTCCTCGTCGACGGGGCCGCGGTGGCGATCCCCCGCGGCGCCGACCCGCACCGTGAGGGCCTCGCGTTCGCCGCGAGCCGGGCCGCGCGGCTCGGCCGGCCGGTGCGCGTGGAGATGTCGAGCCCGTGGAGCGTCTGGCCCCTGGTCGTCCACGCCGACGGCGGGGTCGACGACGGCCGCTCGCCGCGACCGTGCGCAGGGTGGGAACGGCCCGGTCGACGCGCACGTCGGCGGGCCCCGGCGCTGGCCGACGTCACGGAGCGACCCCGTCGCCGCCCCGTGGGTCTCCTGGCGTTCGCCGCGGCGCTGACCGCCGCGGTGATGGTCGGCGCGGTGGGCACGGGCGTGGTGACGCTGGCGGCGCCGGGCGACCCGGCGCCCGCGGAGTGCCGCGACGTCACCCTGTTCGCGGTCAACGGCAGCGGGGCGGGCGGGGGCCAGACCCTCGGGGCCCTCACCGACCCCCTGGTCCAGCGAGTGGGGCAGCGGCTGGCCGTGGTCGCGGTGCCCGGGCCCGAGACCGGCTCCGGCGAGCAGCAGGCCGCCACCGCGCTCACCGAGCAGGTCGCCGCGCAGCTCGCCGGCTGCCCGACGGGCCGGGTCATGCTGTTCGGCTACTCCCAGGGCGCGCAGGTGGTGGGCGACGTCGCCGCGCGGATCGGCTCCGGTCAGGAGGCCGGCGTGCCCGCCGACCGGGTCCTCGCGGTCGGTCTGTTCGGCGACCCGGCCCGCGACCCGAACGTGCGCACGGTCCCCGACGGCGTCACCGGTCAGGGCGTGCTGCCCGCGCGCGACGGCGGCTTCGGATCGCTCGCCGAACGCACCATCCAGGTCTGCGCTCCTGAGGACCCCGTCTGCGCCACCACGCCCGGCGCCACCGCGCCGACGCTCGAGGAGGCCGTCGCCGCACCGGAGCATGGCGGGTACGACCAGCTCGAGGTCGCCCCGAACACGCCCGCGACCCGCTGGGCGTCCGAGTCCCTCGGGCGGCTGATCACCTCGCTCCCGGCGGCGGAAGGGCCCACGGCCAACCCGGCCGGCGCGCCGGCGTCGTCGGGCGCGCCCACCACCTCGTCGGCGGCGCCGGCGACCGGCGGATCCGTACCGGGGACGACGGCTCCGGGTGGCTCGCAGTACGAGACGAACGCTCCAGGTGGCGCGGCGCCGGAGACGACCGCACCGGGTTCGACGGCTCCGGGTGGCTCGCAGTACGAGACGAACGCTCCGGGTGGCGCGGCGCCGGAGACGACGACGCCGGAGACGACGGCGCCGGAGACGACCGCACCGGGTTCGACGGCTCCCGGCGGCTCGCAGTACGAGACGACAGCGCCCGACGGCCCTGCTCCCGGGACGACCGGCAGCGGGACCGGCAGCGACAGCACGGCCCCGGGGACGACGGCGCCTGGTGGCTCGGGGTACGAGACGGACCCGCCGGGCGGGACGGCGCCGCGGACGACCGCTCCGGAGCTGCCCCGCAGCACGGAGCTCCCCGGCTCGGGCACCGGGGAGTACCCGGCCGACGGCGGGCTCGCGCCTGGCGGCGACGAGGGCACGGACACCACCGGCGGGGACGGGCCGGTGCCGGCGACCTCCACCGCGCCCGGCTCGGGTTCGACGACGGCCCTGCCGGGAGGCGATGACACCGGCGGCGAGTACGGGCCGCGCTCGACGGCCCCGGGAGGGAGCACCGGCACCGGGACGGGGTCACAGCCGCGATCGACGACACCGGGCAGCGGCACCGGGTCGGGCTCGCCACCGCGGTCGACCACCCCGCCGGACGGGGATGCGGGAACGGACAGCACCGGGAGCACCTGCACGCGCGACGATCCCCGCACCACGGGCGGCTCCACCTCCCAGCCGCGCACCACGACGGCACCTGACGAGCGGTCGGGTTCCGCGAGCCCGAGCACCGGGAGCACCGGGAGCACCGGGAGCGGCAGCTCCGGCACCAGCGACCCCGGCACCGGCGGCTCCGCCTGCGAGGAGGCCGACGCCGGCGGGACGGGCAGCGCCGAGGACGGGACCGACACGAGCACCGGCGGCACCGGCACGAGCACCGGCACGAGCACCGGCGGCACCGGCACGAGCACCGGCGGCACCGGCACGAGCACCGGCGGCGCCGGCACCGGTTCCGCCGGCAGCGACACCGGCGCGCTCTGGGCGCTCACGTCCGGGCTGGCGGGCTTCCAGGACTCCAACGGCGGCAACGTCGAGGGCGGCGGGCTGGACCCGGAGCAGGTCGAGAGCCCGAACGTGCCCGGCCGTCAGGTGGTCAAGCTCGAGGTCCCCGGGGGCGCGAAGCGCTCCGAGGTGCGCCCGGAGGAGGCGCAGAACATCCGTGAGGGCGAGCGCCTCTTCTTCGGCTACAGCGCCTTCCTGCCCGAGGACTTCCCCGTCGACACGCAGGACTGGCAGGTCATCTGGCAGCTGCACGACGGCGGCAGCAACACCTCGCCGCCGGTGGCACTCGAGGTCGTCGACGGGCGTCTCTGGCTCGCCAACGTGGGCGATCGCGTGCGCGACCTCGGTCCGGTGCAGGCGGGTCGCAACCTGGCCGTGCAGATGGACATCGAGTTCGAGATCGGCGGCGGGTCGGTCTCGGTCTACCGCGAGGGGCAGCAGGTCCTGCAGAACTTCCGCCCGCCCCGCGGCACGATGATCGACTCGTTCGACTACCTCAAGACGGGCATCTACCGGCACACCGGCGGCCCGGCGCAGCCGGCGACGATCTTCCTCAACGACCTCAAGATCGGCGACTCCCTCGACTCGGTGTCGAACCTGGCCGGTTCGGAGCACGGTGGCGCCACCGGCGGGAACGTGGCCGCGACGGACACCGGGACAGGCACGCTCGACCTCATCGGCGGTTCCTCCGGCGACGGCGGGACCGACGCGTCCAACACCGGTGCCGGCACGGGGACGAGCACGCGCGTCCGGCAACGCTGAGCCTGATCTCCGTCGACCTCCGCGCGCGGGGCCCCGGAGCACCCCCGGAACGAGACCGGAGCCACCCTCGACGTGCTCCGGGGTGTGCCCGACCCTCGTCATGGGCATCAGTCCCTGGTCGACAGCGCGCCGATCTCCGGGGAGTGGGACCGACACATGAGGGCGAGCGACCTGTTCCTGCGGTGTCTCGAGGCCGAGGGCGTCGAGTACGTCTTCGGGGTGCCCGGCGAGGAGAACGCCGACCTCCTCATGTCGATGCGCGAGTCGCCGGTGCGCTTCGTCCCCACCCACCACGAGGCCGGCGCCGCCTTCATGGCCGACGTCTACGGGCGCCTCACCGGCCAACCCGGGGTCTGCCTGTCGACGCTCGGGCCCGGCGCGTCCAACCTCGTCACCGGCGTGGCCAACGCCAACATGGACAACTCCCCGGTCGTCGCGATCACCGGGCAAGGCGCCACGACGCGCCTGCACAAGGAGTCGCACCAGGCGATGAACGTGGTCAACATGTTCACGCCCATCACCAAGTGGACGACCTCGCTGCGCGACGAGTCGACGATCCCCGAGGTCGTGCGCAAGGCGTTCAAGCTCGCCGTCGCCGAGAAGCCGGGCGCGACGCACGTCGAGCTGCCCGAGGACATCGCCAAGCACGAGGTCGAGGCGGCGCCGATCGTGCCGCCGGAGAAGGTCCGCCGCCCCGTCCCCGACGAGAAGTCGATCGAGGCCGCCCTGGACCTCATCGCCCGCGCCGAGCGCCCGGTCCTGCTGGTCGGGCAGGGCTGCGTGCGCACGCGCGTGAGCCGTCAGCTGCAGCGGTTCGTCGAGAGCACCGGCATCTACGCCGGTATGACGTTCATGGGCAAGGGCGCGCTGTCCGACCGCCACGAGCGCAGCCTGTACGCCGTCGGTCTCGGTTCCCGCGACTACGTCACCGAGGTCTTCGAGGCCGCCGACCTCGTGATCGCCGTCGGTTACGACATGGTCGAGTGGCCGCCCGCGCGCTGGAACATCGGGCGCACCAAGCGCCTGCTGCACATCGACTTCGACCCCGCCGAGGTCGACGACGCCTACCGACCGACCGTGGAGATCGTCGGGGACGTCGCCGCGACCCTGTGGGCGATCAACGAGGGCCTCACCGACGAGCACCACTACGAGGACGTCCACCTGCACCACCGGGTGCGCGAGTCGCTCACCGAGGAGATCACCGAGGCCGGGGCGGGTGCCGAGGCCGACACCGGCGACTTCCCGATGAAGCCCCAGCGCATCCTCGCCGAGCTGCGCGCCGAGATGGACGACGAGGACATCCTCATCAGCGACGTCGGGGCCCACAAGATGTGGGTGGCGCGGCACTACCCGACGTACTCGCCGAACTCCTGCATCATCTCCAACGGCTTCTGCTCGATGGGGATCGCGGTGCCCGGCGGTGTCTCCGCCGCGCTGGTGGAGCCGCGGCGTCGCGTGGTGGCCCTCTCCGGCGACGGTGGCTTCATGATGAACATGGCGGAGCTCGCCACGGCCACCCGTCTGGGCGTCGCGCCGGTCAACGTGGTGTGGGAGGACAACGACTACGGGCTGATCTCCTGGAAGCAGGAGGTCGAGTTCGGGCACCACTTCGGCACCGAGTTCACGACGCCCGACCTGGTCACCGTGTCCCAGGGCCTCGGCTGCCACGCCCGCCGCATCGAGTCGGCCGACGAGTTCCGCCCCGCCCTCAAGGAGGCGTTCGACCGGCGCGACAAGCCGTCGGTCATCGTCGTGCCGGTCGACTACCGCGAGAACGTGAAGCTGACGAAGCGGTTGGGGCAGCTGATCGCCCGGTGACCGCTCGGGTGGCCGCTCGGGTCGCCGCTCGTGGTCGCATCGTGTGACCCCCGCCCCTGCCCGTAACGCCCCTCCTCGGAGCGCGGATACTTTCCCGGACACGTCCGGTCCCGCAGCGACCAGGAGAGGGGGCACCACGATGACCGTCGACAGCACGTCGGAGTCCGGCGAGATCGACGGGGGCCTCGCCGACGCCTTCGTGGCCCTGGCGGATTCGCTGTTCGCCGTGCCCGGCGACCTCGGCGTCGTCGGTGTCGTCGAGCGGGTCGTCGACGCCGCGCACGCGATCGTGCCCGGCGCCGACCTCGTCTCGGTGGTGCTCCGCAACCCGGACGGGCGCCTGGACACCGTGGCCGCGAGCCACCCCGTCGCCCAGCGGGCCGACGCCCTGCAGGACGAGGTGGGGGAGGGCCCGAGCCACACCGCGATGTACCGCACCGGCGTCGGCGCGGCCATGGACCGGCTGACCGGCCTCGACGTCACGTGGCCGGCGTTCGGCGCCCGCGCCGCCGAGGACCTCGAGCTCGGTGCCGTGCTCGCGACGGGCATGTTCCCCGGCGGCGCCCCGCCACGGTTCGGCTCGCTGAACTTCTACTCGTGGTCCCCGGAGGGGCTCGACGCCGTCGACCGCGACCTCGCGCTCGTCCTCGCCGCCCACGCGGCCACGGCGATCAACGCGGTCCAGGGGCGCACGGCGTCGGAGCTGCGCGAGTCCCAGCTCCTCGAGGCGCTCCAGAGCCGCGACGTCATCGGCCAGGCCAAGGGCGTGCTCATGGAGCGCCGCGGCCTGAGCGCCGACGAGGCGTTCGACGTGCTCCGGCGGACCTCGCAGGACCTCAACGTGAAGCTCCGCGACGTCGCCGAGACGCTGGTGACCCGCCGCACCGAGCTCTAACGCACGCGCACCGGGAGGGTGTCGAGCCCGCCGGTGAGGCGCTCGGTGTGCAGGGTGAGCTGCTCGGGGTCGACCGCGAGCGACAGCTCCGGCAGCCGCGTGAACAGCGTCGTCAGCCCGATGCGCAGCTCGGTGCGCGCAAGGCTCGCCCCGATGCAGAAGTGCGGCCCGTGCCCGAAGGACAGGTGCGGGTTCGGGCTGCGGTCCGGGTCGAAGGCGGTCGCCTCGTCGAAGGCGTCCTCGTCGCGGTTGGCGGCGCTGGTGACGATGACGACGCCGTCGCCGCGCGCGATGGTGACCTGCTCGGAGCCCGCGCCGACCGTCACGTCCTCGTGTGCGTAGCGGAGCAGCCCCATCCCGCCGGGCTCGGCGAGGCGCAGCACCTCCTCGACGATCGCGTCGACCGAGCCGGCGGGGTCGGCGACGAGCCGGTCGCGCACCTCGGGGTTGACCAGCAGCAGCACGACGCCCAGGGAGAGCCGGTTGACCGTCGTCTCGTGCCCGGCGAACAGCAGGCCGACGGTGAGCTCCGCGAGCCGCGCGTCGGTCAGACGCGGGTCGTGCTCCTGGGCGGCGACGAGATCGGAGATGACGTCCTCGCCGGGCTCGGTGCGCTTGGCCTCGGCGAGTCCGGCCGTGTACCGCTCGAACTCGGCGCGTGCCACCGCCGGGTCGTCGCCGGTGAGGGTGGCCATGCGCTCGGAGAGGTCCTTGAAGTAGACGCGGTCCTCGACCGGCACGCCGAGCAGCTCGCAGATCACGAAGATCGGCAGCGGCACGGAGAAGTCGGCGTGCAGGTCGACCGTGCCGTCCTCGGACGGCGCGAGGCCGTCCACCAGTCCGTCGGCGAGCTCGGCGACCCGGTCGTGCAGGCGACGCATCCGCTTCGCCGAGAAGGCGGGTGTGAGCAGGCGCCGCATGCTCGAGTGGTCGGCGTCCTCGTGCTCGTGCTCGCCGGTCGGTCCCGCCATCACCCCGGCGTCCGAGACGCGGGCGGCCTCCTCGGGCTTCGGGTGGGAACGCCCGAGGCGACGGTCGGCGAACAGGGCCTTGGCCTCCTCGTAGCGCGCGACGAGCCAGACGACGTCGCCGGCGGGGGTGCGCACCTTCGTGATCGGCCCGGCGGCACGGAGACGCTCGTAGAGCGGGGAGATCGCGAGGACCCCCTCGCGCGGGAACGGCAGCCGTGGCAGGTCCGGGGCCTTGCTATCGGAGGGGTCATCGGTGGGGTCATCGGAGAGGTCGTGCGCGGTCGAGGTGGTGGTGGTCACGTCGTCTCCTCGGTGGGGTCGTCGGCACGGGTGGCGAGTCGGTCGAGCCAGGCCTGCTCCTCGCGGATGCGACGCAGGACCTCGTCGAGAACGAGGCCGGCCCAGGGGTCGTCGGGCGTGTCGGGGTCCGCCGGCGCCGCGGCTTCCGCGAGCCCCGCCAGCCGCGTCCGCCGCTCGGCCAGCACCCGCCCCCGGGCCGCGAGCACACCGCGCCGCTCCTCGGGCGCGAGCCGTCCGAAGCCGGCGAGGCGGGCCAGGAACTCGGGCTCGTCGCCCGCGAGCTCCTCGGGCAGGTCGGCCAGCTGGTCGTGGAGCAGCTCGCGGCCGACGTCGGTGAGCGTGTAGACGTGCCGCGGTGGCCGCCCTTCCTGCGGCTCGAGCGTGCGGGTGACCGCGCCGGCCTCCCCGAAGCGCCGCAGCGCCGGGTAGAGCGAGTTGTTGTGCAGCTTGATCCCGGTGGCGGCCTCGACGCGCCGGCGCAGCTCGTAGCCGTGCGACGGCCGCCGGGCGAGCTGGCTCAGCAGCAGCACGTCCACCCACACGTAGGTCATCGTGACCTAGGTGCAGCTGTCAGGCCACTCGAGGTGATCTTCTCGACACCACGGGTGACGACACCGTCGACGGGTAGCGAGGCCGAACCACGGCCTCGGGGCCTCGAACGGTCAGCCCGACATGAGCTGACGAGAACGACGAGAACTCACACGTCGAGCAGGGTGCGCCAGACGCGCCCGGCGCCGCGGCCCTGGAGCACCGTGTGCACGGTGACGCCGTTGGCGCGCTCGACGCCCGGCTCGGAGCGCGAGGCGTTCAGCAGGCGCGTCGCCGGGAACGCGGCCCCCTTCGGGCGGGTCAGCGTGACCCGGTGGCGACGCCCGCCGACGGTGACCCGCAGCCCGCTCGAGCCCTGGTACCAGGGGAACGCCAGCCGCTCGACCGCACCGAGCGGCGCGTCGAACACCACGCCCGCGCCCGTCGTCAGCCGCAGCCGTCCCGCGTAGAGGCTCAGGACCCCCGGTTCGTTGGTGAGACCCCGCAGGAGCCAGGCCGGTGTCGCGTACGACGGAGCGAGATGGGTGGGACTGGCGGGCGTCAGGCGGGCGGTCACGGCGACCTCGGGGCACGAACGGGACTAGTGACCCGATTCACTGTAGGTGGGATGGCAAGGTCGTCGCTGGTGCGTACGGGTGATCGGTCACGGAACGACCGTGACCGGCCACTTCCCGGCGCGGACCAGGCGTCCCGCGAGCGATCCGACGATGCGGTGACCGGCGCTGGTCGAGGCGCCGACGACGACGAGGTCGGCCTTCCGGTCGTCGGCCAGCCGGACGATCTCGTTGTAGGGGTCGCCCTGCACCCGCACGAGCTCGCCGGTGAGCGCCAGGTCCTCGAGGTAGCGCTTGGCGTCGCTCTGCACCTCGGCGGCGAGCTGCTGGGCGGTGTCGCTGAGCACCGCGAGCGCGCCGGGCGCCATCGCGGCGAGCGACGACGTCGTCGCGACCGTCACCACCAGCAGGTGGGCGTGCTGGCGGCGGGCGAGCCCCGCGGCGTACGCGCCGGCGCGCAGCGAGGTGATCGACCCGTCGACCCCGGTGAGGATGGTGTCGGGGCCGTCGGTCCCGAGCTCGAAGCCCGTCATGGGGCCGATGGTGCTCCGCGAACCGTCAGCCCGCGAACTGCACGGCCGTGCGTCGCCCCACGCGGTGCGCGATCTGCTCGTCGATGATCCGCCGGTGCTCGGGGTGATCGCGGTAGGCGGTGTAGGAGTCGACGTCGTCGAACACGGCGACCACCGCGAAGTCGGCGTTGGTCCCGGCCAGCCCGGCGTCGCGCCCGCACGTCCACGAGCGCAGGCCCGCGAGGTCGGCCTCGGCGACGAAGCGGCGCAGGTTCTCGGCGATGGTGTCGACCACGGCGGGGTCCTCCGCGGCGTCGCCGGTCCAGCTGAACGCGACCACGTGGGTGAAGCTCATGGTGCCATCCTGATCGGGTTCGGCAGGTCGAGGTACACCGGGTCCTCGCCGCGCCCGGCCGCCCAGCTGCGCAGATGTGCCTTGGCCGGCAGCGTCGGGCTGGTCAGCAGGTCCTGCGCCCACGGCCGGGCATCGGCGTCGGACACCTCCGCGAGCCTCGCCGCGACCGTCGCCCACAGCGCGTCCTCGCCCACGGTGTGCCGCCCGAGTACGGCGACGAGCAGGGCGAGGTGGTTCACCACGCCGTGATAGCGCAGCCGCCGCCACGCCTCCTCGGGGGAGTAGACGAGCGGGGAGTCGGGGGCCAGGCCGGGTGGGAGGCGGTCGCGGCGCACGTGGGCGCCTTCGAGGTCGCGCACCCAGCAGGCGGCCGGCCACCCGTCGGCGTCGGTGGCCACCAGCGTGTTCTGCGGGTGCGCCTCGAACCCCAGGCCGACCGCCCCGTACACCTGCAGCAGCGGCACCAGCGAGACCGCGAGCCAGCGCCGCAGCCAGGTGTGCACGTCGCCGGCGGCGCGCACCTCGGTCACCAGCGGCGGCTCCTCGCCGTGCAACCCGTCCTCGAGCAGCGCGGCGAGCACGCGGGGGTGCCCGAGCGGGAACGGCGACCGGGTGATGACGGTCAGGTCGGCGGCCAGGCGCTCGCCCCCGACCACGGGGTGGAGCGTCACGAACCCGCGGTCGGCGATCACCCCGAACCCCGGCGGCAGGGCCCCGAGCCCGGCCACGACCGCGGCCGCGTCGACGGCCCGGCGCGCCTGCTCGGGCGGGGTCGTGCGCACGAAGTGGGTGAGGCGGGCGCGCAACGGGAGCTTCCACGATTCCCCCGTGACGGTGTCGACGACCGTGCGCACCGAGGACGTCGGCCACACGGGGTTCCCGAGCGCCCCGAGCCACCGGACGCCGCCCTCGGCCTCGAGCAGCGCGAGCGTGGGGTCGCGCGCGAGCACGCCGGCCTGGAACGGGTGCACGGGCAGCGCGGTCCAGCCCGCGGGCAGGCGCTCGGCGACCGCGGGCGGTGGATCGGCGGGCGCCCCGGCGGTCAGGACCAGGTCGGGGCGCACCGCGAGGTGGTGCAGGACGAACGATGCGCCGAGCTCGGGCATCCAGGCGGCGAGGTCGGCGTCGTCGAGCCCCTCGGCGCTCTTCGGAGTGGGGTGGAACGGGTGGCCGTAGCGCAGCGCCTGCTCGGCGTCGCGGGTCGGGTCGCCGGTGGCTCGGGCCGGCGCCTCCAGGTAGCGGGCGGTGCGGTCGACGCTGTTCGCGACGAGCGCGGCGAGGTGGTCCGGGGGCTCGCCGTCGGCGACCGTCTCGAGGACCGCGGCGACGACCTCGTCATGGCTCGCGGGGCGTCCGTCGAGGGTGACGCCGCCGGTCAGCCGGTGGTGCCCGGTCGGGGACCGGCATGCCAGCCGCACCCCGAGCGTGCCGGCGGGCAGGGTGATGCGGAGCGTGTCGCCGTCGCGGACCGCCGGGGGGTCGAGCTCGCGGAGCAGCGAGACGACGAGCCGCTCGCGCGCCGCGTGCTCGGCGCGGCCCCGGCTGCTCACCCGGCGCCGCTGACCGTGTCGCTCGAGTCCCGGCGGAACCGGCGCTTGTACCGGCGCCAGTCGAAGTGCTCGAGGAACTCGGCGGCCGACGCGTAGCCGGTGTCGTAGAGCGCACGGGCGCGGGCCGGGCTGATCCCGAAGTCGAGCAGGCCGACCGCGCCGGCGTCGACGTGGATGGTGCGCGCGGCGACCCACGGCTGGTTCATGACCGCCTGGTCGCGGCCGAGGATCATCGTGGTGATCAGCTGCTCGAGCAGGCGCAGCGGCGCCGGCTGGGGGATGTCGAACCACCGCGAGTGGAACAGGGCCACGTTGTCGCCGATCCCGGGCTTGGGCGCGGTGGTGATGGTGACGCCGAACGTCGGCCAGCCGGGCTCGCGACCGTCGGTGCGGTCCAGCGAGTCGATGGGGAAGTTCGACAGCAGCCCGCCGTCGACCAGCGTGGACGTCACCCCGGTGCGCGGGTTGGTCAGCGTCGTCGGCTTGAACAGGAACGGGATCGCCATCGACGCGCGGACCGCGTCGGCCACCGGCTGCTCGTCCGGGTCGAGCCCGTAGACGGCGCGGTAGTCCCAGGGCAGGCGGACGAGCTGGCCGAGGGTGAGGTCGGAGCATGTCACGACGAGCCGGTAGCGCTGGTCGCGCGGCAACGCCTGGTCGTCGATGCGCAGGTCGCCGAACGTCCGCACGCCGAGCGCGGCGAGCTCCTGCTCGACCCACGTGTGCAGCCATTCGCCCTGGTAGAGCCCCTGCCCGCCGAGGAACGCGAGGGCAGGGCCGGCGAGCGGGAGGCGCCCGATGCCGCGGCGGTCGGCGACCTCGCGGAAGTCCAGCCGCGCGGTGATCTCGCCGAGCTGCTCGCCCGCGGCGCCCGCGGCGGCCATGGCCCCGACGAGCGCGCCGGCCGAGGTGCCGGAGATGCGGTGCGGCGTCCACCCCCGGTCGGTCATCGCGGCGACGGCGCCGGCGAGCCCGATGCCCTTGACTCCGCCGCCCTCGAGGACGAGGTCGGCCGAGCGGGTGCGGCGGGACGCGGGACGCCTCGGGGCGGCGCCGGCGCCGGTCGCGGTGGTCGCGGTGGCGGTGGTCGTCGTGGCCGTGGTCGTGGTGGCCATGGGAGCCATGTTCCCCCGGCGGCCGGGAACACCGGTCACGTGGTGGGGTGATTCGGTGAGTACACCCACGGACGTGTCCGCCCTCGGCGACGAGGAGCGCGTCTCCCCGACGACCAACCGCCGCAGCGGCGAGCCGGTCCCGACCCGGTGTGGGCGGCCCGCGACGGCAGCGCTCCCGGCGTCGGACCGACGTCACCCGTCGCGACGGTGGTCGAGGTCGTCGCGGGCGCGGGCGAGGTCGGCCCGGGCCACGTCGCGCTCCTCGCGGGCCTCGTCCCGTTCGGCGCGCGCGGTCTCGAGGTCGCGCTGGGCCTCGGCGAGGTCGCCGCGCAGGGCGAGGATCGACGCTGCCCCGGCGATGGTGTGGCCCTCGTCGGACAGCGCACGGACGCGCGCGGCGAAGTCGACCTGCCGGCGTGAGTACCGCCGCTGGCCGCCCTCGGAGCGGTGCGGGTGCAGGAGGTCGGCCGCGTCGAGGCTGCGCAGGAAGGCCGGCGCGACGCCGATGAGGTCGGCGGCCTGGCCGATGGTCAGCGCCGGGTAGTCGTGGTCGTCGAGGCGTTCCGTGCCCACCAGGCCTCCTCTCTCGCGATCCTCACGCATACGTGAGCACCCGCCGGGCCGTCCCGACGGGTGCTCACGTTCCGGTGGTGGTCGTTGTCGTCGTGCTCCGAGGACGTCAGGACGTCGGCGCCTCCTCGGTGTCGTGGGCGTGACCGCTCTCGATGGACGTCGCGCCTGCGGTGTGCTCGATCTCGACGCGGCGGGGCTTGGCCTTCTCGGCCACCGGGATCGTCAGGGTCAGCACGCCGTCGGTGTACGACGCGTGCAGCCGGTCGAGGTCGAGGTCGCGTCCGAGCACCAGCTGGCGGCTGTAGCGCCCGCGCGGTCGCTCGGCGACGAGGTAGTCACCGTCGCTGCTCGGCGCCGTGCGCGCCGCCGTCACCGTCAGGGCGTTGCCCTCGACCGACACGTCGATCGAGCCGGGGTCGACACCGGGGAGGTCGAACGAGGCGACGAAGTGCTCGCCCGCGCGGTACACGTCCATCGGCATGCCGCTCACGGCCTGGTTGCGGGAGGCGCCGGTGAGTCGCTCGAGGGCGCGGAAGGTGTCGAAGGGGTCGTAGTTCAGCAGCACGATCGGTCATCTCCTTCCTTTGACGCACTGCGTTCTTGTTGCCCGCGATGCAGATAGTTATATCTGAACCTCTAGGTTTGTGCAAGTCCTGTCTCGCACTTCGTTTCGGCGGTTGCCGACGAGTCGGTCCGGCGTGCGAACGTGTGTTCGTGTCCGGCGAGCCGACGATCCTGCACGCGGATCTCGACGCCTTCTACGCCTCGGTCGAGCAGCGTGACGACCCGGCGCTGCGCGGGCGCCCGGTCATCGTGGGCGGCGGCGTGGTGCTGGCCTGCAGCTACGAGGCCAAGGCCCGCGGGGTGCGCACGGCGATGGGCGGGCGCATGGCTCGCGCCCTGTGCCCGGACGCGATCGTGGTGCCGCCGCGCATGGAGGCCTACAGCGGCGCGAGCCGGGCGGTCTTCTCGGTGTTCGGGTCGGTGACGCCGCTGGTGGAGCCGATCTCGATCGACGAGGCGTTCCTCGACGTCAGCGGGCTGCGGCGCATCGCCGGGCGGCCCGTCGAGACCGCGGCGCGCCTGCGACGCGACGTCGCCGACGACGTCGGGCTGCCGCTCACCGTGGGGGTGGCGGGCACGAAGTTCCTGGCCAAGGTCGCGAGCCGTGTCGCCAAGCCGGACGGGCTGCTCGTCGTCGAGCCCGGCGGCGAGCTGGAGTTCCTGCACCCGCTGCCGATCGAGGTGCTGTGGGGCGTCGGGGAGGTGACCTCGCGCAAGCTGCGGGGCCAGGGCGTCACGACGGTCGGCGACCTCGCGGCGATGGGCGCTCCGGGCCTCGAATCGCTGCTCGGGAAGGCGGCCGGCCGGCACCTCGACGCGCTCGCCCACGGCCGCGACCCGCGCCGGGTGCAGGTGGGACGCCGTCGCCGGTCGATCGGCGCGCAGCGGGCGATGGGCAACCGGCCGATCCCGCCGGAGCGCGTCGACGCCGTGCTCATGGGGCTGGTCGATCGCGTGACCCGGCGCATGCGGCGGGCGGGGCGCACCGGACGCACGGTCACCCTGCGGCTCCGTTTCGGCGACTTCAGCCGGGCCACCCGCTCGCACACCCTCGCACGGTCCACCGCCGAGACCGACACGATCATGGCGGCGATCCGGATGCTCGCGCGGGCCGCGGCGCCGCTGATGTGGGAGCGCGGCCTGACCATGCTCGGCGTGAACGTCGGCAACCTCGACGACTCCGGCGGTGCCCAGCTCGAGCTGCCGTTCGGGGGCGGGTCCCACCCGATCCAGCTCGACATCGCCGTCGACGAGGTCCGCGAACGCTACGGGCTCTCCGCGGTCACGCGCGCGACGCTGCTCGGGCGCGATCAGGGTCTCGAGATGCCGATGCTGCCGGACTGATGGCCGGACTGATGGCCGGGCTGATGGCCGGACTGATTGCCGGACCGTTCCTGTCCGCTCCTGCGGGCACGCTCGCGTCATGGACGTTCTCACCGGCGCTGACCTCCCGCCCGGCTACGGCACCGTGAACCCCTTCGTCGCGGTGCGCGGCGCCACCGGGTGGCTGCGGTTCGTCGCCGACGTCTTCGGCGGACGCGAGACCAGGGCGGCGCACACCGTCGACGCCGACGGGCTGCTGATCCACGCCGAGGTCCGGGTGGGCGACTCGACGATCATGCTGTGCGACGCCAAACCGCACTGGGCGTTCACGCCCGGCCTCCTGCAGGTCTACGTCGGCGACCTCGACGCCGTCGTGGACCGGGCGCGGGCGGCGGGCGCGGAGATCGTCACCGAGCCGACACCCTTCCACGGAGGCCAGCGCCTGGCCCGTCTCCTCGACCCGTGGTCGACGCTGTGGTGGTTGTTCGAGTACGGCGACCGGAGCACCGCCCCGTCGCAGGCGCCCGACGCGCTCCCGTCCTGGCGCCCGGACCCCGGCGCTCCGCCGAGCTCGGTGCACCGCACGATCGACGAGGCGTTGACGCGCCTGGCGCCGCCGACCTGACCGGCACGGGCTACTTCTTCTCCCGCCAGGCGCGTTCGAAGGGGAGGCGCCAGGCGTTGGGGGCGATCAGCTGGTGGATCGCGTTGGGGCCCCACGAGCCGACGGGATAGGGCTTGGCCGGCGGGGGGTCGGCGAGCAGGGGGATCGAGCGCTCCCACAGCGACTCGATGCCCTCGGAGGTCGTGAACAGCGTGTGGTCGCCGCGCATCGCGTCGAGGATCAGGCGCTCGTAGGCCTCGAGGACGTCGGCCGCCTCGCCGGTCTCCTGGGTGGAGAACTGCATCGAGAGCTTCTGCAGGCGCATCCCCGGGCCGGGGCGCTTGCCGTAGAACGACAGCGAGACCCGTGACGAGTCGGCGAGGTCGAACGTCAGGTGGTCCGGACCTTGCGTGCCCACGCCCGAGCCCTGCGGGAACATCGTGCGCGGCGCCTCCTTGAACGCGATCGAGATGATCCGCTGACCCTCGGCGAGGCGCTTGCCGGTGCGCAGGTAGAACGGCACGCCCGCCCAGCGCCAGTTGTCGAGCCCGACCCGCAGAGCGATGAACGTCTCGGTGTCCGAGTCGCTCGCGACGTCCGGGTGGTCGCGGTAGCCGCCGAACTGCCCGCGCACGACGTCGCCCGGGTGGATCGGGAGCAGGGAGCGGAAGACCTTGTTCTTCTCCTCGCTGATCGACCGCGGCTCGAGGGCCGTCGGCGGCTCCATGGCCACGAACGCCATCACCTGCATGAGGTGGGTGACGACCATGTCCTTGTAGGCGCCGGTCGCCTCGTAGAACGAGGCGCGGGTGTCGAGCCCCAGGTCCTCGGGGATGTCGATCTGGACGTGGTCGATGAAGTTCCGGTTCCAGATCGGCTCGAAGAGGCCGTTCGCGAAACGGAACGCGAGGATGTTCTGCGCGGCTTCCTTGCCCAGGAAGTGGTCGATGCGGAAGACCTGTGACTCGTCGAACACCTTGTGGACGAAGTCGTTGAGCTTGACCGCGCTCTCGAAGTCGTGCCCGAACGGCTTCTCCATGATCACGCGCGCGCCGGTCGTGAGGTCGGCGTCGCGCAACATCTCGACCACCGCCTGCGCGGCCCTCGGTGGCACCGAGAGGTAGTGCAGCAGGCGCGCGTCGTCGCCGAGCTGCGCCTGGGCCTCCTTGACCGCCGAGGTCAGGCCTTCGGGCCCGGCGCCCTGGGGCACGTAGGACAGCCGCCCGGCGAAGTCCTCCCAGTCGTCCTCGGCGAGCCGGTGCATGCCGTAGTTCTGCACCGCGTCGTGGGCGATCGCGCGGAAGTCGTCGGTGGTGAGATCCTCCATCGCGGTGCCGACGATGCGGATCGCGGGGGCGAGCTCCGACTCGGCGAGGTAGGCGAGCCCCGGGAGGAGCTTGCGCTTGGCGAGGTCGCCGGTGCAGCCGAACAGGACGATCACGTGCGGGGCGATCGGGTCCAAGTCGCGCCGAAACGGGCGCGAGCCGGGGCCGGGGTAGGCGACGGACTCCACCTCGCGGTCGGTCATGTGAAGTGACCGTAGTCGGAGAACGTGACGACCGTGGGTCGACGAGCCCGCGACTCTCAGTCGCTCTCGAGGGTGCGGCGCAGCGCCGCCAGGTCGCGGGCCACCGCGTCCGCGTCCCGGTCGAAGTCGTCCTCGCTCATGCCCTCGCGACGGCGCACGTGGAACACCACCTCGGCGCCGTCCTCGATCGGGACCACGCGCAGCGGGTTCAGCACCTCCTCGCCGGAGGGCAGGAGCACGACGTGGTCGAGCACGCCGAACTCGTTCTCCGGCGCGAACGTCACCTCGACCCGCCCCATCGGGGAGTCCGCGATCCACGTACCGGGGCGGTCGGGGGCCTGTTCGACCTGCGCGTTCGCCAGCCCGGCGGCCCAGTCGACGAGGTGGCGGGGGTCGGACGCGTAGGCGTACACGTCCTTCCACGGACGCGCGATCACCGTGCTCAGCAGTCGGGTCCGCGTGGTCATGCCGAACATCCTGGCCGCTGACCCGACGACGGTCATGAACGGATCGGACAGGACTACCGTCGATCGTCATGGAGCTGCGGACCTCCGCCGGTACCGCCCGCGGGATCGACCGCGACGGTCTCGGCGTGTTCCTCGGTCTGCCCTACGCAGAGGCGCCGGCGGAGGAGCGGCGGTTCGCCGCACCGATGCCGGTCACACGCTGGGAGGGCACGCGCGACGCGACCCGCTTCGGGCCGGCGGTTCCGCAGGGCCCGCCCGCACCCGGCGCGCCGTCGCCATGGCGGTCCGGGGACGGTCTCGGCGAGCTGACGCTCAACGTGGTCACGCCGGCCCCGGGTGGGACGGGACTGCCGGTGATCGTGTGGTTCCACGGCGGCGCCTGGGTCCGCGGGTCGCCGCGCATGCCGCTGCACGACGGCGGCGCGCTGGCGTCGGCCGGCGCGGTCGTCGTCACCGTCGGGTTCCGCCTCGGCGCCGAGGGCTTCCTCGCCCTGCCCGGCGCCCCGGACAACCGCGGGCTGCGCGACCAGATCGCCGCGCTGACCTGGGTGCACGAGCACATCGCGTCCTTCGGCGGCGACCCGGGGCGCGTCACCGTCGCCGGCCAGTCCGGCGGCGCCGCGTCGGTCGCGGTCCTGCTCGCGTCGCCGGCCACCGACGGGCTGCTGCACCGCGCGGTCGCCCAGAGCGTCCACGGCGGCTTCCGCTCGCCCGGGGAGGCGGCCGGGGTGACGGCGCTGCTCGCGGCGGCGCTGGGGGTGGCGCCGACGGTCGACGGGTTCGGCGCGCTGCCTCCCGAGCGGATCGTCGACGCCCAGGACGCCCCGTTGCGCGGGCCGGCGGACGGGTTCAGCGCGTTCGGGCCGGTGCTCGACGGCGACGTCGTCGCGGGGCAGCCGTGGGAGGGGATCGCGCGACGCCCGCGCCCCGGGGTGCCGCTGCTGGCGACCTGGACCGCCGAGGAGGCCCGCGCGTTCCCGCGCCCGCCCGCCGGCACCGATCCCGCGGACGTCGCCGCGGCGTTCGGGCTCGACCGCGCGGCGGGCGACGCCTATCGCGCCCTCGCGGACGACCCCGTCGAGCTGCTGATGTCCGACGCCCTGCACCGACTGCCCACACGCTGGACCGCCCGCGCGCACGCTGCGGCCGGCGGCGCCGTGTGGACCGCGGAGATCGCCTGGCGCAGCCCGCTGCTCGGCGCATGCCACGGGCTCGACGTCCCGCTGCTCCTCGGCACCGTCGACACGCGCCCGGCGGCACGGATGCTCGGGACACCGCCGCCGGCCGACACGGCGGAGATCGGCGGGGCCCTGCGCCGCGCCTGGGTCGCGTTCGCCGCCACGGGCGATCCCGGATGGCCGGAATACGGGATCGCGGGCACCACGCGCCGGTTCGACGTCACCCCGACCGACGTCCCCGACCCGCTCGCGGCGTCCGACGCGATCTGGTCGGGTCAGGCGGGCGAGCGCGGCGTGTCGTAGGTGCCGACGAACGCGCCGTCGCGCATCTCCGTGCCGGTCAGCGGGTGGCGGCCGGTCGATCGGCGGGACCATGATCATGGGAGCGGGGGAGGGGACGTCGTGACGCGGTGGCCGGTGGGGTTCGCGGCGGGTGCCGCCGCGGCGGCGACGCTGCTCGTCCCCGAGCTCGCGGGGTGGGAGTGTCGGCCGCCCTGGCCGGTGCTGCTCGCCGCCCGACCCGCGCTCGCCGGCGGGGTCGGGGCGCTCGCCGCCCTGGCCTCGACGTCGTCCCGCCTCCGGCCCGCCGCGCTGGGGGCCGGGGCCGTCGCCGGGGCCGTGCTGGCCGACCCGCGACGCCGGACGCGCCCGACCCGGGGACGGACGCGCCTCACCGTGCTCGTCGCCAACGTCTGGCAGGGCCGCGCCGACCCGGCGGCGGTGGCCGCGATCCTGCACGCCGAGCGCCCCGACCTCGTCGTCCTGCCCGAGGCCGGGGAGCGGTTCCTGGCGCGGCTCAAGGAGGACCTGACCGACCTCGACTACCGCGCGTGGTGCGCGCCGCCGCCGCACCCGCACCGCCACGTGCCCGACGACCCCGACGGGCCGTGGACCACGGTGCTCGCCGTTCCCGCCCTCGGCGACGTCCGCGTGTCGCCCGTCCAGGCCGGCGGGCTCTACGGCTGGCTCGAGGTCTCCGGCGGCGCGCTCGACGACGTGCGGGTGCTCGCGGCCCACCCCGTCGCCCCGGTGCCCGGCCTGGTCGGGCGCTGGGTCGACGAGCTCGACCTCCTCGCGGCGTGGCGCCGCGCCGCCGACGGCCCCACGGTGATCGCCGGCGACCTCAACAGCACCACCGAGCACCGTGCGCTCGCCGAGCTCGGCGACGCCCGCGCGCCCGCCGGTCCGCCGACCTGGCCGACGCGCTGGCCCCGGTGGCTCGGGTTCCGGATCGACCACGTGCTCGCCGGCGGCGGGATCGCGGTGCGTTCGACGCGCGTGCTCGACCTGCCCGGCAGCGACCACCGCGCCGTCCTGGCGACCCTGTGTCACGCCACCTCGAACGTCGCCCCGCTGCCCATCCCGGTGATCCACTCCGGCACCGGCTCGTAGCTCGTCCACCGCAGCGGGGCGGCGACCGCGGCCAGCCCCACGAGCCAGGTACGGATCTCGTGCCCGCCCGTGCCGGCCTCCTTCTCGAGCCCCTCGTGACCGAGCCCGGTGATCGCGTCGAGGTCGCCGGCGCACAGGCGCTCGAGGAACCAGCGGTCCCAGGTGTCGTTGACGCGCGCCTCCGGGTCGCCGCCCATCGCCCGCACCTTGGGCTCGCGTGCGGCGGCGAACGCCCGCGCGTCCCGGCGCCCGTGGATGAGCGACTCCCGCTTGTCGCCGACCACCGACGGGTCGCGCGGGTCGTTCGACGGCAGCCAGTGCGAGAGCCCACCGCTGGCGACGAGCAGCACGCGCCCCGGCGGACCGGCGCTCAGCGCCGGGCCGAGCGCACGGCCGAGCGCGACGCACCGTGCGAGCGAGGGCAGGGGCGGCGCCGCGGTGTTCACGACGAGCGGGACCAGCGGGACCGTCGTCCCGCCGGTGACCATCTCGTAGCCCTGCACGATGCCGTGGTCGACGGTCAGTGCGTAGGACAGCGCGAGGTCGAACCCGGCGTCGGTGAGCCCGTCGTACACGCTCCACGCGAGCTCGCCGGCCACCGGCAGCGGCCCGGACGTGCTGCCGAAGTCGCCGAACCCGACCGCTTCCTCGACGCCGAGCACGAACGGCGGCATGACGTCGTAGAAGTTGCCGTGGAAGTGGTCGGGGCCCACGACGAGGACGGCGTCGGGGGCCAGGCGCGCCACGGCGTCGCGCACCCGGGCGGCGTCGGCGAGGAACGGCGCGCCGGGGTCGCCGGGCCCGGTCGGCGGCAGCAGGGTGGCGAAGGGGGAGTGCGACATCCCCACGAAGCCGACGACCTCGCTCATGCGCGCATCGCCGTGACCGGGGCCTGCGCCGTCAGCAGGAACGTCTCGTGCCGGTCGACGAACTCGCCCGGCTTCTCCCACTGCGGCCAGTGTCCGGCCCCGGTGATCACGTGCAGCCGCGCGTCGGGCAGCCAGTCGAGCAGCATCTGCGCCTCGTCGAGCCCGCCGGTGGGGTCGTGGTCGGTCCAGAGCAGCAGCGTCGGCGCGGTGATCCGCCCGACCCACGAGGGGTCCCAGCTGAAGCGCGCGCGGGTCACCGGGTCCTGCAGGACGAGGATGTTGTCGACCGCGCGCCGGAAGCCCTCGCGGGTGTAGACGGCGCGACGCAGGTCCACCAGCTCGTCGGTGACCATGTCCTTGTCGTGGAAGAGCCATGCCACGCGGGCGCGCACCGTCGCGTCGGAGGGGTCCTCGACGGCGGCCGTCGTGCTCGCCACCAGCCGCTTCATCACCTCGGGCTTGTTCGCGATGTTGCCGGGGGTGTTGAGCACGATCCGTTCGACGCGCTCGGGGTGGTGCGCCGCGGTCCAGGCGACGACCCAGCCGCCCAGGGACTCGCCCGACAGGTGCGCCGAGGTGATGCCGAGCGCGTCCATGAGCCCGAGCAGGTGGTCGGAGAGCACGTCGACGGTGAAGGGCACGTCGGGCAGATCGCTCCAGCCGTGCCCGACCATGTCGTAGGCGGTGACGCGGAAGCTCCGCGCCAGCCCGGCGATGTCGCGGGCGTAGGCCTCGAGATGACCGCCGGTCCCGTGGAGCAGGACGAGGTCGGGTCCCTCGCCGGCGCGCAGCACGCGAGTGCGGATGCCGGCGCCGTCTCCGAGGGACACCGTGACGTGGCGCAGCTCGTGGTCGACGTCGGCGAGCTCGCCCCAGATGCTGACGTGGTCGCTCATGACGGACCTCCCTTGGCTGGGTCTTCCTTGAACAGGACTCGTGCCTCGGCCACGGTGACCAGCCCCGCGCTCTGCCGCCGGTTCACGCCCAGCGCGCCGAGCAGCCGCGAGTTCTCGATGGTCAGGAACTCGACCGGGTGCTCGGTCGAGCTGTTGTAGTGGCGGTGCCAGGTCCACGGCGGGGTGTAGACGAAGCTGCCCGTGGCCCACGCGACCGTCTCGTCCTCGATCTCCGAGTAGCCCGCGCCGCTGATGACGAAGTGGACGGTCTCGTGGTGGTGGCGCTGCATGTCCGAGCTGCTCGTCGGCGGGATCGTCTGGCGGAACAGCTCGAACGTCGCCGTCGGGAGGCTGCCGGCGACCGACAGCGTGGTCGGGTTGTGCACCTCGCCCGCGGGCAGGGGCGCCAGCTCGTCGGCGCGCACGACGAGCGGGCGCGCGCCGCCCGGCGGCACCTCGGGGTTGAGGCCGGCGAGGAAGGCGGCCATGTCGAAGGTGCTGCTCACTGATCCATCACCACGTCGTCTCCGTCCGTCCGCCGTCCACGGTCAGCGTCGTGCCGTTCACGTAGCCCGCGTCGGGCGAGGCGAGGAAGGCGACCGCCGCGGCGATCTCCTCGGGCTCGCCGGCGCGGCCCGCCGGGACGACCGCCAGGTCGTCGGCGTCCGCCTGCTCGGCGCTCGCACCCGTGGTCGCGGCGCGGTCGGCGAGGATCTGCGCGCGCCGCTCGGTCGCGATCGGGCCGGGCGCCACGCAGTTGACGGTGACGCCGTCGGCGGCGACCTCGCCCGCGAGCAGCTTCGCGGCGGCGGTCGTCGCCGAGCGCAGCACCGTCGACAGCGCCAGGTCGGGCATCGGCTGGCGGACCGCGGTCGAGGTGACGACCACGACACGTCCGAAGCCCCGCTCCCGCATGCCGGCGACGACGTTCCGGGCCAGCGCCAGGGGGCCGATCAGCAGGAGGTCGGCCGCGTCGCGCCAGTCGTCGGTGTCCACGTCGAGGATGCGCGCCGGACGCGGCCCGCCGGTGTTGAGCACCAGGACGGCGATCTCGCCGAAGCGGTCCTCGACGTCGGCGACCAGGTCGTCGACGTCGTCCGGGGCACCGAGATCCGCGACCGCCCAGCGGACCTCGCGCCCGGTGGCCTGCGTCAGCTCCGACGCCGCGGCCCGCAGCGTCTCCTCCGTGCGCCCCGCCAGGACCACGTCCCACCCGTCCTGCGCGAGACGCTCGGCGGTCGCGCGCCCGATCCCGCTCGCGCCGCCGCCGACCAGTGCCGTGGTTGCCTTGATGACGCCCTCCCTGTTCGATCCCCGTCACGAGCGTGGCGGGTCGGGCGAGGAGACAGCGATGGCGAGTCCCACTGAACGGGACAAGGTGCCGGGCACGGTGCGGGACGTCCGAGACGCGCCGGGCGGGCTGGACCGCGCCGCGGCGATCCTCGACGCCTTCGACGCGACCCACCGCGAGCTGACGCTGGCCTCGCTCGTGCACCGCTGCGGGCTGCCGCGCTCGACGACGCATCGCACGGCCGACCGGATGCTGCGCCTGGGCTGGCTGGACAAGCCCGACGACCGCTACCGCATCGGCCAGCGCCTCTTCGAGCTCTCGGGCCTGGTCCCGATCCGCCACGAGCTGCGCGAGGCCGTGCTGCCGTTCCTGCACGACCTGCACGCGGCGGTGAAGGTCGCGGTGCAGCTCGGGGTGCTGCACGGCACCGAGGTCCTCGTCGTCGAGAAGATCACCGGGCACCGGCCGATGCCGATGCTCTCGCAGGTGGGCGGCACGATCCCCGCGTACTGCTCGGCGCTCGGCCGGGCGATCATGGCCTGGTCGCCGCCGGCGGCCGTCGACGCCGCGCTGGCCGGGACGCTGCCCGCGCGGACCCCGCGCACGCTGACCGATGCCGACGCCGTGCGCCGCGAGCTCGCCGCCATCCCCGATCGCGGCTGGGCCGTGGAGCGCGAGGAGGGCAACATCGGCGTCTCCTGTGTCGCCGCGCCGATCTTCGGGCCCTTGGGCGAGGTGGTCGCGGCGCTGTCGGTGACCGGCCCGTCGGCGGCGGTGCGCTCCGAGCGCGCGGGTCCGCCGGTGCAGCTCGCGGCCGCGGCGGCGTCGCGGGCCTACAGCGCCCGCCGGTAGTCGACCGGCCTCGGAGCGTCACTGGTCCCAGTGAGCGGGACGCGATGTTGGTGGCGTGCCTGTCCGTTTCGGACTCTGTGACTCCACCCACACGAGGAGGCACCGATGTCACTGGGCGGCGGGTACATGCTCTCGTCCCGGGAGGGTCGGCAGATCCCGGCCATCGGGCTCAACATCACGGCGAAGGCCACCGGCGAGAACACCCGGGACGCGTACTCGCTGTTCGAGTACGCGATTCCCGGTGGGGTCAACGGGCCGCCGCCGCACGTGCACACCCGAGAGGACGAGTCCTTCATCTGCCTCGCCGGGAAGCTCGACGTGATGCTGGGTGGCGAGGACGTCACCCTCGGCCACGGCGACTACCTGCTGCTGCCCCGCGACGTCGTCCACACGTTCCGCAACCCCTACGACGACGAGGCGCGCGTGATCTCCGTGGTCTCGCCGGCCGGGCTCGAGGCCTACTACCAGGCGCTGGCCGAGCTGCCGCCGGGCAAGAAGGACATCTCGGTGATGCAGGCGATCATGGCCGACTTCGGCATCGAGCTGCGCCTGCCGGAGACGGAGCATCGAGACGACCACGCCGACAGGGAAGCTCGACCCGTCGAGAACGCGGGGAGCCCGTCGTGAGGGTCGGCATCGTCGGCGCCGGTGTCGCCGGGCTCGTCACCGCGAAGGTTCTCACCGAGGTCGGCCACGACGTCGTCGTCTACGACCGCACGCCCGATGTCGGCGGTGTCTGGAGCGCGACCCGGCGCTATCCGGGCCTGTGTACGCAGAGCCCGCGCGACACCTACGCGTTCTCCGACTTCCCGATGCCGCGCGACCTGCCGGAGTGGCCCTCGGGCGAGCAGGTGCAGGCCTACCTCGCGGCGTACGCCGCGCACACGGGCGTCGACCGCCTGCTGCGCCTCGAGACCGAGGTGACCTCGGCGGTCCCGCGCGGCGAGGGACCCGGCTGGACGCTGACGACGTCGGCGGGGACGGACACGGTCGACCACCTCGTCGTCGCCAACGGCGTCTTCTGCGAGCCGGCGATGCCGACCTTCCCCGGCGTCGACGAGTTCACCGCCGTCGGCGGGCAGGTGCTGCCCGCGACCGAGCTGCACGACCCCGAGGAGGTGCGCGACCGCCACGTCGTCGTCCTCGGCTACGGCAAGACCGCGTGCGACGTCGCGGTCGCGGTCGGCCCGACGGCCACGGCGACGACGGTGGTGGCGCGCCAGCTCGTGTGGAAGGTGCCGCGCTGGGTCGGCGGGTTCCTCAACTTCAAGCACCTGCTGCTGACCCGCCTCGGCGAGTCGCTGTTCCGCTACCGCTACCTGCGCGGGATCGAGAAGTTCCTGCACGGTCCCGCGAACGGGCTGCGCAGCCGGATCCTCGACTCGCTGGGTCCGGTGTCGGCGCGCCAGTTCGGGCTCAAGGAGCTCGACCTCGTGCCGCGCGGGTGCTTCGAGGACATCGTGCGCGGCGCGATCGGCCTGACCACCGACGGTTTCTACGACGCCGTGCGCGCCGGCGAGATCGCCGTGCGCCGCGACCGCACGATCGTCCGGCTGCTCGAGAAGGACGGCGCCCCGCACGTCGAGCTCGACGACGGCGCCGCGCTGCGCACCGACACGCTCGTCTGCGCCACCGGGTTCCGCCAGGGCGTGCCGTTCCTGCCCGACGACGTCGTCGCGCGCCTGCACGACGAGCGCGGCAACTTCCTGCTCTACCGCCAGATCCTGCCGACCGACGTCGACGACGTGACCTTCGCGGGCTACAACTCCTCGTTCTTCAGCCCGCTGAACGCCGAGATGGCGGCGGCCTGGATCGCCGCGCACCTCGCCGGGCGGGTGGACCTGCCGTCTCCGGCCGCCGTGCGCCTGGCCGTCGACGAGCAGATCGCGTTCATGGACTCCGCGACCGACGGCCACCACGCTCGGGGTACCAAGATCATCCCGTTCTCGCTGCACAACGTCGACGAGGTGCTCGGCGACCTCGACCTGGACATCTCCCGCGGCGCCCGGATCAAGCAGTACCTCAACCCCGTCGACCCGGGGGCCTACGCGGACGTCGCGCCGCGGTTGAAGGAGCGGCTGGGCGCACCTGCGCGCACGAAGCCGCTCGCGCAGGCCTGATCGCGCAGGCCTGATCGCGCAGGCCTGATCGCGCAGTCGGAGGCCCAGCGGCCGGCGTACCGGCGGCACCGGACGCTCGCCGCACGGATCGGCGAGCTCCCGAGCCGGGGCTCAGCGCGCGGGGCGGGGGTCCGGAACGGGGTCGGGCTCGGACCCCAGCACCGCGGTGAGCGCGGCGAGCAGGTCCGGGACGTCGTCACGCGGGACCACGGCCTGCACGAGCGTCACGCGGTCCGGGCTCGTCGTGGCGCCCGCGAGCGCGGTGCGCAGCTCGCCGACCGTCGTCGCGCGGCTGGCCACCAGGTTGTCGTCGCCCCCGACCGCGCGGGCGAGCGCCGGCCAGTCCCAGTGCGTGATGTCGTTGTACGACTCGTCGGGCCCGTGGATCGAGCGCTCGACGGTGTAGCCGTCGTTGTCGACGACGACGATCACCGCCGGGATCCGCTCACGCAGCACGGTGGCGAGCTCGGTGGCGGTCATCTGCGCCGCGCCGTCGCCGATGAGCAGCACGCCGCGCCGCCCGGGCAACGCGGCACACGTCCCGAGCAGGGCCGGCAGCGTGTACCCGATCGACGCCCACAGCGGCTGGCCGACGAACGTGACGCCCGCGGGCAGGCGGTGCGGCGCCATCCCGTAGAAGCTCGTGCCCTGGTCGGCGAGCACGATGTCGCCGCCGCGCAGGAAGCCGCTGACCTCGGCCCACAAGGTGTTCTGGCTCAGGGCCTCGCCGTCCGGCGCGGAGCCCGCGGCGGGCGTCGGCGTCGCGAGCGGCTCCGAGGGGGCCGGCCCGCTGCGGCGCGCGGCGACCTCGGCGACGAGGGGCTCGAGCGCCGCGAGCGCGGTCGGCAGCTCGACCGGCGAGAACGTCGCCGCCCCGACCGCGGCGGCGCGCGGGCCGAGGTCGACGGTGCGGCCCCGGGTGATCCGCTGGGTGAACATGCCGCTGTCGAGGTCGGTGAACACGACCCCGGCGACGACGAGCACCGCGGCGTCCTCGACGGCCGTGCGCGTGGCCGTCGGGCTCGCGGCGCCGGTGTAGGTGCCCGCGAAGCGGGGCGCGCTCTCGTCGACGAGGCTCTTCGCCCACGGCGTCACCGCGTGTGGCAGCGGCCCCGCCGCGAGCAGCCGGGCGAGCGTCCCGCCCGCCCCGAGCCGGTGGACGGTCAGCCCCGCGAGCAGCGTGACGTCGTCGGGCGTCGACGCCGACTCGAGCAGGCGCCGGGCGGCGTCGACGAAGCCCGCGAGCGCCTCCGGGTCGGTGGTGTCGACGGTCGCGGGCAGCGCCGCGCGCGTGCTCTCGGCGGGGCCCGCGGCGACGTCGGCGGGGATGACGAGGTAGCCGGGCAGGCGTTGGTCGCGGACCTCGCGCAGCACCCGGTCGATCTCGCTCACCGCGTTCTCGTGGGTCAGCGACGCCCGCGCACACGTGATGTCGGCGTGCATCGCGGTGAAGTGCCCGAACCGCCCGTCGCCGAGAGTGTGGTGCACCGGGCGCTGCTGTGCCTGGGAGGTCAGCGCCGGCGCGCCGACGATGTGCACGACCGGCACGTGCTCGGCGAAGGCCCCGGCGACCGCGTTGATCGCGGAGAGCTCGCCCACCCCGAACGTCGTGCACAGCGCGGCGACCCCGCGCAGGCGCCCGTAGCCGTCCGCGGCGTAGCCGGCGTTGAGCTCGTTGGTGCACCCGGTCCAGCGCACCGTGGGGTGGTGCGTGACGTGGTCGAGCATGGCGAGGCTGTAGTCGCCGGGGACCCCGAAGACGCGGTCCACCCCCAGCTCCGCCAGCCGGTCGACGAGATGGTCGGCGACGGTGTATCCGCTCACGGTCCGCACGCTCTCACGCGGACGGGGCCCAGGCCGAGATCGCGGCGCGGTCGGGTTCGCCCTGCTCGGTGAGCGGGACCTCCTCGACCGGGGCCTCCTCGACCGGGGCCTCCTCGACCGGAGCCTCCTCGACCGGGGCCTCCTCGACCGGGACGGACACCGGCGTCGTGGCCCGACCGGGGGGCGGACGTCCGGCGCGGTGGGAGAGGCTGTCGCCGCCGGGTCGACCGGCCTGGTCGGTCGGGTGCGGACGAGGGGAGTCGCGGATGTCGGTGGTCGTGTCCGACGAGGTGCGCGCGGCGGTCGGGGCCGGCCGCCCCGTCGTCGCGCTCGAGACGACGATCCTCACCCACGGCCTGCCGCGCCCCCGGAACCTCGAGGTCGCGCGGGAGGCCGAGGCACTGCTGCGGGCGGCGGGCGTCCTCCCCGCGACGGTCGGCGTCGTCGCCGGCAGGCCCGTCGTCGGGCTCGCGGACGCGGAGATCGGGCGCCTCGCCGCGGGGGAGGGCGTGGAGAAGGTCAGCGTCCGCGACCTCCCGGTGGCCGTGGCGCGCGGTGCGGACGGCGGCACGACGGTCGCCGCGACGGCCCTGCTCGCCCACCGCGCGGGCGTCGGCGTGTTCGCCACCGGCGGGCTGGGCGGTGTGCACCGCGGGGCATCGACGACCTTCGACGAGTCCGCGGACCTCGTCGCGCTCGCCGGTGTGCCCATCCTCGTGGTGTCGGCGGGGGTGAAATCGATCCTCGACGTCCCGGCGACCCTCGAGCGGCTGGAGACGCTGAACGTCACCGTGCTCGGCTACCGCACCGACGCATTCCCGGGGTTCTGGGTGCACGACGCCGGGGTGCCGGTGCCGGCGCGGGTCGAGGATCCGTCCCAGGCGGCGGCCGTGGTGCGGGCGCGCGACGCGCTGGGGCTCTCCGGCGCGGTGCTGCTGGCGAACCCGGTGCCCGCGCAGGCGCAGCTCGACGTCGCCGAGCACCGCGCGGTGCTCGACGCGGCGCTCGCGGAGGCCGCGCAGCGGGGGATCGCCGGTCACGACACCACGCCGTTCCTGCTCGACCACGTCCACCGCGCGACCGAGGGGCGCAGCCTGGAGGTCAACGTGGCGGTCTACCGCGCGAACGTGGCGCTCGCGGGGCGGGTCGCGGTGGCGCTGGCCGCGGGATAGCCCGTGGTGTCACCGCCGGCGCCCTCGGTGGGCACCGGGGACCGCGGAGCAGGGAGTTCTTTCCGCTCAGCGGTGGACACGCAGCGTTACAGGCGCAGCGTCGCGCTCGGCGAGCGGCCGTAGTGCTCGCGGTAGATCACCGAGAAGCGGCCCGGGTGCCCGAAGCCCCAGCGGGCGGCGATGGCCTCGACGCGGTCGCCGCGGGTGGGGTCGCCGGCGAGCAGATCGCGGTGGGCGCTCTCGAGGCGCAGGGTGGCCTTGATCGGGCCGGAGTGCCGCAGGCGCCCGATCCCGAACAGGTCGGTCGCGGCCACCTCGGTCCGGAACGTGAACCCCTCCGGCTCCGTCGCGACCGGCCGGACGGCGGTGTAGGTCGCGCAGAGGTAGTCGTTCGCGGCCTCGGGGTCGGTGGTCGCCCACTGGTAGCGCGTGACCGGCTCCGGTCGGCTCCCGCCCGCCATCCTCACGCTCCCTACTCGATCGCGTGCGATCGATGATGTCCGACCGTTCTCGTTCGGGCGACGGATCGTCGATCGCCGTCTCGACGCCGTCTCGACGCCGTCCGGGTCGCACGCCGGCAGCCTCTCACCTAGAATCCTGGGCAGATGCCCCGTTTTCGGGAGGACGGCCGTGCCCTACGTGTTCCTCGCCCTCGCCATCGCCTCCGAGGTGGTCGCGACGATCTCGCTGAAGCTCTCCGAGGGCTTCACGCGGCTCGTGCCCTCGGTCGTCGTGGTGGTCGGCTACCTCGTGGCCTTCGGCCTGCTCTCCCAGGCGCTGGTGGGCGGGCTGGGCGTCGGCGTCGCCTACGGGGTGTGGGCGGCCGCGGGCGTGGCGCTGGTCGCCGCGGCCGGCGCGCTCTTCCTCGGCGAGTCGCTCACGTGGGTACAGGTCGGCGGGATCGCGCTGGTCATCGGTGGGGTGCTCGCCCTCGAGCTCGGGGCCCGGCCGGCGTAGGGACCGTGAGCACCGTGGTCACCCAGACCGACGGCCGCCGGCGCAAGGGCGAGGAGCGCCGCCGGCTGCTGCGCGAGGCGACGATGCGCGTCATCGGGCGGGGCGGGGTGGCCGCGGTGACCCAGCGGGCGGTCGCCGCCGAGGCCGGCATGACGCCCAGCCTCGTCAGCTACCACTTCCCGACCGTCGACGAGCTGCTCTCGGGCACCCTCGCCGCCGTCAACGAGGACTGGGTCGCCGCCCTGGAGCGGTGCGCAGAGCACGACGACCCCCTGCCCGCCCTCGCGGCCCTCGTGGCCGACGGTGCGATCGACCCGAGCCGGACGGTCGACGCCGAGTACGAGCTGTTCCTGCAGGCGGGCCGGCGCCCCGCCCTGCGCGACGAGTGGGTCCGCTGGACCCGCGCCCTCGACGCCGTGCTCGCCCCCGTCGTGCCCGAGCCGCGGCGGCGCGCCGCGGTCGCCGCCGCGGTCGACGGGTTGTTCCTACGGTGCTGGTGCGATCCCGCTCCGTGGGCCGCCGCCGACGTCGAGGGGGTGCTGCGCGCGCTGGTCCCCGCCTGACGATGCGCAGACCTGGTGCGGTTCCGGGCAGGCCGCTACCGTCGGTGTTCACCGGTGGCCCGTCCGGGCGGCCCGAGCACCGCGGACGCGTCGATGAAGAAGCTCGCCGAGCTCTTGGTCTGTTTCCTGCACCCCGTGGCCGTGGTGCTCGTGTGGCTCAACCTCCTGGTGCGCCCGGAGCTCAGCGGCACGGCGAAGATCGTGTGGGCGGTGCTCGCCCTCGTGCCGATCGTGCCGTTCGTCTACGTGCTCACCGGCGGCGAGCTGTGGGAGGGCAGGAAGACGTCCACGACGTAGCTCCTCGGGGCGATCAAGAGCGATCAAGAGCGCTCTGTCGCCCGCTGGGGTGGCACTCCGGCGCGGGATCGGTACCGTCGGCGCCACCGCGGTCGAGCAGCCCGCCGCGACGCCCCTCGACCGCCGACGACCACGTTCGTGGCAGGAGCGCGCATGCTCGAGCGTTGCGAGACGCTGCCGGGCGCCGACTTCGCCGCCGCCCTCGGCTTCCCGCCCCCCGACGACGACGCGTGGGCCCGGGTGGTCGGCGACGGCGCCGAGAGCGTCGAGCTCAAGGTGCTGCTCAGCCCGCAGCCTGGATCCACCGTCCATCTCGTCGGCCGCCACGGGCGCGTCCGGACGCGGCGCCTGCACCTGCTCGACACGCCCGACCTCGCGCTCGCGCACCTCGGCGTGAACGTCCGCCTGCGCGACCGGGGCCGCGACCGCTGGGACCTCACGGTGCGCGTGCGCGGCGAGGATCCCGTACCGGGCGGCGTCCCACCCGCCGGGTCCCGCGTCGAGTTCGACATGCTGCCCGGCGTCGTCCAACGCAGCACCGAGGTGCGCACGATCCCGGGCGCCGAGACGGCGCTCGAGGTCCGCGACGGCCGCGTGCCCGTGCAGGATGTCCTCACCGCCGCGCAGTCGGCGCTGCTCACGGGGGCCGCGGGCGCGCTCGGGAGCGAGGAGCTCGGCCTCTTCGGCCCGCTGGTGATCGAGCGGGCCGCCGTGCCCCGCGCGCGCTGCGGCCTGCCCCACGCCCGGCACGAGCGCTTCCGGTTCCCCGGGGGCCGCGTGCTCGAGGAGTTCTCGGCCCGCTGCGCCCCCGCCGACGCCCGTCGCACGGCCGAGGCGGTCGCGGTCTTCCTCGCCACGCACGGACTCGCGCCCGCGCCCCCGCACCGGACGAAGACCTCGCTGTGGACCGATCAGCTGCGCCGCGCGCGGATTCGGTAGGTCGATGTCCGGACGGGTGCCCAGCCTTCTGGTCGGCGCCTTCTGGTCGGCGCCTTCTGGTCGGCGCCTTCTGGTCGGCGCGGCACGCGCCAGCCCGGGGTGCCGGGCGGGAGCTGCTGGGCACCGGCCACGACCTGCGTCCCGACCTCGCCGGTGTTCGCCGCGCGGACGGCGTCGTCGAGGTCCGTGCACCGCAAGGGAAAGATCATCACTGGGTGGACGGGTGCCACCGCCGCAGCGCCTCGTAGACGAGCGCGCCACCGGCGGCCACGGGGAGGTCGACCAGCCCCAGGACGAGCAGGGCTGCGCCCCCGAGGTAGACGGGGGTCCGGTGGGGCAGCACGCGCTGGACGGCGTGCGCGGTGTCCGCGGCGACCCCGACGAGGGAGTCGGTCATGCCGTGCGAGGGGGACGGTGAGGAGGACGGGGCGGTGGTCCGCGTCGTGGCGGGCGCCGCGTTCACCGGGGTGTCGGGGGCGATGAGCGCCGTCTCAACCGGGTCCTCGCGGGGCTGTCTGTTCTTGACGGTGTCCTTGGCCATCCAGCGACGTTACGCCCGGACGCTGCTCACACACCGACCTCGCGGGCCCACTTGCCGGGCGCCGCGACCGGTCGGCCGTGCATGGCGACGACGAGCGCCGGACGCAGTTCGGCCAGACGGCGCCGCGACGCGCCGGCCTTCGACGGGTCGTCGTGCAGACCCCGGGGCAGCGGCAGCCACCGCGGTGAGCGCGGGTCGTCCGACACGTTCACCGGGCCGTCGCCGACGATCAGCACCCGGTCCTCGGCGCGCCACAGCGCCAGCGTGCCGGGGCTGTGTCCGGGCACGGCCAGCACCGTGAACCCGGCGACGCGATCGCCCTCGACGAGGCGCCGGTCCACCGCCCGGCGCTCGCGCGCGAGCGGCGCGAGCACGGCGCGGCCGAGTACGCCGGCGTGCGTGTCGAGCCGCCCGTTCTCGAACCGTCCGGCGTCGGGCTCACCCATCGCCAGCGGTGCGCCGGTCTGCCGGCAGAGCCACGCGGTGGAGCCGACGTGGTCGCCGTGCGCGTGGGTCACGGCGTGCTCGGCGACGTGACGCCCGCGCAGCAGGGCGGCCAGGCGCCGGGCGGACCACGGGAAGCCGGCGTCGACGACGACGTCGCCGTCGGGACCCTCGATCAGCACGGTGTTGAGCAGGCCGGCGGGGGCGAGGGCGCCGAGGTGCACCCCGTCGGCGATCTCGCAGAACGGTGGAGCCACCCCGAGAGCCTGTCAGAACATCGCGACGACGAAGCCGTCCCGTGCGGTGGCCCCCGTGATCGTCGGGGTGATCGGGTGCGCGAACCCGGGCCCGTCGGTGACGAGTGTGTGGAACTCGCCGTTCTCCCCGCACGGGTCGATGCCCGCGGGCAGCTCGCGCAGCAGGTCGGCGTCCCACGTCCGTCCGACGATCGTCCCGGGCACGCGGGCGGGGTCGGCGCAGACGACGAGCGCGCGGACGCCCCGCTCCAGCATCGACCGCGCGAGCGCCTCGGTCGGCCGCTCCCAGAGCGGGAAGCGCGCGGTGAGCCCGGTGCCGGCGAGCGCCTGCTCCCGGTAGGCGCGGATGTCGGCGAGGAACAGGTCGCCGTAGATCACCTCGTCGGCCCCGGCGGACCGCAGGCGGGCCCACGAGGCGCGTGTGCGCTCCTCGTACACGTGGTTCGGGCACGGCGAGGGCAGCTCGACGGTCTCGAGTGGCAGGCCGAGCGCGTCGGCCTGGGCGCGGACGAGCGCGAGCGGGACGTAGCTCGCGGCGACCTCCTCGTTCCCGCACACCGCCGTGTGCAACCCCGCGACGGTGGTCCCCGGCGTCTCGCGCGCGACGGCCAGCGCGAACGCGCCGTCCTTGCCGCCCGACCAGCTCATCCACGCCTGCTCGGCCACGGTCGCCACGGTAGCGGGGAGGCGTGTCGACGACGGGGTGAGGACGGCCTCCCGTCGTGGCGCAACGGGATGCCGCGGCGGGCACCGAGAGTCAGCGCCGGCGCAGCACCAGCGCCGTGGTGATGAGCAGGACGATCGTGCCGACCGACTCCACGACGAGCGTGGTCGGCGCCAGGTCGTAGTCGAGGCTCGACTGGATTCCGAACAGCCCGAACGGCGTCAGGGCGATGACGAGCGCGGCCAGCGTGCCGGCCATGAAGAGCAGCCCGAGCACCGTCGAGATCACGAGCAGCTGCCCGCGCGTGACCACCACGGCGATCGCGAGGACCAGCCCGCCGAGCGCGTTGAGCAGGAACAGGTTGCCGAGGACGCCGCCGGTGCCGCCCCAGACCGTCAGATAGAGGTGGATGCCGCCCATCGCCAGCAGCGCGAGGGCGCTGAGCACCTGCCAGACCACCGGCGAGCGGCGCTCGCCGCGCGCGATCCGGACCGTGGGGCTCTCGCCGGGCCCGACCGGGCCACCTGCCGCGTGTGCCATGTCCGCCACCCCGTCCTGCCCGCCGTCCGCTGAAGGTCGATGGTCCTCCTGAACCGGCTGCCGGGTCGAGAGCCGACGAAGCCGGCAATCCGCTACGTCGTCATCCCCGTCCCGTTCGTCACTCGCGTTGCGCTCGTCCTGTCGCCGCGAGCTCGGGAACAGGGCTGCGCCGAGGGGGATGAGCAGGAAGAAGACCCAGGCGTGGGGGATCGGGACGGTGAAGAACAGGACGAGCGCGATGATCGGCAGCGCCCCTCTGATCACCGGCCCGGAGCGGGCGAGCGCGCCGGGCTCACGGCGCGGGGCGGGCGGGGCTGGGGGAGGTCGGCGAACAGCGGCACGAGGTCGGAGACCGTGCGCGCCTCGGCCGCGCGGGCGCTGCGCTCGCCGTACTCCACGGCGTCGAGGCGTCCGGCCTCGAGGTGCTGGTCCAGCGCCGTCATCGCCGCGTGCCGATGCGGGGCGAGGGGTGCTCGCGTGGCCGGCCGGGTTCCTGGGGCACCGGCTCGGTCATGGCCGTGAGCATGCCACTCGGCGCGCCCGGTGCCCCCGGTCAGAACGCCCCGTGCCGCCCGGCGCCGCCGGCGCAGGCTGACGACCGTCACCGCGTCCCGGCGCTCGACGAGGACGGTGCGCGTCGGCGGCCCATCAGCCCAGCGTGACCGGGTCGCCGACCCGCAGCGCGCCACCTCGGGTCACCTGCGCGTACGCACCGGCACACGGCAGGACCCCGAAGCCGGGGACCTCGACGCGGTTGGCGCGCATCGGCTCGCGGACCGCGTGTGGCTCCCGCGGCAGCTCGCCGTGCTCGAGCGTCGGCACCGAGCATCGGGGCGTCGGCAGCGACACCGTCAGCGTCACCGTCGTGCCGTCCGACGCGACGAGATGCAGCTCGCGCCCGAGCCAGGTGTTCTCGACGTACGGCGGGGTGCCCGCCGGGGTCTCGATGACGAGGTTCGGGCGGTAGCGCCGGTACTCGACACCGATCTCGTCCAGCGTCGCCGTGGTGATCAGGTGCACCGGGGAGTGGTCGACGAACGACGTGCCCGTGGTGCCCTGGGCGATCTCGAGGGCGGGCGCGTCGACCTCGGCCTCGACCCCCTGGTCCAGCACGTGCTCGGGGTCCGGGCGCTCGACCTCCGCCGCCTGGGGGCGTTGCGCGGACACCCGCACCGCGCGGCCGAGCTCGTCGCCCAGCGCGGCGGTGACCCACGGGTCGAGCGCATCGCGGGTCCAGCCCGCCGGCGAGGTGATGCGGACCCGCCCGTCGGTCGCGACGGCGCAGTAGCGCAGCAGGTCACGCCACAGCCGCGGGTGCTTGGCGGTGGCCACCTTGCCGGTCGACTCGTCCACGAGCGCGAGCCCGCGGTCGCCCTCGAGCCCGCCGTGGTCCACCCGCGTGCCTTCCAGGGGCTCGCCGAGCATGGACTTCACCGGATATCGCCACAGCGCGGTGATCTGCATCTGCCGTCCCTCGTCGAACGCCGTCCCCCTGCCCCGCGACCGTAGCCGGCCGCGGGGCAGCAGGGGGTCACGCGCGCTGCGAGATGCCGGCCATGCACCACTGCCCGTCGGTCACGCCCATGACGAGGTCGGCGGGCAGCTGCTGCGACTGGCCCTGCGCGCTGAGCACCAGGTCGACGGGTGCGCGCGCCTGGGTGTCGAGCTCGAGCACCGGGGGGCCGGCCGGCGTGGCCTGCTGGATCAGCGCCAGCGCGTCCGGCGGGAAGGGGTTGGTCGGCGCGCCCTGCTGGTTGCGGCAGGACACGGCGTCGAGCTGCGCCGAGTCCTTCGCGGCGAGCGCCGACGTGGCCTGCTCCGCCACGCCGTCGGGGGAACCGGGCTTGATCGCCCATCCCGGCACCAGGAGCGCCGTCACCGCGAGCGCGACGACCGCGACGGCGGCGACAGCCGTGGCCGCGATGAGCGCCCAGGGGCGCTGGGGCGCCTCGTCCTCGTCGTCCCCGTCGAGCGGCTCGTCGGTGTCGCCAGTGTCGCCAGTGTCGCCAGTGTCGTCGGTGTCGTCGACGTCTCCGGTGCCCGCGCCGGCGGCGGCCTGGTCGTCGGCCCGGTCGTCGGCCCGGTCGTCGGCCCGGTCGTCGGTCCCGTCGTCGACGGACTCGGTCGACGACTCGGTCGACGACTCGGTCGACGACTCGGTCGACGACTCGGCCGAGGTGTCCTCGGTGGAGACGCCGGTGGTGAGGTCGGTGGCGTCGTGCGTGATCTCGTCCGCGCGCTCGTCGGTCAGGGTCTCGCTGCGGCCGGGGTCGGCCATCGTCGTCAGTCCTCTCGCGGCGCGCAGGAGCTCCTGACGGGCGCGCCGGGTGGGGTGCCGTGTCCCCCCCGCACGGTGCCGCATGCAGCTCAGGCCACCTGCACCCGGGGGCGCGGGCGCGGGGATCCGCCGCTCCTCGTCCCGATGTGCCGCGGCGTCCGCCCCGGAGCCCCGATGCGAGCGAGCGGGCCCTTCGAACGCCTGGACGGGTGAAGGGCGCCCTCGGCCGGACCGCGCGCCGCGGATCGAACGCCGTCGGCTCGCCTCCGCCGCTGCCGGACGGGCGGGCGGCGCAGGGCGGTGGCTTCCGGGTGTGTGACGGTGTGTGACGGCGTGTGACGGCCTCACCCTGTGGCGTGGTGCTCGTCGTCCGTGATCCCCCGGTGTCCGCTTCCGCGGCCGGATTCCCCGAGACGGCGTGCGGTGTCCAGCGACGACGCCTCCATGTCCTCGAGGAACGTGCGCAGTCCGTCGAGCCCCTCGGGGCGGGCGCGGTAGAGCCGCCGCGTGCCGTCGCGCCGCTCGGTGAGCAGCCCGGCGTCCTTGAGCACCGTGAGGTGCTGGCTGACCGCCGGCCGCGTGACCTCGAACGCCGCGGCGATCTCCCCGGCGGAGAGCTCCTCGTGGGCCACCAGGCGCAGGATCGACCGGCGACGGGGCTCCACGAGGGCGCGCAGCGTGACGGTCTCCGGGTCGTCCATGCGCCCTCCTCCGTCGCGCCCTCCTCTGTCAGCGAGGACGAACGTTAGCGTATGCGCACCTCGACGACAGGGTGCTCACTTGATCAGCTTCTGCACCTCGCGGAACGCCGGGTTCTCGCTCGAGCCCAGCCACTCGAACACGACCATCTCGGTGGTGACGACGTCGACGCCGTGGGCGCGCATCCGGTCGAGGGCGCGCTCGCAGCTCGTCTCGCGGCGGCTGCCGACCGCGTCCGACACCACCGCGATCTCCCGGCCCTGCGCGCGCAGCGCGAGCACGGTCTGCAGCACGCAGACGTGCGCCTCGCACCCGGACACGACGACCGTGCCGGGGGCGGGATCGACGGGGGCCGCGAAGGCCGTCTTCGCGATCGCGGGCTCCGGCAGCAGGTCGCCGATCGCTCCGACGGTCGGGCCCAGCCCGGCGGGGTTCTGCTCGGTGGCCGTGACCGGGATGCCGAGCCGGCCGACGGCCTGGACGAGGCGACCGGCGTTCTCCAGCACGGCGTCCCCGCCGGCGATCGCCGGCATCAGGCGTTCCTGGAGATCGATGACGAGAAGGGTCGAATCCTCGGCGGTGATCAGTGGCACGGGTTCGACCGTAGATCCCGGCCGCAGTTGACGGGACCGGCCCCGGCGCCGTAGGGCATGACCGTGACCACAGGCCGGACCGACCGCGTCGCCGACTACACCGGGCGTTTCGCGGCCTTCCTCGACGCGCAGGTCGCGCCGCTGGAGGCCGAGCTCGCCGGCCGCGACGTCGGCACGGCGTTCAACCCGCGCCTCGACGAGGCCGGCCGGATGCACGCCGCGGTGTGGGAGGCGCGCCGGGAGGTGCAGCGCCGCTCGGCGGCCGCCGGGCTCTACAGCCCGCACGTGGGGGCGGCGGCCGGCGGCGGTGGGTTCACGCGCGCCGAGATGCAGCATGTCGAGGAGTTCGTCTACCGGCACGCGGGGCTCGGGCTGGGGCTCGCCGCGCTCGGCTGGACCGAGGGCGCGAACCCGGCGATCGAGCGCTGCTCGGACACCGCGCGCAAGGAGTGGCTCGAGCCCCTGCTGGCCGGCGAGATCACCGCGGCGTTCGCCAACACCGAGCCGAACGTCGGCACCGACGTGCTGGCGATGGAGACCACCGCGCGCCGCGACGGCGACGACTGGATCCTCGACGGCACCAAGGCCTGGATCACCAACGCGCACTTCGCCGACGTCGTCCAGGTCGTGGCCGTCACCGAGCCCGGCGCCGGATCGCGGTCGCTGTCGATGTTCCTCGTCGACGCGACCAGCCCGGGTCTCACGCGCGGCCGCGACATCCCGACGATGCTGAACGACGGGCTGACCGGCGAGCTGCACCTCGAGGGCGTGCGGGTGCCGCCCGGATGCGTCGTCGGGGAGGTCGGCGACGGGTTCGCGCTGGCCATGGCCTGGATCAACTGGCGGCGCCTGTGCCGCGGCGGGATGTGCGCGGGCTGGGGCTCGTGGCTGCTCGAGCGGGCACTCGATCGGGCGCAGCAGCGCACGTCGGGCGGCGCGCCGATCGCCGAGCTGCAGTCGGTGCAGCACATGCTCGCCGACATGGACGCCGACGTGTACGCGGCCCGCGCGGCATCCCTGCAGGCCCAGGGGGAGCTCGACGCCCTGCCCGGCGGCCCCTTCGGCCTGCCGCTGCACCCGGACGCGCCGCGGCTGACGAGCCTGGTCAAGGTGATCAACGACGAGGCGTTCTTCCGCGTCGCCGACACGGCGGTGCAGGTCCACGGCGGCACCGGCCTGCGGCTCGGGTCGCCCGAGGAGAAGCTGTTCCGGCTCGCCCGCAACCTCAAGATCCCCGCCGGCACGGTGGAGGTCCAGCGCAACGCGATCGCCCGCGGCCTGCTGCGGCGGAGGACCGGGCGGTGAGCCGTCGCGCCGAGGGATGGGCGGCCGTGACCGGGCGCTTCCAGCCGGTGCACGCCCAGCACCTCGAGCTGTTCGCGCTCGCCCTCGCCGAGCACGACCACCTCGTCGTCGCCGTGACCAACCCCGACACCGCCGCCCGTCACGTCGCGGCCACCTCGACGCACCGCCACACCGACGACGCCAACCCGTTCACCTACGTCGAGCGCGTGCAGCTGCTCACCGCGGCGCTCGCCGGTGCGGGGCTCGCGGACCGGACGACCGTCGTCCCGTTCGACCTCACCCGCCCCGAGGTCTGGGCGGAGTACGTCCCCCGCGACGCCGTGCACTACGTGCGGGCGTACTCGGCGTGGGAGGCCGACAAGGCGGAGCGGCTGGCCGACGGGGGCTACCGGGTGGTCGTCGTCGACGGCGACCCGGCGAGCAAGCTCGACGCCGCGACGATCCGCGCGGGGTTCGCCGACGGGACGTGGGCGGGGCTCGTGCCGCCGGCGACCGTCCCGGTGCTGACCCGCCTGCTGGATCACCGGTGAGACCGCCCGGCTACGGCGAGAACCAGCCGCGTCTCGGCGACGACCGGCTGCCCGTGGTGCTCGTCGTCCTCGACGGGCTCGGCGACCGGCCCGTGCCCGAGCTCGGCGATCGCACGCCCGCGGAGGCCGCGCGCACGCCGGTGCTCGACGCGCTCGCCGCGCGGGGCTCGTCGGGCTGGCACCTGCCGTTCGGCTGGGGGCGCGCGCCGTCCTCGGAGCTCGCACACTGGGCGATGTTCGGGTACGCCGACGCGCCCTTCCCGGGGCGCGCGGTGCTCGAAGCCCTGGGGGCGGGGATCGAGGTGCCGGCCGACACCGCCGTCACGCACGCCGCGCTGCGCACGTCGTCGGTCGCGCCCGACGGCCGCGTGTGGATCACCGGTCGCGCCGCGGGGTGGGACGTCGACGACGCGACCGCGCTGCTCGGGGCGCTCGGGCCGGTCATGGAGTCGCACGGGGCGTGGCTGGAGAAGCTGGGCGGGCGGGGCGAGGCGCTGCTGGTGCTGTCCGGGCACACCGGGTCGTCGGCGGGTGCCGTGACCGACTCCGACCCCTTCTTCTCCGACCGCCACCCCTGGCTGCGGGTGCTGGCGTGCGAGGAGGCGGCGGCCGGGACCGCCGACACCCTGACGTCCCTGCTGCTCGAGGCGCGCTCGGTCCTCGTCGAGCACCCGGTCAACGTCGCCCGCCGCGACCGCGACCGCCCGCCGCTCGACGTGCTGACGACGAAGTGGTCGGGGGTGCGCGGCGCCGTCCCGCGGTTCGCCGACCACGTCGGCGTGCACGGCGCGGCGGTGACGAGCACGCGGCTCTACCGCGGCCTCGGCGCGCTCCTGGGCTTCCGCACCCGGCACGTCCCGCCCTACCTGAACCCGCGCCACGACCTCGGCGCCGAGCTCTCCGATCGCCTCACCGCCGCGCAGGAGCTCCTCGACGACGGCGCCGCGTTCGTCCACGTGCACACCAAGGCCACCGACGACGCCGGGCACACCAAGGAGCCGCGCGCGAAGCTCGAGGTGCTCGAGTCCGCCGACCCGGGGCTGGGCGCGCTGCACGAGCTCGCCCACCGTGCGATCGTCGCCGTCACCGGGGACCACGCGACGCCGTCGGTCGGCGGCGTCCTGCACACCGGCGACCCCACGCCGCTGGTCGTCGCAGGCCCGACGGTGCGCCGCGACGCGGTGGAGGCGTTCGGCGAGGGGCCGGCGGCGGCCGGCTGGTACGGCGCGCTGCAGGCCCGCGAGCTGCTGCCGCTGCTGCTCGGGCACGCCAACCGCGCGGCGTTCCTGGGTCACCGCGCCACCCCGCGCCCCACCGCGGCGCTGCCGGACGCGCCGGAGGCGATGGTGCTGCCGCCCGGGGGGCGGGGGCGTCGGGGCACGCGGCGCTCGAGCTGAGCGGCGTCCGGAGACCGCGGGCGACGCCACACCGTCGGGACGCCGGGACGTGCGCCACGACGCTCCTGCTCTCCGACGTGCCGGCGCGTCCGTGACGTGTCGGCCGTGGGCCGGGCAGGCACACCACGTTCAGCTCGATGCGGCCCTCACATGAGGGCGAGCTGCTGGGCGAGCACGATCGCCTGCACGCGCGTGTGCGCCCCGAGCCGGGTCATGAGCGCCTGGGTGTAGGTCCGGACCGTGTTCACGGTGAGGTCGAGCTCGGCCGCGATGTCCCGCGTGGTCCTGCCCGCGGCCATCAGCCGCAGCACGTCGACCTCGCGCGGGCGCAGCCGCGGGACCGGACCGCCGTCGCCGAACGGCCCGCCGGTCGCCTCGAGGGCGCAGGCGATGCCGTCGTCGATCACCATCCGTCCGTCGCGGACCTCGCGCAGCGCCGCCACCAGGTCGAGGTCGAGCGAGCCCTTGAGCAGCACGCCCGCGGCGCCGGCCTCGAGGCACCGGCGCAGGTTCTCGGTGTCGCTGAACGCCGTCAGCATGATCACCTTGGTGCGGGGCGAGGCGGAACCCAACGACCGGGCGACGTCCGCCCCGTTGCGGTCGCCGAGGCGGACGTCGAGCAGCACGAGGTCGGGGCGCTCGCGGACGGCGGCGTCCAGGGTCTCTGCGCCCGAGTGGCACGTCGCGACCACGGCGAACTCCTCCGCCACCGCGGCGAGCACCCGGTGGATGCCGTGCGCGACGAGCGGGTGGTCGTCGGCGATGAGGACGGTGCGGACCCGGGGTGGTGCCGTCACGCCGCCCGTCCCGTCGGTACCCGGACCCGCAGGCTCGTGCCGTCGTCGTCGTTCCCGTCGAGGACCAGATCGCCGCCCACGCCCGCGACGCGCTGGAGCAACCCGGGCAGGCCCAGACCGGTCCCACGTCGAGGCACCGGGTGCAGCGCGAGGTCCTGGGGCAGGCCCTTGCCGTCGTCCTCGACGCCGAGGGTCACCTCGCCCGGCCGATAGGCCAGCGAGACCAGCACCGCGCCCGCCCCGGCGTGCTTCTCGACGTTGTGCAGCGCCTCGCGCAGGACGGCCACGAGGACGCCCTCGACCTCGGCCGCCGCGGGCACCGGCTCGCCCAGGGTGACGAGCTCGGCGGTGATCCCCGTCCGCGCCGCGAAGGCCGCGACGTCGCGGCGCAGCGTGACGGGCAGCGCGTCGTCGGCGGGCAGCAGGCTGTACATCGCCCGCCGCAGGTAGCCCGACGCCTCCGCGGCGGCGAGCTCGATCGCGCGGGCCGCGGCCACCGTCCCGTCGGTGTCGGCCGCGCCCTGCTGGATCTCCTTCGCCGACATCGAGATCCGGAACAGGAGCTGCCCCGCGGTGTCGTGCAGCTCCTCGGCGATGCGGCGGCGCTCGTCGGCCACCGCGATCCGCCCGGCCTGCTCGGCCCGCACCGCGCCGACGAGCAGCGGGGCGAGCGACGCCGCGAACTCGTTCATCAGCAGCGTGGTGTGCGGGGAGACCCGACGGCCCCGCATGCCCGCGTAGAGCACGCCGAGCCAGTGCCCGCCCCACGTCACCGGCACCGCGCCGAGCCCACGCACCCCGTCGGCGGCGAGCGCGCGGGCGAGGTCGTCGGCGTCGGGGTCGGCGGCGCAGTCGCCCGTCGTCGTCACCATCGCCCGCCGCAGCGCGCGCCCGCCGAGCCCTGATCCCGCGGGCAGGCGCATCCCGTCGAGATCGACGGTCCCCGCCGCCGCGACCACGGCGAGCGCGTCGGCCCCGTCGTGCAGCGCGACGGCGACCACGTCGGTGTCGACCAGATCCACGAGGCGCCGGCACGCGGTGGCCATCAGCGCGGGTGTGCCCGAGAGCCCCGCGAGGCCGCGGGTGGCGACGACGAGGCGGCGGACGTCCTCGATCGACTTGACCGAGTAGCACACGAGTCAGCCGCTGATCACGAAGAGCTTCTTGAACGGCTCGGTGACCGTCCAGGTCGACTTCGTGCCCTTGGTGAACGAGGCGATGTCGCCGGGGCGCAGGACGACCTGCTCGCCGCTCTCGACGAGATCGACGACGAGCTCGCCCTCGAGCGCGTGGATCGTCTCGTCGGCGGTGAACGGGTAGGGGAAGCTCTGCGGCTCGGAGCGCCAGAGGCCGACGTTGAGGGTGGCGCCCTCCGCGCCCTCGGTGCGGATCCAGTGCACCTCGCCGACGGCCTCGCCGCCGGCCATGAACGGCTCCCACTCCGTCGCGTCGGCCACGGATCGGGTGTACTCGGGGGTCTGCGTCGTCATGGTGCGCACTTCCTGTCCCATCGGGGAAACGGTGAGGGGTGAACGTATCCGTGACTGCCGTCCCGGAACAGCCTGCAATTGCGGGTACGGCCCGCTCGTCTTCCTGTGAGCAGCGGATTCATCGAGAAGAAACAATTCGTGGCTGCAGATGCAGGTACCGCTCGCGTTTGACGAGGGCGTAACGGTCGCGTCATGACCGTGCAATTCCCCGCTGCGTGACTGGGAAACGGCCGACGGAGTCGACGCCCCGGCCCCCACCACCAGAAACCGCCGCGCGGAGGTAAGCGATCATGACGCTCGCTCGCGAACTGACGATCATCCGGGGTGCGTGCCCGCACGACTGCCCCGACACCTGCGCGATGCTCTACCACGTCGAGGACGGCAGGCTCGTCGACGTCAAGGGCGATCCCGAGCACCCGATGACCCGGGGCGGGCTGTGCGTCAAGCTCAAGGACTTCCCGGAGCACCACTACCAGCCCGACCGCGTGATCCACCCCATGCGCCGCGTCGGGCCGAAGGGCGCCGGCGAGTTCGAGCGCATCACCTGGGACGAGGCGCTGGAGGAGATCCGGACGCGCTGGACCGGCATCATCGCCGAGCACGGGCCGCAGGCGATCATGCCGCACGCCTACCTGGGGCATCAGGGCGTCATCAACGGCCTGACCGCGGGCGACGCGTTCTTCAACCGCCTCGGGGCGAGCGTCGCGGAGAAGACCTACTGTGAGTCGGGCTCGTCGACCGCCTGGCACATGACCGTCGGCGGCACCGGCGGGCTCGACGTCGAGTCGATGGCCCACTCGCAGTACATCGTCGTGTGGGGCATGAACATGACCAGCACGAACCTCCACGGCTGGCCGTTCCTGCTCGAGGCGCGCAAGAAGAACGGCGCGAAGATCGTCGTCATCGACCCGGTGCGGACGCGCACCGCCCGCCAGGCCGACTGGCACATCCGCATCCGGCCCGGCACGGACGGCGCGCTGGCGATGGGGATGATCCACGAGATCGTCGCGCAGGACCTCGTCGACCACGACTACGTCGCGCGCTACACGGTCGGCTTCTCCGAGCTCGCCGCGCGCGCGGCGCACTACCCGCCGGAGCGGGTCGAGGAGATTACCGGCGTTCCGGCCGAGGACGTGCGCACCCTGGCCCGCGAGTACGCCACGAACCAGCCGTCCGCGATCCGCCAGGGCGTGGCGATCGAGCGCAGCCGCGGCGGGGGCCAGGCCATCCGCGCCATCACGTCGCTGCCCGCGCTGGTCGGCGCGTGGCGCCACGTCGGCGGCGGCACGATGGAGATGCCGATCTGGGAGTTCCCGACGCTCTTCGACAAGATCTGCATGCCGCAGTGGATCCCCGAGGGCACCCGGGTGATCAACGAGCTGGACCTCGGCATGGCGCTCACCGGCGAGATGGCGCTCGACCCGCCGATCAAGTCGTTGTTCGTCTACAACTCCAACCCCGTCTCGCAGGGCCCGGCGCAGGCCAAGACCATGGCGGGGCTGATGCGCGACGACCTGTTCACCGTCGTGAGTGACCACTTCATCAACGACACCGCGAAGTTCGCCGACCTCGTGCTGCCCGCGACGATGCAGGCCGAGCAGCTCGACATCATGGTCACCTGGGGGCACCTGTACATCTCGCTCAACCAGCCGGCGATCGCGCCCCCCGGCGAGTGCGTCCCCAACTCCGAGCTGTTCCGGCGCCTCGCGAGGACGATGGGGTTCACCGACGACTACTGGGACCGCACCGACGAGCAGATGCTGCGCGACTTCCACGACTGGGACGCGCCGGCGCTGCAGGGCATCACCTACGACTCGCTGAAGGAGACCGGCTGGGCGCGCCTGAACGTCGGCCTGCCGCACGAGCGCGCTCCGCACGCCGAGGGCAACTTCCCGACGCCGTCGGGCAAGTGCGAGTTCCGCTCCAGCCTCGCCGAAGGCGGCAACTTCGTCGTCCCGGTGTGGCGCTCCATGTACGACGCGATGCAGCCCGGCGACGCGCTGGATCCGCTGCCCGACTACGTGCCGCCGTTCGAGTCGCCCGACTCCGACCCGGAGCTGGCCAAGCGCTACCCGATGAACATCGTGTCGCCGAAGCCGCACGCGTTCCTCAACAGCCAGTACGCCAACGCCGAGACCAAGCAGCGCGCCCAGGGCGATCAGCGCGTCTGGATCCACCCCGACGACGCCGCGGAGCGCGGCATCATCGACGGCGAGATGGTCCGCGTGTTCAACGACCGCGGCCAGTTCAGCGGCCCCGCGGTCGTCGACGACGTCGTCATGCCGGGCCTGGTGATGGCCAACGTCGGCCACTGGCAGAACAAGGCGTCGGGCAGCACCGTCAACACCGTCACCGCCGATCGGCACAACCAGATGGGCAACGCGGGGGTGTACTCGGACAATCTCGTGGAGGTCGGGAAGGCCGAGGACGACGCGACGCAGGCGCCGCCTGCCGGTCTGTAGCAGACTTCGGTGCGACTCCGACGCCGAGAGGGCCGCGCATGACCACCCCGTCCGCGGTGATGTGCCGCGGCGACCCGTGGCCCGACGGGTCCCGGGTCGCCGACGCGATGCTGCGCCGACCCAAGGTGTGCGCGCCGTCCACCACCGTCGCGCAGGCCCGCGAGATGCTCGCCGACGATCACGTGCACGCCCTGCTCGTGGTCGCCGCGGGCGTGCTGCTGGCGGTGGTCGAGCCCGCCGACCTCGAGGGCGCACGGACGCACGCCTCCGACGCGGCGGCTCCGCTGCGCTTCGTGCCGCCGGACACCGATCCGGCCGTGGAGTGCGGGCGCCTCCTCGGCCGGGTCGTGGGCCCCGACGCCGACCTGCACGCCACCTGGGACGCGATGACCGGGCGACGTCTCGCGGTCGTCGATGCGCAGGGCCGGCTGCTCGGCCTGCTGTGCCTCAAGCGCAGCGGGCGCGGGTTCTGCTCCGCGGAGGACGTCGCGGCGCGCGAACGGGAACGGCGGCTCGCGGGGTAGGAAGGGCACGGCGATCGCGCGGATGCCCGAGAGCGAGCGCGCGCGGCGACCGTCTCGGCGAGCTCGAGCGCGCGTGCCCCGGCCTGCCCGGACGCGGGCGGCGATCTCGTCCTCGGTGGGCTGCGGGGGCTCGGGCCACAGACTGGTCATGTCTCAATCCTGGACGGTTCACGGACCGTCCGTCCGTCCGTGCCTAGTGTCCGGCGCGAACCGACGGAAGGGAGATGCCAGTGTCGAAGACGGTGTCGAACGATCGAGCGGCGCTCGCGCGGTACGTCGTGGAGCGCTATGCCGCGGGCGCGAGCCTCATGCGGCTCGCCGAGGACACCGGCCGCAGCTTCGGCCACGTTCGGCGCCTGCTCCTCGACGCCGGCGTCACCTTGCGTCCGCGCGGCGGGAGCCGTGCCCGGACGACCTGACGCCGGGAGCCGGCTTCTCCTTCGTGAACACGCGTCGGGAACCGAAGCGTTCCCGTGAGAGCGACGGACGGCCGGCCGTCCCCGCGACCACGGCGTGCCGTCGCCGGGACGACCTCGCCGTCTCGGTGACGATCGCACTCACCTCGGCGATCGCTTCGTCAGCCGCTTCGCGATCATGAGCTGCGGGGCCCGGATCAGGGCGCCTCGACGGTGTCCAGCAGATCCTCGAGGCCCGTGAGCGCGAGCACCCGCCCGGCGACGCTCCCGGCGGCGGCGCGCAGGCGCAGGCCGGGCAGGTCGCGGCGCAGCTCGTGCACGGCCTGCACGGCGGCGCTCGAGAACACCGACACGCCGTCGAGGTCGACGGACACGTCCCGCGCCCCGCCGCGGGCGGCCTCGAGGACGCGGCCGCGGAACCGTTCGACCGTCCCGGTGTCGATCGGGCCGGTCACCGCGAGGACGTCGGTGTCCGACCGCTCGGTGGTCAGTTCCTCGGCCGCGCCGTGGCCGGTGGTCGCGGCCTGGTCGCCGTAGGGGCCGACGAGGACGTCGCGCCGCAGCGGCGCCCCCAGCGTCACCGTGGTGCCCTCGGGCCCGGTCGCGACGCCGACCCGGTCCACGAGTCCGCGCATCATCATCAGCCCGCGCCCGCGCCCACCCGGGTCGTCGGCGGCGGGGCGCCAGGTCCCGGTGTCGGCGACGGTGACCGTGACGCGCCCGGCGTCGTCGAGCCCGGCGGCGACGCGGGCGCCGACGCCGTCCGCGGGCGGCTCCGGGTAGGCGTGCTCGAGTGCGTTGGTCGCGGCCTCGCCGACGGCGTGGACCAGCGCCACCAGATCGTCCTCCCCGACCCCGGCCGCTTCGAGCCAGGCGTCGAGCGCGCGGCGCAGGGTGCGCAGACCGTGGGGATCGGCCGGGACGTCGACGGCGAACGGCGCCGGCGGCTCGGCGGTCCGCTGCACGGCGAGCAGGGTCGCGTCGTCGGCGTGCCCGCCGCCCGTCCAGCCCATCCGCTCGACGGTGAGCGCGGCGATCCGGTCGACCCGTGCGGTGGGGACGGTCGTGTCGTCCTCGACGTGCTCGTGGCCGGCCGCGACGGCGGTACGGGCGAGCGCCTCGAGACCCTCGGCGAGCGCGTGCCCGGGCCGTTCGACGAGCCCGTCGGTGTAGAGGACGAGCACGTCGCCGGCCTCGAGCCGGTCGACGGTCGGCGCGGAGGCCGGCCGGCCGGTGCCCAGCGGCGTGCCGGGAGCGAGCGCGATCCAGCGGGCGGTGCCGTCGGCGGTGACGACGAACGGCGGCGGGTGCGCGGCGGCGGCGACCTCGAGCTCGCCGGTGCGCGGGTCGAGGACGGCGACGCACGCGGTGGCCGCGCGGGTCGCCCGCTCGCGGGCCGCGAAGCGGTCCAGCTCGGCCAGGGTCCCCGCCACGCCCCGGTCGGCCTCGAGCGCGTGGGCGCCGACCGCCCGCAGTCGTCCCATCGCCGCGGACGCCACCGCGCCGTGGCCCACGACGTCGCCGACCACGACCGCCAGCCGTCCGTCGCCGAGCGGCACCGCGTCGAACCAGTCCCCGCCGGCCGCGAGCTCCTGCCCGGCGACGACGTAGCGTGCGGCGAGGCGCGCCTGCGGCAGCACCGGCAGCCCGGTGGGCAGCAGCGAGCGCTGCAGCGTGAGCACGACGTCCTGCGCGGCCTGCATCCGCCGCTCCGACTCGGCCGCCGAGCTCTCCGCCTTGCGCCGGCGCAGCACCTCGTCGGTGACCCGGGCGACGTGCACCGTCATGCCGCGCATGGAGCCGTCGGCGTGCCGGGTGGGCACGAACGTGTAGGAGTAGAAGTCCTCCTCGAGGCGGCCGTCGCCGTCGCGGTCGACGAGGATGCGCCGCTCGTCGCCGATCACCGGCTCGCCGCGCGCCCAGACCTCGTCGAGCGTCTCGAACACCTGCTGGCCCTCGAGCTCCGGCGCCACCTCCCGGATCGGTCGCCCGACGATGCCGGGGCGGAACCCCATGCTCGCCCGGGCGGCGCGGTTGGCGGCGACGACACGGTGCTCGGGGCCCTCGAACGCCCAGAGCACCGCCGGGATGTCCTCGAAGGCGGCGACGACGTCAGTGGGGATGCCCGCCGGCTGCTCGACGGGCCCGTTCGCGGCCATGCCACCACCATCACCCGCGCGAGCGGCTCGCACACCTCCGAAGCGACGGACGGGCCCGCGGAGCCCGTGGCCGGGTCACCGGAACAGCTCGTACCCCGACGCGTAGCCCAGGTCGACCAGCGTCGTGCCCGGCGCCGCCCGCTCGATCGCGGCCCGGATCGGTGCCGTGTCGATCGCCCGCGAGAAGCCGGGCAGCCAGTCGTCGTGGTGGCACGGCACGACCGTCCGTGCGCCGAGGGCCGCGGCCTGCTCGGCGACGAAGTCCGCGGTCGTGCCCTGCACCGGCTCGCCGTCGCGGTTGCCGCGGCCCGCGACGGCGAGGATCGCGACGTCGGGCTCCTCGCCGGCGAGCACCCCGCTCCAGCACCCGATGCTGTCCTGGAACAGCAGGCGCCCCTCCGAGGTCTCGAGGACGAAGACGAGCGCGCCGCCGTCGCCGCGCTCGCCCTGGTCGGCGGCCGTCATGTGCGCGCGCACGTCGTCACCCAGCGCGCCGAAGCCCGCCCAGAGCGCCCGCATCCGCTCGGCGCGCTCCTGCAGGGTCAGGCCCGTCTCGCCGAGACAGACCTCGTCGGCAGGAGGCATCGGCTGCGTCGACCACACGCACGAGTGCAGGCTCGGCAGCACGCGCACGGACGTGGTGTCGTCGAGCGCGACCCGCTCGCCGCCGGCCACGGCGAGCAGCTGCTCCTCGGGCACCCCGGCCGCGGCGAGTACACGCACCGACTCGTAGGAGCCGACGACCGTCGCGCCCGTCCGCACGGCGATGCGCTCCGCGCCCCACAGGTGGTCGAAGTGGCTGTGCCCGACGAGGATCCAGTCGGCGACCTCCACGTCGTCGATTCCGACCCCGCTCTGCTCGGCGTCCGGCACGCGGTCCAGGTAGGCGTCGAGCCACACGGTGAGACCGTCGGCGGTGCGCAGACGGAACGTCGCGCAGCCGTACCAGTCGAGAGTGCTCACCCGCCCACTCTGCCAGCGGCGACCTCCGAGAGCCCACGCAGCGCCGGCGGCAACGGCTCCCGGTGCAGCACGCCGAGACGCTGGGTGGCGCGGGTCAGGGCGACGTAGAGATCGGCGGCGCCCTGCGGGCCGGCGGCGAGGATCCGCTCCGGCTCCACGACGAGCACCGCGTCGAACTCCAGGCCCTTGGTGTCCGACGGCGCCACGGCGCCCGGCACGTCGGAGCCCGACGGTCCGGCTCCGCTGCGCTGCGCGTCCGGGGTCGATGGTCCGGCTCCGCTGCGCTGCGCGTCCGGGGTCGATGGTCCGGCTCCGCTGCGCTGCGCGTCCGGGGTCGATGGTCCGGCTCCGCTGCGCTGCGCGTCCGGCGGCCCGATCACCACGCTCGTCCCCTCGCGCGGCGCCTCGGAGAGCACGAACTCTTCGATCGCCGCCGGGATCTCGTCCGCGGTCACCTCCCGCGACCACGGCGCGACACCGCTCGCGCGCACCGACTCCGGCGGGGCGACGTCCGGCGCGAACTCCGCGAGCAGCGCCGCCGCGACGGCCATGATCTCCGCGGGCGTGCGGTAGTTGACCGTCAGTGACCGGTATACCCAGCGGTCGGGGACGTAGCGGTCGAGCATCGCGCCCCAGGACGTCGCGCCGGCGGGGGAGCGGCGCTGGGCGAGGTCGCCGACGACGGTGAACGCCCGGGCCGGGCACCGGCGCATGAGCACCCGCCAGTCCATCGCGGACAGCTCCTGCGCCTCGTCGACGACGACGTGGCGGTAGGTCCAGTCGCGGTCGGCGGCGGCGCGCTCCACGAGCTCGCGGGTGTCCTCCTCGACGAACCGGTCGGCGAGCACCCCGGCGTGCGTGAGGTCGTCGACCCGCACCCCGAGGTCCTCGTCCAGCTCCTCCCTGTCGAGCGTCAGGATCTCCATGACGCCCGCGGCGTACTCGGCCTCGGCCGCCTGCTCGGCCGCGGCGGCCCGGTCCTCGGCCTTCACCGCGGTCGGGTCCCGCCCGAGCAGGTCGACGAGCTCGTCGAGCAGCGGCACGTCCGACACCGTCCACGCGGTGCCGTCGGCCCGCCACAACGACGGGTCGGCGCCCGCCGCGTGGAGCCGCTCGGGGGACTCGTAGAGGCGGCCCAGGAGTCGCTCGGGCGTCAGGACCGGCCAGAGCTCGTCGAGCGCGGCGGCGAACCCCTCGTGCTCCGCGAGCTCGTCGACGAGCTCGGTGCGCATCTGCTCCCACGCGGCCGTGTCGTCGCGGGTCAGCCACCCCTTGCCGATGCGGCCGATCGCGCGCTCGGTGAGCACGTAGACGACGATCTCCCGGAACGTCAGGCGGGCCTCGTTGTGCGGCAGACCGGTGGCGCGCGCCTCCTCGCGCGCCCACTCGGCGGTGGCGGCGTCGACCCGCACCGTGAGGTCCTGCAGCTCGATCGGCAGCGGCTCCGCGGGGAGCTCCTGGCGGTCGGCGATCGCGGCGGCGAGCACGTCGAGGATCGCGAGCGACCCCTTGTGTCGCGCCGCCTGCGGCCCGTCCTCGGCGGTGACGTGCCGGCCGGGCGCGAGGTCGCCGGGGGTCATGAAGACGACGTCCGACTCGCCCAGCGACGGCAGCACCTGCCCGATGTGGTCGCCGAACGCCGGGTTCGGCCCGACCACCAGCACACCGTGGCGCTCGATGCGCTCGCGCTGCGTGTAGAGCAGGTAGGCGACGCGGTGCAGCGCGACCACGGTCTTGCCGGTGCCGGGGCCGCCCTCGATGACGGTCACGCCCGGGTGCTCGAGCCGGATGATCTCGTCCTGCTCGGCCTGGATCGTCGCGACGATGTCGCGCATGCCCTCGCCGCGCGGCGCGTTCACGGCGGCCAGCAGCGCCGCATCCGTCCCCGGCGCGTCGTCACCGTCCGGACGGCCCAGGACCTCGTCGGTGAAAGCGACCACCCGGCGCCCCCGGGTGTGGAACCGGCGACGCCGGCGCATGTTCTCGGGATTCGCGCCGGTGGCGGTGTAGAATGGTCGTGCGGCCGGGGCCCGCCAATCCATCAGCAGCGGCGCGAAGTCGTTCTCCTCGTCGAGAATCCCGATGCGTCCGATATGGGAACGTTCGCCGTCCAGGCTGTCCAGCCGCCCGAAGCACAACCCGTTGTCCGCGACGTCCAGGCGCTTCACCTGCGCGGCCGTGGCCCGGACCTTGACGTCCCGGTCCATGGGCGACTCGCCCTCACCTCGCATGGCCGTGCGGTGGTTCTCCCGCGCCTCCGCGCGCAGCGCGTCGAGACGTGCGTACAGGTCCGCCACATAGCGCCGCTCGTCCTGCAATTCCCCGTCGTACCCCTGATCCGACACAGGCCTCCTCGGTTGCGACCGCAGAATTGTGCGGAACGACCGGGGTCTTGCGGCAAGTCCCCCCACCCGCTATACGTTGGATACGGCGGAAACGCCATCGCGGCTCGCGATCTCGCGGATCAGCCGGTGCAGGCGCGCGGTTGCCGCCGATCGGCGGTGGTGCTCCGGCCCGAGCATCGTGAGCACCCGGGCGCCGAGGTCGGCGGTGGTCCCGTAGGCCTCGACACCCTCGTTGGGCTGAGACGACAGCGTGAGCTCGGGGACGATCGCCGCGCCGAGCCCCGCGGCCACCAGGGCCAGCATCGTGCGCGACTCGGTGCAGACGTGCCGGTGCCCGGTCGCCACGCCGTGCTGATCGGCGAGGCGGTCGAGCACACGGGTCACGACGTGCCGCCGCGGCGTCGTCACCCACGCGCCCGCGAGGAGCTCGGCGAACGTCTCCGGCAGCGCCCACACCCGCGGGACGACGATCCGGAAGGGGTCGCGGCGCAGGTCGTCCTCGACGAGCCCGGGGTGCGGTCCCGGCCCGGGCGTCGTGGCCTCGGAGTAGCGCTCGCCGAGGAGCAGGTCCAGCTCCCCGGCCCGGACGAGGTGCACGCCCTCCTGCGCGTCGACCTCCACGACCTGGACCTCCAACGACGGGTCGCTGACGGCGGTCTCCTGCAGCGCGGGCACGACGAAGCTCCCGAGTGCGGTCGCGAAGCCGCCGACCCGCACCGTGCCCGCGGCACCCTCGCGTCGGCGGTCGACCTCCCGCTGCGCGCCGGCGAGCGCGTTCGCGACGTCCTCGGCACGGTCGGCGAGGGCGAGGCCGGCGGTCGTCAGCGTGACCGTCCGCCCGCCCCCGCGCCGGGTCCGGTCGAGCAGCGGGAGACGGGTCTCGGCCTCGAGGCGGGAGAGGTGCTGGGAGACGCCGGACGCGGTGAGGTGCAGGGCCGCGGCGGCGGCGGCGACGCTGCCCGTGCGGTGCACGGCGCGGAGCACGAGGAGCCGGTGGGGATCGATCGGCATTCACTCATACTGAATCAGCACGGCAGGAGAAGTCACTCCCGCTGACGGCCTCCGGCTCGCACGATGACCCCGTGCCAAGGAGAGGTCCGGTGTTGCTCGCCGGCACGATCGTGTGCGAGGTCCTGGCGACGTTCGCGCTGCCCGCCTCGGAGGGCTTCACCCGCGTGCCGGGCACGCTGGGCGTGCTCGCCGGCTACGCGGCGGCCGTCGTGCTGTTCTCCCGCGCCCTCGACCACGGCCTGCCCCTGGGCGTCGGCTATGCGACCGTCACCGGCTGCGGGCTCGTGTCGGCGACGGCCCTGAGCACCGTCCTGCTCCACGAGCCGGTGACCGCGATCCAGGCCGCCGGCCTCCTGCTCGTCCTCGGCGGGACCGTGCTGCTGCAGCGTCGCGCGTCGCCGTCGTGATCGAGACACTGCTGCTCGCGGGCTCGGTCGCAGCTCAGGGGGTGTCGATCCCGGCGATGCGTGCCGCCGACGGCCTGCGCCGGGTCCGCTGGGTGCTCGTCGCGGTCGTCGCCATGGGCCTCTCGGTCCTGCTGATGGCCCGCGCCCTGGCGCTGGGCATGCCGCTCGCGGTCGGCTACGGCGTGTGGAGCGGCGCGGGCGTCGCGCTGGGTGCCGTCACGGGAGCGCTGGTGTTCCGCGACCGCCTCGCCGCCGCCCAGATCGTCGGGCTGGGGCTCGTGCTGGGCGGGGTGCTGCTGGTCCACGGGGGCTGAGCCCGGCCCGATCCGCGGCGGACGCGATCGCGCTGGGCAGCCACGGCGAGGAGATGGTCATCCCGCTCTCGCGGACCGGGCACGACGGCCGCCCGCTCGCGCAGCTCGTGGCACCCGCGCGGCTGAACGCCGTCGTCGACCGGGCGCGCGGCTCGGGCGCCGAGGTCGTCGGCCTGCTGCAGAGCGGGAGCGCGTTCCTGGCGCCGGGGATGTCCGCGGCGCGGATGGTGCTCGCGATGGTGCGCGAGACCGGCGAGGTGATGTCCGCGTCCGTGCTCGCCGACGGCACCTACGGCATCCGCGACGTCTACCTCGGCCTGCCCGTGCGCCTCGGCCGCCACGGGCTGCGCGAGATCGTGAACGTCCCCCTGGCACCCGAGGAGCTGGCCGCGCTGCGGGAGGCGGGCGAGCGCATCCGCACCCGGCTCGGCGAGACGGCCGCGGTGTCATGAGAGCCCCCCGATGAGAGCCGCCCGATGAGAGCCCTGGTGCACGCCGGTCACGGGCAGGTCCGCGTCGAGGACGTGCCCGACCCGCGGCTGTGCGCGCCCACCGACGCGATCGTGCGGGTGCGGCGCGCGGCGGTGTGCGGCACCGACCTGCACGTCCTCGCCCACCCCGAGGAGCTGCCCCGCGGCTTCGTCCTCGGCCACGAGTTCGTCGGCGAGGTCGTCGAGCGCGGCGACGGGGTCCGCGAGCACGCGCCGGGCGACCTCGTGGTCGGCGCCGACTACACGGCCTGCGGACGGTGCTGGTGGTGCCGCCGCGGCGACCACTGGCAGTGCTCGGACCGCCGCTTCTTCGGCACCGGCAGCCTGTTCGGACCGCCGCTGGCCGGTGCGCAGGCGGAGCTGGTCCGCGTCCCGCACGCCGACACCGTCCTCGTCGGGCTGGGAGAGGGCATCGACGTGAACGCCGCGGTGTTCCTCGGCGACACCGCGGCCACCGGGTACGCGGCCCTGCGCCGGAGCGGCACCGAGCCCGGCGAGACCGTGGCGATCCTCGGCGGGGGACCGGTCGGGCAGGTCACGAGCCTCGTCGCGCAGGCGATCGGCGCCGGCGTGGTCGTCGTGGTGGAGCCGGTCGCCGAGCGCCGGGAGATCGCCGCCCGCGAGGGCGCGGTGGCCGCGGCTCCCGACGACGCCCGGAAGGTGATCGACGCGGCCACCGACGGACGCGGCGCCGACGTGGTCGTCGACGCCGTCGGGGGCGAGCGGGGCCTGGCGCTCGCGCTCGACCTGGTGCGGCGCCGCGGGCGGGTGGCCTCGGTCGGCGTCCCCGGCGAGACCGTCGCGTTCCCCGCCGCGCGGGCGTTCACCGAGGAGCTCGCGTTCTCGTTCGCGGTCGGCGACGTCATGCGCGACGCCGGGCCGCTGCTGGCGCTCGTCCGCGCCGGCGTGCTCGACCCGAGCGTCGTCGCCACCGAGACGGTCGATCTCGACGGCGCCGTCGAGGCGTATCGCCGCATGGGCGAACGACTTACGCTCAAGACGCTGATCCGCCCGTAGCCGGTCGGACTCGGAGAGGTGGATCCGATGACGCCGGTCGACGTGGACCGCGCCCCGGGGCGCAGCGCGGCCGTGAAGCGGCTGCGCGACCTGCTCGCCACGCTGCCGGAGTCCGCCGACGAGGCGCTGGTCGACCTCGAGGGCGCCGTCGCCGCGGCGCTGGGCGACGGGGCCGCCGTCGTCGTCGACCCGCCCACCCCCCTGCCCGGCCACCGCGTCGTGCGCGTCGGGCGGATCGCGGTGACCTGGACGACCGAGTGCCTCCCCGACGAGGACCTCCTGGCCCAGGCCTGCGCCTGGGCGACGCTCGCGCTCGACCGCGAGGACGCGACGCGCGCGCTCGAGGACGCCGCCGAGGAGACGGTGATCGTCACCGAGGTCGTCGAGCGGCTGCTCTCCGAGCACGACGTCGACCAGCTCCTGCTCTCCATCGCGACCCGGACCCTGGCGCTGCTGGACTCCGACATCTGCGGGGTGTTGCTGCGCGAGGGCGACGAGGTCGCGATGCGCTCCTGCGTCGGCCACCGGGTGATCGACACCGCGCGGCTGCGGATGAAGCGGGGGATGGGTGTGGCCGGGCTCGTCTTCGAGACCGGGCACCCGGCGAAGGTCGACCGCTACGTCGACGACGAGACCATCAGCCGCGACTTCGTCGGGCTCGCCGAGCGCGAGCAGACCGAGTCCGCGCTCGCCGTGCCGCTGGCGCTGCCCGGGGAGTTCCTCGGCGTGCTCGAGGTGTGGCGCCGGCGCGCCTCGGTGTTCACCGAGCAGGACGTGCGGCGGATGGTCACGCTCGCCAACTTCGCGACGATCGCGCTGCGCAGCGCCCGCCTCCACGACGAGCAGGTCCGCGCCAACGCCGACCTCGAGAAGGCGCACGCCGCGCTGAAGCACCAGGTCGGGGTGCTCGGCGGGACCGCCGAGCTGCAGCACGCGATGCTGACCACCGTGCTCGAGGGCGGGGGCCTGGCGGCGCTCACGCGGCGGGTCGCGGACCGGCTCGGATGCCGGGTCGGGATTTACGACGCCGGCGGCGCGCTGCTCGCGGGACACGGCGGCGAGGGACTGCCCGACCGTCTCCCGGTGAAGGGCGGCCGCGGCAAGCGACGCTCGGGCCTGCCGCCGACCGCCCGGGTGCAGCCCGTGTACGCCGACGGCGACGAGGTCGGGTGCGTGTGCCTGCTGCCGGGCGACGACGAGCACGCCGAGATGCTCGACGCCGTCGTCGGTCAGGTCGCGATGGCGTGCTCCCTGTCGCTGCTGCGCGAGCGCGCCGCGAGCCGGGCGCGCCACGAGGCACTGAGCGAGGTGCTCTGGGACCTCGTCCAGGGTCCGCCCGAGCACCGGGTCGCCGCCCGGGCGCGCGCCCAGCAGATGGGCGTCGCCCTGGGCCCCGGGATGCGCGTGATCCACGGCCAGCTCGAGAACGTCGAGGAGCTCGCGACCCGGCACGGCTGGGACACCTCGCGCACCGACCGACTGCGCCGCGACGTCGTGCGCGCCCTGCGCGACCGCGAGGAGGGCCCGCGGCTCGCCCTGGTCGGGCTGCGCGGCGACCTGGTCGTCGCGGTGGCCGAGACCCCGCACTCGGCGGCCGCGAAGGAGCTGGTCGCGCACATCGTGACCTCGGCGCGCGGTGAGGCGGCGGACCTGCGCTCCTCGTGGGGGGTGAGCAGGCCTCACGACGAGGTCGACGCGCTGCCGGCGGCGTTCAACGAGGCGCAGACCGCGCTGTCCGCGTCGCACCGCCTCGGTGGCAACAACGTCTCGCTCTACGAGGAGCTCGGCGTCGTCCGGCTGCTGCTGGGGTCGGGCTCGGACCCGGACCTGCAGACGTTCATCGACGACGTCACCGGCCCGCTCGTCGCCTACGACCGGGAGAACGACGGCGCGCTGGTGCGCACGCTGCGGGCGTTCTTCGACGCCGACTGCTCCCAGCGCGTCGCGGCCGAGAAGCTGTTCGTGCACCACAAGACGCTGCGCTACCGGCTGGAGCGCATCAAGTCGCTGACCGGCCTGGACCTCTCGCGCCACGACGACCGCATGCGCGCCGACGTCGCGCTGCGCCTGCTGCAGCTCAACGGCGCCGGGAGCTGAGACGCGCTACGGCAGGTGCGAGAGCGCGGTGTCCAGGATCGCCTCGGTGTCGCCCGCCGGGCGCGGGATGATGTGCGCGGCGTAGAGCTCGCCGACCGACGTCGCGGCCACCTTCCCGGCGTCGAGGGCCGCGGTGACCGCCCCGACGTCCCCGCGCACGATCACCGACACCTGCCCGTTGCGCAGCGTCCGGTAGCCCTCCACCACGACGTTGGCCACCTTCACCATGGCGTCGGCGGCCTCGATGGCGCCGACCAGGCCACGGGTCTCGATCATGCCGAGCGCGCCGTTCATGGGGCCTCCCTGGAGCTCCGGGTCCCCGTCAGCCTCCGTCGGCGCTCGCCCGCTGACCGTGACGCGCGGGGACAACGCCGGGCCCGGCCGTTGTCCCCGCGCGTACCGGGGTCAGCTCCCCGGCGGCCGGTGGGCGCCGTGGGCCGTGGCGGCGGTGCCGGGGGTGCTGGTCATGTCAGGCATCGGGCCTCCCGTGATCTCGGCCGGTCCCGTGGGCCGGCGACATCGGCACTCGCATCGCGGCGAGGCGCCGAAGGTTCCCAGCGCGCACGGTTCTGGATCGTGCGTGCGCGTGCCGGGGCCGGCCGCAGCTCGGCGGCGGCGGCGCGGCGGGCGGCGATGGCGAAGAGCGCGCCCTCGCGGAACCCGGGCAGCGCCGACTCGACCCGGTCGGCGACGACCCTGAACGCGTCCCGGTGCCGGTGCTGCTCGCGGATCGGGAAGGTGACGGCGACGTGGCCGTCGGCGGCGAGCACGGCGAGCACGTCGTCGGCGACGGCGGCCGAGGCGGGCCTGCCCAGGACGGCGGCGCGCACCCGGGCCCGCAGCGTCTCGACCGAGCCGTGGTCGGCGACGGTCGTCCGCCGCACGGGGACGAGACCCCACCGGCGACGCCACGCGGTCCGGAACGCCGTGTCCGTGGCGAGCACCGCGTCCTCGGCCCGGTCGACGTCCTCGTCGATCACGCGGAACCAGCTCCGCGGCCGGGCGGCCGGCACCGCGTCGAGGACGGCGGCGAGGAAGGGCTCGTCGGGGCGGGTCGCGCCCGACACGCGCTCGACCCGCCCGCCGGCCGCGTGCAGGTGCCCGCACAGGGTCAGCTCGGCGACCGCCGCGGCGCGCAGGAGCGGGCCCCGGACGAGCCCGCTGGCGACGTCGAGACGTCCCTTGGCGGTGTCGTACGAGAGCCGGAGCATCTGCTGGGGCAGGTTCACGACGACGAGCCGACACCGTGCCGCAACGGCAGGGTCAAGGGTGGCTCGGATCACCCTGCGGGCGGTCTTGAGTGTGCCGTGACGGCCGGGTGTTCCGTCGGCGGCGACCACCCCGCGACCGGAGGGACGAGCACCATGACCGAGCTGACCGACGCCGACTACGCCCGCGCCGAACAGATGCTGGGCCCGTATCGGGCGCGGCGCGTGCCCGGTGCCGCGGTGACGCCGCAGTGGAGCAGCGACGGCACCCGCTTCTGGTACCGGGTCGGGTCGCGCTTCCTCGTGGTCGACCCGGGCGAGGGCACCCGCCGCGACGCGTTCGACCACGACCGGCTCGCCGCGGCGCTGTCGGCCGCGTCGGGCAAGGCCGTGACGGCCGACGACCTTCCGTTCACCGCGATCGACCTCGAGGCGAGCCAGGACGACGCGGTGCAGTTCTCGGCGTTCGACGCCGTCTGGGAGTGGTCGGACCGCGCCGGGACCTGCGTGCGCGTCGAGGAGCCGCAGCCGGGGATCAGCGAGGTCCCGTCGCCCGACCGGGCGTGGATCGCCTTCCGCCGCGACGGCAACGTCTGGGTCCGCTCGCGCGACGGCGACCAGGAGCTCGCGCTCACCGACGACGCCGAGCCCCACCACGGCTACGGCTTCCTGCCCGAGCCGCTGAACTCGGGGATGATGATGCGCAAGCTCGGCGTGGACCCGCTGATCGTGCACTGGTCCCCGGACTCGACCCGGCTGCTCGTGCCCCGCATCGACCAGCGCGACCTGCCCGAGCAGGTGCTCGTCGAGTCGTCGCCGGCCGGCGGCGGCCGCCCGGTCGCACACCACATCCGCTACCCGATGCCCGGTGACCAGGCCCAGTCGACCCTCGCGTGGACGGTGCTGGACGTGCCCGCGCGGACCGTCGTCGTCCAGCAGGACGACCCGGAACCGCTGCTGCACCCCGGCGCGCTCATGACCGCGTGGTGGACCGGCGAGAAGGGCGACACCGTCCACCTCGTGCACCGCTCGCGCGACGTGAAGACCCTCGAGCTGCGCCGCCTCGACCCGGCCACCGGGGCGATCACCACGCTGATCAGCGAGACCGGCGAGACCCGCGTCGACCCGACCCCGGAGCTCGGGGAGACGCCGATGGTCCACGTCCTCGAGACCGGGGAGATCCTCTGGTGGTCGCAGCGCGACGGGTGGGGGCATCTGTACCTGTACTCCCCGGACGGCGCCGTCGAGCAGGTCACGCGTGGCCAGTGGCTCGTGCGCAAGCTCCTGTGGGTCGACGAGGAGCGCCGCCACGTGTGGTTCGTCGCGAACGGCCTCGTCGACACCGACCCGTACGTGCGCCAGATCGTCCGGGTCGGTCTCGACGGCACCGGGTTCACGCGCCTCACCGACGACGCGCTCGACCACGACGCGGTGAGCCCGCCCGAGGGCGGCTACGTCGTCGACCGAGCCTCCGACGTCGCGACCCCGCCGCGGTCGGTGGTGCGCGGCGGTGACGGCCAGGTCGTCGTCGAGCTCGAGTCTCCGGACGCCCGTGCGCTGGAGGCCCTCGGCTGGGAGCCGCCCGAGCGGTTCCGCACCACTGCGGCCGACGGGAAGACCCCGATCTACGGGTTGCTCTGGAAGCCGCACGGCTTCGACCCCCAGCAGCGCTATCCGGTGATCGACTGCATCTACCCCGGCCCGCAGATCCATCGGTCGTCGCCGGCGTGGGACACCGTGCTCCCCGGGGAGGCCGAGGCGTTCGCCGCACTCGGGTTCGCCGTGGTCACCGTCGACGGGCGCGGGACACCGGGGCGCAGCAAGGCGTTCCACGACGAGTCGTACGGCGCGCTCGACGACGCCGGCGCGCTGGTCGACCACGTCGCCGCGATCCGCGAGCTGGGCCTGCGCCACCGGTGGATCGACACCGAGCGCGTCGGGATCACCGGGCACTCCGGGGGCGGGTTCGCCACCGGCCGCGCCATGGTCGCGCACCCGGAGTTCTACACGGTCGGTGTCGCCTCGGCCGGCAACCACGACATCGGCTGGTACGTCCCGATGTGGATCGAGTGGTACCACGGCTCGGCCGACGACGAGGCGCGCAAGGCGATGTCGACCCCGGCGCTGGCCGCGAACCTGCGGGGCAAGCTGCTGCTGATCCAGGGCGAGCTCGACGACAACGTGCTCCCGTTCCACGCGCTGCGTCTCGTCGATGCGCTGGTCGAGGCGGACAAGGACGTCGACCTGCTGATCATCCCGGGAGTCGAGCACGCGCTGCTCGGCCGGCGGCACTACGCGACGCGTCGGACCTGGGACTACTTCGTGCGCCACCTGCACGGCACCGAGCCGCCGTCACACCGGCTCGCACCGTTGCCTCTACCGACCCCGGGCGGGCTCTAGGAGACCCCTTCGTCCCGGGCTTCGGCGAGCACCACGAGCCCGACGTGTGCCCGGGAGGTGAGCGTCATGCGCGGCCGTCGCCGGGGACGTCACTCAGGTGGGCCGGTCAGATGACGGCGGGCCAGTCGGCGAGGTCGCGCAGCATCTGACGATCGTGGGTCGCCACGACGACGGCGGCGCCGGTGTCGCGCAGCGCCGCGGTGAGCTCGTCGACCAGGGTGGCCGACAGGTGGTTGGTCGGTTCGTCGAGCAGGACGAGATCGGGCGTCGTCGTCAGCACGAGCGCGAGGTGCAGTCGCCGCCGCTGGCCCTCGGACATCCGGCCGACCGGTGTGCGCATCGCCTCGCGGTCGAGCAGTCCGAAGGCCCCGATGCCCGCCCGCTCGGCGAGGTCCTGCGGGGTGCGGTCGGGGTGCCCCCACGCCGGCCCCTCCTGGGTCAGCAGCGCGAGCCGCGGTCCGCGGGTCACCTGGCCGGTGGTCGGCGCCGGCCGCCCGGCGAGCACCGCGAGCAGCGTCGACTTCCCCGTCCCGTTCTCGCCCGTGACCACCAGGCGGTCGCCGGCGTCGAGCACCAGGGACACCGGCTCGGTGAGACGCCCGGCGACGGTGACGTCGTCGGCCCGCAGCACGCCGGTGCCGCGCCGGGCGCCCAGCTCGGGCCAGCGCAGGGCCAGCGGCGGGGGCGGGACGGTGACCTCGTGCGCCGCGAGCACGGCCTGCTGGCGGTGCAGCGCCCGGACCACGCCGGGCGCGCGGGACTGGCGCTCGTGCTTGCCGTGGCCCTTGTCCGGACGCCAGCCGGTGGAGAGGCGATCGCGGGCCTGCGCGACCGTGTCGGTGAGCCGGCGCCGTTCCTCCTGCTGCTCGGCGTGCTCCTGTGCCCAGCGCTCGCGGTCGCGGCGCCGGGCCTCCTGCCACGCCGCGTATCCGCCGGCGTACAGCGTGGCGTGCCCGTCGCGGCTGGGGTCGAGGTCGAAGTACCGGTCGGCCACGTCGCCGAGCAGGGCCCGGTCGTGGCTGACCACCGCGAGCCCGCCGGCGTGCTCCCGCAGCCGCCGGGTGAGGAACGCGAGGCCGTCGGCGTCGAGGTGGTTGGTCGGTTCGTCGAGCAGCAGCAGGTCGTGGTGCGTGCCGAGCAGGCAGGCCAGCCGCACGCGGTAGCGCTGGCCGACCGACAGCGTGTCCAGCGCGCGCTCCCGGTCGGTGCAGGCGCCCAGGGCCTCGAGCGCGACGCCGACGCGGCGCTCGGCGTCCCACGCGTCGAGCCGGGTCGCGGCGTCGAGCGCCGCCGCGTACCGGTCGTCTCCGCCCTCGACGCCCGCGACGAGCTCCGCGGTCGCGTCGTCGAGTGCCGCCAGGGCGGCGACCGAGGCGCGCAGGGCCTCCGTGGTCAGGGTGCCGACCGTGTCGCCCGGCGCGGCCGGGAGCTCCTGGCGGGCCAGGCCGGTCGTGCCGGCGCGGGTCACGCGCCCCTCGTCGGGCGCGAGGACGCCCGCGAGGACGTGCAGCAACGTGGTCTTGCCGCGGCCGTTCTCGCCGACGATCGCCAGCCGCGAGCGATGCGACACGGTGACCGTGACGTCGTTCAGCACGCGACGGGCGCCGCGGGTGACGCCGACCCGGTCGGCGCGGATGTGGGCGCCGCCGTCGTCGACGCCGGCAGGGCAGGACAGGGTCTCGGGGGAAGGCACAGGGGGCTCCGCAGCTCGGGATCGAGCCGGGCAGCACGGAACGCGCCGCCCGGGAAGGACACCGGGACGGCGGGCGCGGATCCGGGGAGAAGGGGCGCCGCCGTCAGCGGGCGGTGCGCACCTTCTGCGACCACGGGCCTGGACACATGGCTGCCATGATACCGGCGCGGCGCGGTGCGAATCAGGTGAAGACGTCGTCGATGTGTACCGAGACGTCGACGGGGTCGAGACCGGTGATCTGGCGAACGCGGCGGGTGACCTCGGCGCGGATCGTCGCGCTCAGGGCGATGAGGTCGACGCCGTAGTCCGCGGCCAGGGTGATCTCGATGGCGGTGCTGCGGCCGGCGACCCCGGCGACCACCTGCGCAGCGTCGGCGCCGGATTGCTCGACGCGCACCACGGCCCCCTCGGCCTGGTCCTGGTCGTCAGGAGGAGGCGCCAGGGTGGAGAGCGCGACACGGACCCCGGCGATGTCCTGGGCAGCCTCGCGAGCGGTGACCACGACGACCCGGGCGGCGATCCGGGTGACGCCTCGGGGCCCGGACAGCGTGGCGTAGCCGGGGTCGGCGGTCGCCGCGCGCAGGCGCGCGAATGCGGTGTCCAGCAGCGACTTCGGAGCGCGCAGATCGGCCGCGGCCATCTCGCGGACCGGGCGCCACAGCCGGTCGTACTCGGCGAGCGCGGCTCGACAGTGCGGACAGTCGGCCTGGTGATCGGTCGGGACGGCGGCCCGTCCGGCGGAGACCTGATCGAAGATCAGGTCGACGCGGGCCCCACAGGCGAGTCGCTCGACAGGTTCAGGAGCGTCGGTCATGACCACTCCCGCAGATCGTCGAGCAGGTGGCGACGGGCACGGAATATTCTGCCGCGCACGGTCGGCTCCGACAGTTTCAGGACGGCGGCGACCTCGTCGTAGGAGAGCCCCTCCATCTCGTGGAGCACCAACGCCGAGCGCAGATCCGCGGGCAGCCGCGCGAGCGCGCGGCTGGTCGCGTCGACCTGCTGGCGCGCGAGGACGGTGTCCTCGGGTCCGGGGACGGGAGGGTGGTCGGTCTCGCGCAGTACCCGGGTCGGTGGACGACGCCGCCGTCGATGGTTGAGGCACCGATTGATCACGACCCGGTACAGCCAGGTGGTGAAGCTCGAGGTGCCGGTCAGTCCGCTCAGCGCGGTCCAGACCTGGATGGCCACGTCCTGGGTGACGTCCTCGGCGTCGTCCAGGTCGCCGAGCATGCGCACCGCAATCCGGAAGATCCGGTCGCGGTGGCGGCGGATGAGGACCTCGCCCGCGTCGAGGTTGCCGCGCCGGGCCCTCTCGACCAGCCACGCGTCGGACTCGGGGTCCAGGCCCGACCGGCCCGCGGTGCCGAGGTCGGGCCAGGAGTCGCCGGTTCGTGCCATGGCCACCCCCCACGCCTCCCACCGCACCCTTCGGCGCACCGACGAACCCCTGCAGTGAGGCACTGACCTCGGACGCAGCGGCCGGCGGGCGCTGGTCACGCTCCTCTGCGTGCTCCGCGGTTCCCCACCGGACTCGGCATCTTGCCTTCGCGAACGTCACTCCGAAGGTGATTCACCACACTCGATTCCTCGTGTGAGCCGTCGATGTCCGCGGTGTCTAACTCACCGGGAGACGTCGTCGGGGCCGGAGGCCGCTGGTCCGGGGGCGAGGCCCGCCGTCGGAGCGGAGGGGCCTTCGATGTCGGCTCGACTGCCTCGGGCCCTGGCGACGCTCCGAGTCTCGATCTTCTCCTGGCTCAGTGCGACGAGGTCACGTGAGAACGCCGGCGAAATCCGGCGCTCGGTGAGCGAGCACGTCGAGGCTCATCCCCTGCCCGACCCGGAAGGAGTCACCGCTTGACCAGCCACCCGCTCGAGGACTGCGAGAACGCGCCCGGGGGACGCGCCGCCCTGGCCCGGGGCTGTCTGTGCTCGGTCCTGGCCAACGCCGCCTTCCGCGCGGGCGGGGGCGGCGAACCGGCGCTGATCGAGCCCGGTTGTCCGGTCCACAACCCGAGCGACGACCCGGCTCACGACCCGGTTCTCGCCCCCGACCGCAACCCCGCCCACGCACCGGCCTCGTCGCGAGGGGCTCTGGAACCGGGCCCCTCCACCGGCCAGGACCCCGCTGATCCCTGGACCCCGTGAGCAGCCCGCTCCGCCCGGAGCCGCCGCCGGACCCGAGGCGCGTCCGAGAGGCCGTCGCCGTGGCGCTCGTGCTGGCCGGCGCGCCCCGGTCCACCGAAGCGCTCGTCGACGTCCTCACCGGCGCGCTGGCGCTGTGCTCCGCGCGCCACGGGCGCTTGACCGTGACCGGCGAGCACATCGAGGCGGCACTCGCGGCGATGCGGGACGACGGCGACGTGATCGAGTTCCCGGCCGCGTCGCCGCAGCACCACCGGCTGTGGACGCTGGCCTCGCCCCGCATCCGGAGTCCGCGGGTCCCGACCGGGTCGAGCGCCACCTCCGCCCCCTGCCCCACCGGCGCCGACGCGGCGGTGGTCGACCTCCGGGTGCTCCGCACCTCATCGCCGCAGGTCGTCCTGGTCCGCGCGGTCGGTGAGCTCGACCTCGCCAACCAGGATCAGCTGCTCGCCCGTCTCCGGGACGCGGGTCGAGCCATCGACGATTCCCGGCAGCGGCCTCGAGGCGAGAGCCCGCACACCGCCGGGATCGTCGTGGTCGACCTGCGCGGCGTCTCGTTCATCAGCGCGAGCGTGTGCAACGGACTGCTCACCGAGACGGCACGCAGCGATCATCGCCTGCGGTTGGTGCTCCATCCCGACGGAGTCCCGCGGCGTGCGCTGCGTGCGCTCGGGCTCGAGGCCGAACTGAGCATCCATCACGACCTCACCGCCGCACTGCTCCCCGCGCCGGATCCGACCCGAAGGCCAGGTTCTCGCGCCGCCGCCGACGACGGGCGCAGCTCGCCCGGAGTTCAGCGGATGCCTCGTCCTGAGACCTCGAACGGCACGACCACCTCGCCCGGGCCCCGGCCCAGGTAGAAGGGCGTCGCGCGTGTGGGGTGGGGTCAGAGGGCGGCGTCGCGCTCGGCGTGGCTCGCGTCGTGTCCGTGGATCCAGCTCGGGGCGGAGAGGACGTCCTGGTCGGCGTACGCCGCGTCGCGCGCCCTCTGCTCCGCCCCGTCGGGCAGGTGGTCGACCTCGATCCGATCCCGGCTGGCCTGCGCGACGGCGTCGGTACGGGGACGCCGGCTGCGTTCGTAGCGTGCGAGCGCGCCCAGCGGATCGCGGTCCGGGTCCTCGAGCAGGCACCGGGAGAGAACCGCGGCGTCCTCGAGAGCCTGGGCCGCCCCCTGGGCGAGGAACGGGACCATCGGGTGGGCCGCGTCGCCGAGGAGCGTCGTCCGACCGCGGCTCCAGCGTGGCAGGGGCATGCGGTCGAACAGCGCCCAGCGCGCGGTGGTCTCGACCCCCTCGAGGAGTTCCCGGAGGCGGGGGTCCCAGCCGACGTACTCGACTCTCAGGTCGGCGGGGCTGCCGGCCGCGGCCCACGACTCGTCCCGCCAGCGCTCGGTGGGGGCGACGGCCACGATGTTGATCAGCTCACCGGACCGGACGGGGTAGTGGACGACCTGGCGTCCGGGCCCGAGCCAGACCGTCTGCACCGGCCGGCGCGCGACCTCCGGCGCCCGGTCGGCGGGCACCAGCGCCCGGAACGCACTCAGGGAGGTGAACCGGGCCGGCGTCGGCGGGATCACGCTGTCGCGCACCACCGAGTGCTTCCCGTCGGCCCCGACCACCACGTCGGCCTCGATCGTCGAGCCGTCGACGAGGGTCAGTCGTGCCGCGGTGTCCACGTCTCCGGGCTCCACGTCGATGCATCGTTGCTCGGTGCGCAGGACGCCGTAGGGCACCGCCGCACGCAGCAGATCCAACAGGTCGGCCCGGTGCACGGTCGCCGTCCCCATGCCGTGGCGACGGCGGGCCTCGTCGGAGAAGCGCTCGACCGAGAGGACTCGACCGTCCGCCCAGCGTCGCCGCTCGAACCCCTCCTCCAGCTCGACGGCGGATTCGAGGAGCGCTCCGTCGAGCCCGAGCGCGTCCAGCACCCGTCGGGCGTTCGGGGTCATCACCACGCCCGCGCCGCCCCCGAAGAGCAGGCGGGCCTGCTCGTACACGGAGACCTCGATGCGGGGCCGGCGCGCCAGCAACGCGGCGAGCGCCAGACCCCCGACGCCGGCGCCCACCACCGCCACCCGGGTCATCGCGGCGCCCGCACCCGGCTCGTGTCCCGCGCCTCGATCAGGCGGCGGGCGAGTGCGCCGAGCCGACCGACCTCGCCGAGCGGCGCCTCGAGCAGCGCGGCCACCACCTGGCGCCACCGGACGCCCCTGACGTCGACGGATCCGCGCTCCTGCAGGACCGCCAGCAGCTCGAGCCCGTCACGGCTGATCTCCTCGACGCCGGTCACGTCGACGGCCGCCGTGGACGCGTCGTCCGGCGCGAGACCGGCCAGCGCGACGGCGTCGAGGTGGCCGCTCGGCGTCGTCGCGCCGACGGGGTCCGGGGTGGGGGACGGGGGATACATCGTGGGCGTTCCTCGGTGTCGTCGGCTTCGACGACACCGAGGCTGGGCGGCTCCGGTAACGATCCACTACGAGTCCGCTACTCCGGGCGCCGCGCCGTCGACGGAGGTGTCGACGGAGGTGTCGACGGAGGCGCCCCCGTACACGTCCCAGAGCTCGCCGAGGAAGAAGCACCCGAACCGCCGGAGGGTCTGCGCCCCGCCGGGGCCGGAGGTCCGGAAGGTGGCGAGCTGGCGTGCGAGATCGGCTTCGTCCAGGCGGAGCACACCCGCGCCCACGATCGCCGCCTCCGCCGCGGCGTCCGCCTCGGCGTGGCCGTCCAGGAGCCGCGCGTACAGCGTGGTGGTGTCCGTCCACAGGTCCACTCCCGGGCCGTCGTGGATCTCCTTGCGCCCGACCAGGGTGCGGGCGCGACCCTCGGCGTCGACGAGCCACAGCCGGTAGATCATCCGGCGGGAGCGCGAGGTCTCGCCGGCGACGAACAGGTTGAACCACCCGCGCCGGACCTCGACGCGACCACCGAGCGCGTCGGCCTCCACCCATCCCGCGGCACGCGCGAGGTGCTCCCGGCTCGCGACGAACCGTTCGACGTCGTCGATGGTGATCGTGAGACGGAACGCGATGTCGTGTCCGGTCCTCCCGCCACGGGCCGGATCCCGCTCCCCGGCCCGGAGGCGACCGTGCATCTCCTCGGTGAACGACAGGCCGGAGCGGGGGCGCGCCGCGGGACGCCGGAGCGGTTCCTCGAGGATCCGCGACGCCAGCCGGTCGGCGTGCGCGGCGATGGTCAGCGAGGGGTTGGGCCCCACCGGACCGGGCATGGCGGCACCGTCGGCCACGTACAGCCCGGGGTGCCCGAAGACCTCCCCGCGGTGGTCGCAGACACCGGCGTCGGGATGCCGCGCCATCGGAGCGCCGCCGAGCGGGTGCACCGTCACGACCCGTCGGAAGAACCACAGCGGGTTGTCCCGGAAGGTCGTGCCGAGGGTGTCCGAGACCGCCGCCATGGTCGCGCGCACCCGCGCGAAGTAGTCGGCGCTGGACGCGGTCGTCCATTGCACGTCGAGGCGGCCGTCCCGCAGTCGCATGACGCCGTCGGGGACGTCGCGGCCCATCCCGAGCAGCGGCAGCGTGCCCGCCGAGAGGACACCGTCGCCGATGAGCCGCGACACCTCGTCGCCGAATCCGGCGTCCTCACCGGTTCCGAGGCGCCGCGTGATCCAGTCCAGCACGAACCCCGCGGCACGGCGCACCTGGCCGGCCTGGAGGGGCTCGACCATCCAGTCGACGAACCCGGGGTAGCCACCGTCCTGGAGGTAGAAGCCGCGCCCGTCACCTTCGCCGTCGTGCGCGTCGCCCACCCGGATCGTGCTGGTGATCACCGGCCCGTGGCTGGCCTCGAACACCTGCTCCCGGTCACCGGGCAGGAGGAAGGTGAGGAGATCGCCGTTGCCGCAGTAGCGCGTGCCCAGGGCGTCGCCCAGTCCGGGCAGGGCCGCGCGGTTGCGCAGCAGCAGGAGCGTGGTGCCGTACGTCCCGGCCCCGAGGACGACGCGATCGGCCGTCACGGTCCGCTCACGAGGCACGGCGTCCGGGTCGTCGGGGTCGCGACGGAGGTAGGTGATCCGGTACCCGCCGCCGTCGCGCGGCGCGAGTCCGCGCACCTCGGCGAGGGTGCGGATGTCGGCGCCGTGGTGGGCGGCCGCCGAGAGGTAGGTGTGGTCGAGGCTGTTCTTGGCGCCGGTGTTGCAGCCGATGTCGCAGGCCCCACCCAGGTCGCAGGTCCGTCGGGGCACGCCGTGGAGGTTGCCGTACTCCGGAGGGGCGATCGGGGCGCCGATCTCGGGGTCACCGCCGGCGCCGGAGGCGAACGTGACCGCGAGCGGCGGTCGGGACCATGCGAGGCCGAGACGCGTCGCGGCCCGGCGCATGGCCTCGGTCTTGGGCGTTCCGTTGTGTGGATAGGGGACGGGGACGAGCATCCGCTCGACCGCGTCGTAGTGCGGGTCGAGATCGGCGCGGGTCACCGGCCACGACTCGTACCCGCCGCCGGGCAGCGGCTCCTCGTGCACGAACCACTTCTCGTCCTTGCGCAGCAGGACGTTGGCGTAGATCAGCGAGCCGCCGCCGAGCCCACTCGAGACGAGTGACTCGAAGCCGTCGAAGCTCCAGACGTCGAACAGTCCGTGCATCCCGGCCGACGGCTCCCAGAAGGCGCGGCCCATCTGCGCGGGCGACCGCGGGAAGGACCCCGGGGGGTGCGCGCGACCGCGTTCCAGGACGACGACCGAGCGTCCGGCCTCGGCGAGCCGGAAGGCGCTCACCGCACCGCCGAAGCCCGACCCGACCACCAGCGCGTCGACGTGCTCGTCGGTCACGGGTTGACCTCCTAGGTCTCGGGCCGATTCGTCCGATCGGAGCATTCATGACGGTGCTACCGGTCGCCCAGGGTTTCACTACCGCGTTGGTAGGACGGTGGTAGCGGATCCCTAGCAGCCCTGGGGACGGTGCCGGCATGGGTTCGTCGAGCACGGAGCCGCGGGACGGTGACGGACGGCCCGCGCCCGACGAGCGGGCCGCGGTGGCCGACGCGCTGAGCGCGGCCTACGCGCAGGGGCGGATCACCCTGCCGGACTACCTCGCGCGCACCGCCCGCGTCTGGGAGGTGACGAGCCAGGTCGAGCTGGTGGGCCTCCTCGACGACGTGTCCGTCCGGGCCCGGTGGGAGGCTCGGCGCCCATGACCATCCCGCACCACACCCTCGAGGGCGTCGTCGACGCCGCGGTGAGCAGCCACCGCTTCACCACCGGCGACGGCCTGGAGCTCTCGCTGCTGCGCTTCCGGCGCGGCAGGGACGACGGTGACGCCGTGCTCGTCGTCCACGGGCTGACCACCTCCACGGACATGTTCGTGATGCCCGAGCACCGCAACCTGGTCACGTGCCTGCTCGACGCGGGCTACGACGTGTGGTGCCTGGACTACCGGATGAGCGAGCGGCACCCCTACAACCGGACGCCGCACCGGTACACCCTCGACGACTGTGCCCGGTACGACTTCCCTCCCGCGGTGGACCTGGTGCGGGAGCACATGGCGGGGCGTCGGCTGCACGCCGTCACGCACTGCGTGGGGGCGATGACGTTCCTGATGAGCCTGGCGGCGGGGCACATCGGCGGCATCGCGAGCGTGGTCGCGAACAGTCTGGCCCTCACCCCCCGCGTGCCGTGGTGGTCCGAGATCAAGCTCGCCGTCGGTCCGGATCTGTGCGAGCTCCTCGGGCTCAACCTGCTGGATCCACGCTGGACCCAGGACCGGGGTCCGTTGCTCACCCGATCCGTCGCCCGCGTCATCGACCTGGTCCACCGCGAGTGCGACGTCCCGGCCTGCCACGTGCTGAGCCTGATGTGGGGGACCGGGTGGCCGGCGCTCTGGCAGCACGGCAACCTCGACGAGCGCACCCACCGACGCGCCGCGGACCTCTTCGGAGCGACCACGGTGCACTACTATCGCCACCTGCACCGCATGGTCCGCGCCGGCGTCGCGGTGCCCTTCGACCCGGACGACGTGACGTCGGGTCGCCTGCCGGCCGACTACCTGCGCGGTGCCGCCGGGATCGAGACGCCGATCCTGTTCACCACGGGCGCCGAGAACCGCGTGTTCAGCGACTCGAACGTCGAGTGCCACCGGCGACTCCGCGAGCTCGGGGCACGGCAGCACGAGCTGGCCGTGTTCGACGGCTACGGCCACCAGGACGTGTTCATGGGGCGCGACGTCGCGCGGGACACCGTGCCGCGAATGCTCGAGTTCCTCGCCCGGGCGGGGACGGGGGGATCGGACGGAGTGCGATCCGGAGCACGACCACCCGGAACGGCGTAGCGGCCGTCAGTCGGACGGAGTAACTTTCCTCGGCCGTGGTGCTTTGTCCGGGTCAGGGTGAACGCTGGGAGTTCCGGCTGCTCGGGCCGATCGAGGTGCGCGCGTCCGGCCGGACGCTCGGCCTCGGGGGGCCGAAGCCACGCACCCTGCTCGCGACCCTGCTCCTGTCGGCCGACCAGGTCGTCAGCACCGAGCGGCTGGTCGACGCGCTGTGGGGGAACGACCCGCCGGCGAGCGCGCGCACGCAGCTCCAGGGGTACGTCTCGGCGCTGCGCAAGTGTTTCGCGGACGTCGACGCCACCCGGTCCGTCATCGTCACCGAACCGACGGGCTACCGGCTGCTCAGCCGGCCCGACGAGATCGACGTCGCGGCGTTCGAAGCCCGCGCGGACGAGGCGGCCCGGACGGCGGCCGAGGGCCGACCGGGGGAGGCGGCGGCCGGGTACAAGGACGCGTTGGCCCTCTGGAGGGGACCGGCTCTCGGCGGCGCGAGCGAGACGCTGGCGCCGGCCCGCGACCACCTGGAGGAACGTCGGCGCGCGGCGCAGGACGGTCGCATCGACGCGGAGCTGCGGATCGGCCGGCATCACGAGCTGATCCCCGAGCTGCGCGACCTGGTCGCCGAGGATCCCCTGCGCGAGGTCCCGCGCGCCCGGCTCATGCTCGCGCTCTACCGCGCCGGACGATCCGCCGATGCCCTGGCCGTGTACCGCGAGGGCCGCGAGCTCCTCGTCGACGAGCTCGGCATCGACCCCGGGGCCGAGCTGCGGCGACTCGAGCAGGCGATCCTGAACGCGGACCCGGAGCTGGACGTGCCGTCGGTCCCGGAGCCCACGGCGGGCGAGGAGCCACGTCCTGTCCAGCTCCCGCCCGACATCGGCGACTTCACGGGACGGACCGGCGAGGTCGACGACCTGCTCGGCGTCCTGCGCCCGGGTCCGTCGTCCCCGACCGCGGTGCCCGTCGTCGCGGTCGCCGGGCCCGGCGGGGTGGGGAAGTCGACGCTGGCGGTGCGCGTGGCCCACCTCGCGGCGGGGGACTTCCCGGACGGTCGGCTGCACGTGAACCTGCACGGTGCGGGCACGCGCCCGGCCCTCGCCGTGGACGTGCTCGGACTGTTCCTGCGGGCGCTGGGGGTCGTGCCCGCCCTCGTCCCGGACGGCCTCGAGGAGCGACGGGCGCTCTACCGGAGCCGCGTCGCCGGCCGACGTGTCCTGGTCGTCCTGGACGACGCCGCCGACGAGGCGCAGGTGCGCCCCCTGCTGCCCGGTGCGTCGAGCTGCGCGGTGGTCGTCACCAGCCGACGTCGGTTGGTCGGGCTCGAGGGCGCCCACCGCCTCGACCTCGACGTTCCCGAGCCGGAGATGGCGCACGAGCTGCTCGGCCGGGTGCTCGGGTCGGACCGCGTCGCGGCCGAGCCGTCCGCCGCCGCGGAGATCACGCGACTGTGCGGCTACCTCCCGCTGGCCGTCCGCATCGCCGGCGCGAAACTCGCCGCGCGCCCGCACTGGTCCCTCGCGCGTCTCGCCGAGAGCCTCGGCGACGAGCGGTTCCGTCTCGACGTGCTCCAGGCCGGGGATCTCGAGGTGCGCGCGGGCCTCGCACTGAGCTGCACGGGGCTGGATCCCGCTGAGCTGCGGGCGTTCCGGCTGCTCGGCCTGCTCGACGCCCCGGACTTCGCGGGCTGGGTCCTGGCGGCGCTGCTCGACGTCACCCAGCACCGCGCCGACGAGCTCCTCGACACCCTCGTCGAGGCGCGGCTCCTCGAGGTGGTGCCCGGCCGTGACGGCCGCGGCGCTCGCTACCGCTTCCACGACCTCGTCCGGGTGTACGCGCGCGAGCTCGTCGACGGGCACGAGGCGGCTGCGTCCCGGCGGGCCGCCCTGCGTCGCGCCCTCGAGGGATGGGTCCACGCGGCCGAGGACGCGGGCGCCCAGACCCCGAGCGCCTCGTTCGGGGTCGTCCTCGAGCCCGCGGTGGGATGGCGCGCGGAGCCGGGCGCGATCGCGGGGCTCGACGACGACCCCGTCGGCTGGTTCGAGGACGAGTGGGCGGCCCTCGTCGCCGCGCTCCACCAGGCCCGGGACCTGGGGTGCCACGATCTCGTCGTGGGGCTGGGCGGACGACTCGCTCCGTACTTCGTCGTCCGTGGCCGGTACGACGACTGGGGGTGCATCGCCGAGCTGACCGGGGCGGCCTCCCGCGAGGCCGGTGACCGGCGCGGTGAGGCCTCCGCCCAGCGGGCGCTGGGGGAGCTCGCCCTCCTGCGCCACCGCCTGGAGCCGGCTCGCGCGTGGTTCGAGCAGGCCCGTGACGGGTTCCGGCAGGTCGGCGACCGCCATGGCGAAGCGCTCGCGTCCTCGGGCCTCGGCGCCGTGGCGACGGAGGCCGGTGCGCTCGACGACGCCGGCGGCCATCTCGGGCGCGCGCGAGCCACCCTGCACGAGGTCGGTGATCGGCGAGGGGAGGCGTGGACGTGCCTGCGGCTCGGGAACCTCGCTCGCCGGCGGCGGCGCAACGACGAGGCGGTGAGATTCTTCGGGGAGGCCCTCGAGACCTTGGGCGGGAACCGCAGCTCGGTCGACGAGGCCGCGATCGCGGAACGGCTCGGGGCCGTGCACACCGTGGAGGGCCGCGTCGTGGAGGCACGGGCGGAACTGGACCGTGCGCTGCGCCTGCGGCGGGCCCACCGCGACCGCTTCGGCGAGGCGAACGCGCTGCGCGGGCTCGGTGAGGCCCACCGGGTCGGGGGAGACCACGTCCGCGCGCTGGAGTACCTCCGGGGGGCGCTCGACCTCTGGCGGGAGCTGGGCTTCGAGGTCGAGGCCGCGCGGACCGCGGTGTTCGTCAGAGAGGTGCGGGAGGCCGCGGCCGCCGAATGAGGGACAGGTCCGAGACGGGTCCGCGACGTGCTCAGTCCGTCCCGTCGACGACCGCCGCTTCCAGGAGCTCCGGATCGTCCGGGTCGCCGCCCTCCGCGAGCAGTCCGGTGTAGGCCCGGAGCAGGCGCCCGTCGACCTGGCCCGCGTCGAGACCCCGCCACCAGTACGCGGCGGCGTGCAGTTCGGCCGCTCCGCCGGCGACGGCCCGCCGGACCTCGCGCACCTGCTCCCGCTCGGCACCCATCCAGATCTGCAGGTCGGGGCCGGTCAGCGCGACGGCGAGGGTCACCGTCGCCAGCTCGCGGGGCGTCACCCAGTGCACGGTGTCGCCCGGACGAGGCGCCAGGCGCACGCGGTCGGCGACCTCGGGGACCGCGATCACCAGGGTGGCCGGCTGGTCGGACGGCAGCGCGGCGAGCACCCCGGCCGCGGCGGGCACTCCCGCGGCGTCGGCGACGAGCAGGTGCCGCCGTGCACGGGCGCTCAACGCGAAGTCGCAGCGCATCCCCATGACGTGTGCGCCGTCGCCGGGGCGCACCCGCTCCAGCCACGGTCCCACGAGCCCGCCGGGATGCCGCACGACGTCGAACGTCAGCAGGCCCTGCCCGCGGTCGGCCGCGACGACCGTGAAGGGCCGCGACGGGCGGTCCTGCGGTGCGCCCGGCCCGGGCAGAGCCAGCCGGAACGCGTCGGCGGGCGCCGGGTCGAGGTAGTCGCGCAGCCCGTCGCCGGCGACGACGATGCGGCAGAACGACGGGGTGAGGTCGAGGACTTCCCGCACGGTGACCCCGGCCGTGACCATCCGCGACCGGCGCGCGGCGGTGACGGCGCGGATCGCCGCGCGGGCCGTGCCGCCGGTCGGAGCCTCGGTCGGGGCGCCCGCGGGATGCGCGACCGCGCTCATCCGGCCACGAATTCGCGCCACCGGGCGGGTGCCTGCGCGGCCGTCGAGAGGTCGCGACGTCCGCTCGCGATCGCGTGCAGGTCGTCGGCCAGCCAGTTGATCGCGAACAGGTAGGTCCCGAACCACATCTCGCCGTCGGCCGTCACCGTCCTCCCGTCGCGCACGGCCGGGAGGTCACGGTAGGTCGGCAGGGCGTTCAGTTGATCCACCGAGTAGGGCGTGCCACCGAGCGCGGCGACGACGTCGGCGTCCTGCTGACCCAGCACCTCGGAGCTCAGGAAGATCGCCGACGGGGTGTTCTGCGCGGTCGCCGCCTCGTCCTGCATCGCCGGGCGGCTGTACCCGGACTCGCGGATCACCTGGGCCAGCGGCGTCGCCGTGGCGGGCGCGACGAGCTGGCCCGAGTAGGACCCGAGGACCGACAGGCTCTGGGGCCGAGCGGCGACGAGCCCGCGCGTCTCCGCGATCCGTGCCTCGATCCGCGCGATGGCCGTCTCGGTCTGCTGCTGACGGTCGAAGGTCGTGCCGACGGCGCGGGCCAGGTCGCGCCACGGCGTCGTGTACGGGACCGGCAGGACGATCGTCGGCGCGATCTCGGTCAGCCCCGGGTACGCGGCGTCGAGCGCGCCCGAGGAGCTCAGGACGATCAGGTCGGGCTGCGCCGCTGCGACCCGCTCGAGGTCCGGCGCGCCCTGGAACTCCGGCTCCGGCGTCACCGGGATGCCGTCGCTGCGCAGTACCTCGGCGCCGACGGTGGTCATGTAGGAGCCGAGCACCTCCTGGGGCCGGACGCCGACCGAGAGCATGCTCAGGGCGGCGTACTCGTCGAGCACGACGATCCGCTGCGGCGTGACGGGGACCTCGGAGGTCCCCAGGACGTGGCTGACCGTGCGGGTCGGACCCCCGCCGGCGTCACCCCCGCCACCGCAGGCGGCCAGCACCAGGCCCAGCACGGCGGCCAGCGAGGCCACCAGGGGCAGTCGCTTACCGGACATGGTCCTCGGTGTCATCGCACCGCTCCCTCGGAGGTCGTGGACGAGGCCCGCTCGGTGCGGCGCAGCCACGCCCACACCGCCGCGGGGACGAGCAGCACCACACTGGCGAGCAGCGGCAGGGCGGTGCCCACGCCGTAGAGCGCGCCGCCGACCAGCGGTCCGACGGCGAAGCCGGAGCCTTGAGCGGTGGTCACCAGACCGGCCACGGGGCCCTGCTCGTCGGGGCCGACGGTGAGGCTGGCCGCGGCCGTCCCGCCGGCCGCGGCGGTGCCCGCGCCCATCCCGAACAGCAGGGCGCCGATGAGGAAGATCCACGACGAGCCGGCCAGCAGACAGATGATGCTGGCCGCGACGAACAGGGGGAGCCCGACGCGCAGCGCGGTGGACGCGGCCGGGGTGAACCGAGCGACGATCACCACCTGCGCCAGCACCATGCCGACGCCCAGCACGACCAGGAACACTCCTGCCCAGGTCGTCGTGGCCTCGGGATCGAGCCCGAGACGGTCCTGGAGCAGGAAGCCCATCGTCGTGGCGAGCATCCCCATGGCGGTGAAGAGCACGAACAGGCACAGGAGGGGGCCGCGTGGGCGCGGGTCGCCGAAGCCGGTCCGCACCGGCGTCCCGGCGTGTTCGGCAGGGCCCGGTTCGGCCGGGGACCCAGCCGACTCCGGCAGCAGCACCAGGATCAGCACCGCGATCAGCAGCGCGATCCCGGCGGCGGTCCACAGCGGCACGAGCAGCCCGATGAACCCGAGCGCCGCCCCGAGCGCGGGACCGACGACGTTGCCGATGCCCATGGCCGCGCCCAGCATCGCCATGCCCGCGGTGCGCTCCTCGCGGCTGGTGGTGTCGGCGACCCAGGCCTGCGCGGCGGGCGGTACGGCGGCCGCGGTGGCCCCGCCGACGACCCGGCACAGCAGCAGCGCCCCGACCAGGGCCGCGCCGCTGAGCCCGGACGCGAGGCCGGCGGCCGAGAAGCCGGCGAACGCGGCCGTCGTCACCGCGTAGCCGACGAGGCCGGCGGCGAGCACCCGGCGGCGGCCCCACCGCTCGGTCCGCCCACCCCAGAACGGCGCGGCGAGGGCCAGCATCACGGCGCCCGCGGTGACGAGCACGCCGGTGACGAGCTCGCTGATCGCGAGTTCACGGGACAGCGCCGGCAGCACCGAGAAGTACAGGCTCGCCGACATCGCGGCGTTGAGCTGGGCCAGCAGGACCAGGACGCGGGGGCCCCTCACGCGGCGACCCGGTCGTCGCTCTCGGCGCGGCGCGTCCGGGAGCCCCACCAGGCGCGGGCGACGAGGTCCGGGCGCAGCAACCACTCCGGCCGGTCGACCAGCGCGATCATGCGGATGAATGCCGCCGCGACCGTCGGGTCGTGCACGGCGGCCGCCTGGAAGCGCGGCAGCAGCTGCCCCACGAGGCGCATCGGGGCCTGCCGCCACCCGTCGCCGAGGACGGGGGCGCCGGCGAGCCCGATCTGCCAGGCGGGCTCGAGCGCGTCGGCGATCGCACGGAAGAAGCGGTCGGCCCGGGGGGCGCCGTCGGTCTCGAGCTCCCGGCGCAGCGCGAGCGCCTCGAGGGCGGCGACGCTCATTCCCTGGCCGTAGAGCGGGTTGAGGCTGCTCACCGCGTCACCGACGACGAGGAGGCCCTCGGGGAAGCGCCCCAGCCGCTCGTAGCGCCGCCGGGCGTTCGCGCGGTAGCCGAACGGCGTCGGGTCGCCGATCGGTTCGGCGGCGCGGATCGCGTCGTGGACGTCGGGGTACTGCAGCCCGGCGGCGTACTCGACGAACTCCACCGGGTCCTCCGGCGGGCGCCGCCCGTAGACCCCGGCGAGGCTGAGCAGCGCGGTCCCGTTCTCGACGCGCTGCAGCGTCCCGGCGTTGGGGTGGGTCACGGTACCGCCGTGCACGACGGCGAGGTCGCCGTCGAGGACCTCCGGCCCCATCCGGTAGCGCTGGGTCACGTAGTGCAGGTCCACCTCGACCCGCTCCAGGTCGGGAACCGGGTGGTCGATCTCCTCGAGCCACGCCGGGGCCCGCGAGCCGCGGCCGGTGGCATCGACGACGAGGTCGCCTTCGACCGAGTCGGGCCACGCGCCGTCGCGGGCGGTGGTGACCACGCCGGTGACCCGCGTCCGCGACGCGTCGGTGAGCAGGCCCTTGGCCACCCGCCCGGTCACCGTCGTGACCCCGGGCAGCGCGCGGACCCGTCGCCGCACCGTGTCCTCGACCAGCGGTCGGCTCGCGCACGTGGCGGGCAGGCCCGTCGGCACCGGCCGCAGGCGGTGGCCACCGAGGTACCAGCGGGTGTCGGCCAGCATGTCGCCGGTGGGCGCGCCCGCGGCCACCAGCTCGTCGGTGGTACCCGGGAAGAGCCGGTCGATCGCCTCGCCACCGCTCGCGAGCAGGACGTGCACGTGTCGGCCCTGCGCCACGCCGCGTCGGCTCTCCGGAGCATCGGGCAGCTCGTCGCGGTCGATCACCGTGACGCGCTCGTAGGCCTCGGCCAGGACGCGGGCGGCCAGCAACCCCGCGACCCCGGCGCCGAGGATCACCGCGTGCTCACGACGGTTCACCCGCGCTCCCCTCTGCGGTCCCGATGCCGGTCCCGATGCCGGTCCTGATAACGGGCCGGTACCAGTGCCGATACCGATCCGTCAGCCATCCAAGACACCGCGGCCGGACCCGGACAGTCCGTAGATCACCGGACACGCACGGTTGCGGTTCACCGGACGGCCGATGCGGGGAGCTCGGCGACGATCCGCTCGGCCAGGGCCCGCCGGTCGATCTTGCCGACCGGCGTGAGCGGCAGGGTCGCCACGATCTCCACGCGCTCCGGCCACTTGTAGGCGGCGACGCCGGCCTCCTCCAGGAACGTCCGCAGCGCCCGGCACGTCGGGGGGTCGTCGGGCTCGGCCGGGACGACCGCCGCACACGGGCGTTCCCCGAGCCGCGCGCTGGGGGTCGCCACGACAGCCACGGAGCGGACCCCCGGGTGGCCGATCAGGATCTCCTCGATCTCCTCGGCGGAGATCTTCTCGCCGGCCCGGTTGATCAGTTCCTTGTCGCGGCCCTCGACGGCGAAGTTCCCCTGCGCGTCGGCCCGCACGAGGTCGCCGCTGCGGTACCAGCCGTCGGGGGTGAACGAGTCCACCGCGAGGCGCTCCTGGTGGTAGTAGGCGCGCAGCGTGTAGGGCCCGCGGGTGAGCAGCTCGCCCCGGTGACCGGGCTCGACCGGCCGGCCGGCCGGGTCGACGACCAGCACCTCGTCGTCCGGGCACAGCGGACGTCCCTGGGTGTGCACGACGACGTGGTCGGGATCGTCGAGACGCGTGAAGTTGAGCAGCCCCTCGGCCATGCCGAACACCTGCTGGAGCGCGCAGCCGAGCACGGGGCGGACGCGGTGCGCGACCTCCGGGGCGAGCCGGGCCCCGCCGACCTGCAGGAGGCCCAGGCTCGCGAGGTCGCCGGTGGCGATCCCCGCCTCGACGCCGTCGATCCAGCTCAGCGCCAGCGCGGGCATCGCCGCGGTCATCGTGATGCGCTCGCGCTCCACGGATGCGGCGACGCTGAGGGCGTCGACCTCGTCGGTGAGCACGACGGTGCCGCCGGCCTGCAGCACGCCGAGCAGACCGGGGCAGGCGAGCGGGAAGTTGTGCGCCACGGGCAGTGCCGCGAGATAGCGGGTCGTGGCGTCGACGCCACAGAGCTCGGCGCTCGCCCGGGCGTTGTAGGCGTAGTCGTCGTGGGTGCGCGGGATGAGCTTCGGTCGCCCCGTGGTGCCCCCCGAGAGCAGGAAGACGGCCACGTCGGCGGGATCGGGCGCGGTCTGCGGTCGCTCCCGCTCCCCGGCGGCGAGCGGCGCGGAGATCAAGGGCCGGAGATCGGTGAACTCCCCGGGCTCGCCGTCGACGAGCACGCGGATCGAGGGGGACCGCGCCACCACCGCGCGGGCCAGCTCGCGGTGGTCGTAGCCGCGCAGGCGGCCCGGCACGACCAACGCCACCGGATCGGCGAACTCGACGAGGTGCCCGATCTCGAACTCGCGGTGCGCGGGCAGCGCGAGCACCGGGATGGCGCCGATGCGCAGGCAGGCGTACAGCACGACCGGGAACGCGACGACGTTGGACAGGCCGACGACGACGCGGTCGCGGTCGCGCACCCCGAGCGCTTCGAGCCGGACGCCGAGCCGGTCGGCGGCCTCGTCGAGCTCACGGTAGGTCAGACGCCGGCCGTGGTCGTCGACCACGGCCGGCGCGGAGGGTGTCGTCGCGGCCCGCCGGCGCAGCACCTCGCCGAGCGTCTCGCCCCGCCAGTACCCGGCCGCGCGGTACGCCGCCGCGGCCTCCTCGGGCCAGGCCCGGCATCCCTCGAGCACGGTGTCCTCCTGTTCGGTGGCACGGGGCAGCTACCCGCGTGGGTCGGCGCCGGCGACGATGCCCGCGACCTGCGCGCGGTTGGTGGCGCCGAGCTTGCCGAACACCCGCGCCAGGTAGGTCTCGACGGTTCGTGGGCTCAGGGCCAGCCGGCGGGCGATCTGCCGGTTGGTGAGCCCTTGCCCGACCAGCTCGGCGACGGCTCGCTCGCGCTCGCTGAGCAGGCCGGCCGCGCTGATCTCCGCGGCCGCGGGGAGGTGGAGCACCGTGGCGCCGTCGGTCTTCACGTCCGGGGTGTGCGGGGTGTGCGGGGTGTGCGGGGTGTGCAGGGTGTGCGGGGTGTTCGGGGTGCCCGTCGGAACCGCGGGCAGGCCGCAACCGACCCGTAGGCCGGCGGCACGGCTCACGTCGCCGGCCACCGCGAAGGCGCGGGCGGCGTCGAGCGGACGCCCGGCGGCGAGGTAGTCCGCGGCCGCGTCGCGGGCGCGCTCGGCGCGGCGGGCGTCGTCGGGTTCGAGCCGTGCCGACGAGAGGGCGTGCACCGCACGGTGCGCGGTCAGCGCCGGGCAGGGCGGGTCGGACAACCAGCCCGCCGCGCGCTCCGCTCGGCCCGCGGCCAGCTCGGCGCGGACCAGCACGTCGCGGGCGTCGGGGCGGTCGATGGCGTCGATGCGGGGCAGGTCCGGCCCACCGGCCAGGGCGACGACCTCGTCGACGTCGCGCGCCGGGCACCGCGCCCGCGCGGCGACCCGCGCGGCGAGACCCAGGAACTCCAGCCGGGCGGACACCGTGCCCCCCGGGGTGGCCGTGCGGCGGAGGTCCTCCACGGCCAGGGTCGCCAGCGCCGGGTCGTCGACGAGCAGGCCGACCACGGCCCGGCTCAGCCCGGAGACGTGCGTGGGCAGCGGCAGGTCGGTGCGGCGGGCGCACTCGCGAGCGGACTCGGCACAGCCCACCGCCTCGGCGACAGAACCCGTCCGCGCGTGACCGATGGCCAGGCCCGCGAGCACGACCGGATCGAGGAATCGCCAGCCGAGGTGCTCGCTGAGGGCGAGCGCGCGCTCGAAGTGACGGATCGCGCGGTGGTGCTGGTCGAGCCGCATCTCGCTCCACGCGAGCAACACCAGGCTGTCGAGCCGCGCGTCGAGCGAGAAGGCGTCCACGTCCACGACCGGTTCCTCCACCGTGCGGGCGAGCCGCTCGCCGAGGGCGCGGGCGGTCTCGACGTCGACGGTCGCCACCGCGGCGAACAGTTCGCGGGCCACGGCGTCCTCGTCGCCGCGGACCAGATGGCGCGCCGCCGTGTCCGGCACGGCTCCGATGTCGGCCTCGGGGTCCTGGAGGAGACGACATCGCTCGGCCCAGCGGGCCGCCGCCGACTCGGACCCGTCGGACGTGGCCAGGGCCAGATCGAGGGCCTGCTGGGCGCCGCGGAGGTCGCCAGTCAGGGTCAGCGCCCGCCCGCGCAGCACCGCCAGCTCCTCACGGACGTCCGGCGCGGCCTCGTCGTCCAGCAGGTCGAGAGCGACCCGCAACCAGTGGGCCGACACGGTCGGGGCGATGGCGAGGGTGGACCGTGCAAGCGTCACCAGGTCGGCGATCTCGGGGCCGGACGGCCGAGCAGGACGCGGGGCCCGGTCGGGCCGGTGTCCCTCCTGCACGATCCGGACGAGGTGGGCGTCGGCGGGTCCGGCCGGCGACGTCTCCGGCAGGAGCGCGGGGATCGGGTCGGCGTCGTGGCGCAGCACGGCGGCCCGACCGGCCGCGAGCGCGCGCCCGAGCGCCGGCGGTACCTGGTCGGGCGGGTGGCTGAGCACCAGGCGCAGCCCGGGCACCGGGTCGTCGGCGACGAGGTTCCGCAGCAGCTCCACGCTCGCCGCGTCGAGCACGTGGACGTCGTCGACGGCCACGAGCAGCGGACCGGACAGCGCCGCCCGCCGCAGCAGCGCGAGCACCGCGACGTGCGGGCGCCCGTACCGCGACAGCCCGCGGCGCGGGGGGCCACCGGCCCGGGCCAGCGCGGCGATCGTGTCGGGGAACGGCTGCGCGGCCTCGGGCGCGGGACGCCCGTCGGCCCCGAGCCGGTACAGCCGCCCGAGACCGCTGAAGGGGGCGGCGTCGCCGGGGGTGGGCCGGGCGTGGCCGCCGACGACCATGGTCCCGCCCCTCGCCGCCGCCACCACGTGCTCCCGCACGGTTCGGCGCCGCGCGTCACCCGCCGCGGCCACGACCTGGACCACGCGCGCGCCCTGCGTGGTACCGGGATCCCTCTCGCCGTCCGAACCGGCCGTCCTGCTCGTCGCTACGTCCACCGTTCCTGGCTCCTCGCACCCGGACGAACCGGAAGTTTCGCTCTCAACTAAGTAAGGTGAGGCTTACCTATGTTAGAGCGTAGGGCGCGGTTGTCGATCGGTTGAACGCCGTGAAGCGGACAAATGTGACGACGTCCTCCGGAGGCCACGGCGGCTCAGGGGAGCGAGAACACGGCCAACTCACGGGCCACGCGGTGGCATCGGAATCCCGCTGTGGCGGCCTCCTCCTCCAGCGTCGGAATCCCGAAGGTGTGCCAGAGGTAGGAGACGTTGCACTGCCGCACGGTCCTCCCGGCACGGAGCACGCGGTAGATCATCGTGTAGTGCATGAGGTCGTCCTCGCGGGGTTCGCCGACCGTCCAGACCTCGTAGTCGTCCTCCCCGATGCGATCGTGGCTGACCCGCATCAGCGGGACGGGCTCGAGCTCGGTCACGACCATGACGTCGGCGATCACGGGGGCGCCGGGCGGGAGCCGCTGCGCGAACTGTTGCCACAGGCGCAGGCGGTCGGGCTTGTCGATGTGCCCGAAGACCCCGTGGACGACGGCGGCTCCGAGCCGGTCCGGCAGATCCGCGTCCTGGATGCGGCTGGCGATCACGGACACCTTGCGCAGGAGGTCCTCCCGCCCGAGCAGCCGGCTGATCAGGGCGACCCGCATGCCCGAGGGCTCGACGGCGACGATCCGCGCGTCGGGCACGGCGTCGCTGATGACCTCGATGGACAGCCCGGTGCCGGCGCCGACGTCGAGGACCGGCCCGTGGTCGGCGGCGGTGCCGGCGAGCGCCGCGGTGAGGATCGGCCGTCGTCCCACCCACAGCGGCTTGGCCATCACGCCGTAGAACTCGGCCGAGGTCGTGTACGCGTCCACCGCGCTCTGCCCGTCGTCGACGACGGAGGTGTCGGGCGGCGGGACGGTCTGCAGGTCGGTCACGGTCACCTCTCGGAGAGCGGAACGGGTCAGGGACACGAGGGCCAGCCGGCGGCGGGGCCGGCGAGCCGCACGAGGTCGGCGGTCACCGCGGCGCGGGCGTCGACCAGGTAGAAGTGGCCGCCGGGGAGCACGCGGACCTCGCTCCCCCCGGCGGTGAGCTCGGCCCAGGGGTCGAGCTCGGACGGGGCGACCTCGGTGTCCTCGCGGCCGCCGACGGCGGTCACCGGGCACCGCAGTTCCGAGGGCCCGGCGTAGCGGTAGGTCTCGATGGCGCGGAAGTCGGCGCGGACCCCGGGCAGGATCATGGTGCGGACGTCGGGGTCGTCGAACACCCACGCCTCGGTGCCGTCGAGGCGGCGCAGCTCGTCGACCAGCTCGTCGTCGCTCGCGAGATGCAGCTTCCCGCCGCCGTGGTGCTGGACGGCACCGTGCGCGGAGACGACGAGGTGGGCGGGGTCGTGACCGCGCGCGGTGAGGCGTCGGGCGACCTCGAAGGCGACGACCGCGCCCATGCTGTGGCCGAACAGCACCCGCGGCGGCGGGGCCGGATCGTCGAGCGCGCCGGCGATCCGGTCGGCCAACCGGTCCAGGTCGCCGACGGGCTCGTCGCGCAGACGGTCGGCGCGGGCGGGGTACTGCACCGCCACCAGCTCCATCGTCGGCGGCAGGTGCCCCGACCAGGACCGGTAGAACGCCGCGGTCCCGCCGGCGTGCGGGAAGCACACGAGCTCGACCCGGGCGCCCGGTCGCGGGTCGAAGCGACGCAGCCACGCCGCGCGGCCGTCGTCCGTCATCGGGCCGGTCCCGGCCCCACGGCCTCGGCGGCGGTGCGGAGGTCGGTCGCCGGCAGCGGCCGCGGCACCGCCATCGTGACGTGCTCGGGGTAGCCGAGCGCGGTCGTCGCGTCCTGCCAGAGACGGCACAGGCTCAGGTGGTACTGCCCCTGGCGCATGGGTGGGTCCCCGGCGCGCACCGCCCCGGACAGGGTCTCGAGCGCGTGCCGCACCCCGGCGGCCCAGGTGTCCCGGAACAGCTCGCGGTAGGTCGCCGACGTCGGCGGGTCCAGGCGGGTCGCGGCCTCGAAGCCGAGGTGCTCGGCATCGGCCTCGTCGACGCGCACGCGGCCCTCCGACGACCGCGGGATGTGGAACGTGGGCGTCCACACCACCGGGCCCTGGTTGCCGACCAGGGTCAGCGTCCCGCCCTCGGTGCCGAGGGTGATCCGGTGCGGGACGTGGACGTGGTTGTCGGGCTCGGCGGGGTCGAGCTGGTTCTGCACCCGCAGGCCGACCGGGACGCCGGCGATCACGCCGTCGAGGGCGCGGAAGGGCCGTGAGAGCGACGATCGCTCGCGCAGTGCCGCGGGGAGCTCGGCCGTGGGCGCGAACGCCCACGGCCGCAGCCCGCCCAGGGCGTGGCCGAGGATGTCGAGGAACGAGTAGAAGAACTGCGCCCCGCAGACACCGTCGACGAACAGCGCGGGCTGGTCGGCCAGCAGCCGCCGGGCCGCCGCGACGAACCGGCGCACCGGGTCGACGTGCACGTAGAACGTGTTCACGTGGTAGACGACGTCGTGCGCACGGGCCACCCGCAGGCACTCGCTGAGCTCGTCGGGGTGCAGCTGGTGCTCCTGGACCACGTGGATCCCCCGCTCCATGAGCGCGCTGGACACCTGCGCGCCGTCGCCCCCGGAGATGCCCGCGCGCACGATCACCGCGCCCAGGTCGACGTCGTCGGGGACGTCTCCGGCGCTGGTGAAGAGCGGGACGTCGTAGTACTCGGCGCAGGAGCGCGACAGGTCGCTACCCGTCGACAGGATGCCGGCGAGCTCGAACGGAGCCTTGTCGCCCCCGTCACCGAGGAACGCCGTGAGGTAGATGCGACCGAATCGGGTGCCGGCGACGACGACCTTGGGGCGGTGGGGCAGGTCGCGGCGTCCGGTGCGGGGCGCGGTCTCGGCCACGGTCGTGGTCACCGTCGTGCTCATAGGGCCTCCTCCTCGAAGAAGTCGTCGGTGTCGCCGAGGTCGTCGATCAGCGCGACGTCGGTCGTGATGTCGAGCGCGCCCACCGAGGACAGGCCGCGCAGCCAGGTCACCGCGTCGTCGGGGTCGAGGACGTCGGCGGCGAGGTGCGCGCCGGGGGCGATGGCGCCGGCGAGGATCCGCTCGACGGTCAGCGCGGACACCGCGCCGGTGAGCACGTAGCCGTCGGGGACCTGCAGGACCAGCGTGCGCGTCACCGGCTCGTCGCCCACCGCGCCGGCCAGCTGGAACACGAGCAGCTGATAGGTCTCGCGGCCGGCGGTGTCGAGCGCGGCGGCCCGGGCGAGGTCGTCGGCCGCGGCCGCGAGCCGGGCCTCGGTGGGCTCGCCGCGGTGGCCGCTGAGCACGTTCATGACGCGCTCGCCGTCGAAGACGTTGTACCAGGACGCCTCCTTCACGCCGAGCCGTGACGCCAGCCGCTCCAGCTCGACGGACAGGAACGGGTAGGCGGTGACCGGCCGTGGGAAGAACGGCAGCTCGACCCCCCGGCCCGGCGCGAGGGCCCGGGACACGCGGCGCCCGTCGCGCCAGGCGGCGAGTGCCTCGCCGTAGCCGTTGGTCAGGCTCAGCACCAGGTCCGCCCCGGTCGAGGGCGTCACCCGGTCCAGGCCGCCGAAGAAGCACTGCAGGCGGTCGAGCCGGTCGAAGCCCTGCGCGGCGAGCACCTGGGGCAGCAGGTCCGACAGGCCGGGCACCGTGCCCGCGGCGAGCACCGCGGTCCGCCCCGAGGCCGGGTCCACCAGGCCGTGGTGGATCCGGTCGTCGCCGGACGGGTCGACGTAGTCGGCGCCCGCGGCCAGCGCGGCGCGCGCGACGGTGTCGAGCACGGTGAAGAACGGCCCGGTCGCGTTGACGACGACCCGGCAACCCGCGCAGAAGGCCGCCAGGCTCCCGGGGTCGGTGATGTCCACCCGGCGGACCTCGGCACGCCCGTCGAGCACGTCGCGGGCGAGGGACCGGCTGCGGGCCGTGTCGCGGCCGCCGACACGCAGGTGCACGCCGCCGAGCTCGTGGAGGTGGCGTGCGACGGACTCGCCGACGGCGCCGTAGGCGCCGACGATCCCGATCGTCGGTGTCGTCGTGGCCGCGCTCATCGGACGGCCTCCACCGGGACACCGGTGCGCAGGACGTCGGCGACCCGCTCGACGTGGTCGGGCGACAGGCAGCTCATGTGGTCCCCGCCGATGTCGACCACCGTGTACTCGCCGAGGGTGACCGCTCCCCAGAACGCGCTCGTGTCCTCGCGCAGGCCGGGGATGAACGAGGGCTCGCCGGACTGGCGCAGGTAGGTCAGGTCGCCCGCGTAGACGTCGGGCTCGTGGACCGCGATGGCCCGCAGGCTCTGGCGGAAGATGCGATAGATGCCCAGGACGTGATCGCGGGTCTCCCGGTCTCGCCCGCGCGACTCGAGCTCCGCGACGACCTGGTCCAGGAACTCCTCGGTGGTCCGCTCGGCGCTCGCCGCGAACAGCGTCGCCACCCGTTCGAGCTCCGGGTCGCCGTCGAGCGCGGCGAACGCGCCCTCGGGGATGCGGCCCGGCGTCGCGGCGAGCAGCCGCTGGACCGCACGGCCCATGAGGTCCTCGTCGATCGGGAACCCGACCCGGTCCGGCGCCACCCCGATGAGGCCCGCGAAGGCGTACCGGGCCACCTGCTCCTCCTCCACCACGAACGGCAGGCGGCAACTGCTGATCACCGAGAGGCTGCGCACCGACGCACCGGCCTCGGTGAGCTGGCGGGCGAGCTCGGTCGCGAGCAGACCGCCCATGCAGTAGCCCACCACGTGGACGTCGGTGTGGCCGGCGTCGACGAGCCTGCGCGTGTAGTCGGCGGCCACCCGGTCGACGAGCGCGCCCGGCGCGAGCTCGAGGTAGGGCTCGACGTCGTTGATCGCGAGACCCACGAGCGGTAGATCGTCGGAGAGCGCGCGAACCAGCGGTCGGAAGTGCGTGAGCACGCCCAGGCCCTCGTGGACGAGGACCCGGACGGGCTCGCCCGGGACCGCGGTGCGCTCGCCCAGCGGCACCAGCGGCGACACCTGCGCCCGGCGAGGTCCCACCCCGCCGGCCCCGCCGGCCGCGGGCAGCTCGGCGCCGGCCTCCCGCAGGAACGTGGCCAGGGCGGCCACGGTCGGCTGGTGCATCATCTGGCGCACGAGGCTGTCCCAGTGCACGACGCCGGCCTCGGTGACCTGCTCGCGCATGCGTCCGGCGACCTGGGCGACCAGCAGCGAGTCGCCGCCCGCTTCGAAGAAGTCCTGGCGTCGTCCGAGCTTCTCGCGGCCCAGGGCCTCGGCCCAGATCCCCGCCAGGAGCGCCTCGAGGCCGTCCTGCGGTTCGTCACCCGCGGCCTCGTCGTGCTCCGCACCCTCGACGGGGATTCGGGCGGCGAGCGCGGCCCGGTCGACCTTCCCGTTCGTGGTCAGCGGGAGCGCGTCGAGGACCTCGAGGTGGCCCGGCACCATCACCTCGGGCAGCCGCTCGCGCACCACCGCGGCGAGGGCGTCGGCCCGCAGCGGTGCGCGGTCCGCGCCGCAGCGGGCGATGACGACCTGCTGGCCGACGGCGGCGAGCGCGTCGTCGTCGCCGGGCAGCGCGGCCACGACCTCGCCTCCCGCGCCGTCGACGATCTCCGTCCACTCCGCACGCGACAGGAAGGTGCGCACGGTGTGGCGTCGCCGGTCGGTGAACTCCGGGGCGTCCTGCTCGAGGAACTCGAACGACGCCATGAGGACCGGGCTGTCGGCGATCGCCTCGGAGAAGATCAGCCACCCTCCGTGCGCGACGAGCGAGGTGAGCCGGCGGACCGCGAGGTCGGCATCGCTCGCGTAGTGGAGGACGTTGCCGGCCAGCACGACGTCGACGCCGTGGGCGGGGACCGGCTGGCCGGCGGGGTCGGCGTCGATGTCGTAGCGGCCGAACCGGACCCCGTCGCGCTCGCCGAGGCGCTCCCGGGCGCTGTGCAGGAACGCGGGGGAGACGTCGGTGACGAGGTAGTCGACACCGATCCCGGAGGTCGCGGCCGCCCGGTCGAGCGCGGCGAGGGCGTCGTCGGTGACCGCGCCGACGCCCGCGCCGACCTCGAGCACCCGCAGCGGTCGGTCCCCGTCCGGTGAGTCGGCGTGCGCCCGGGCGACCTCACCGAGTGCCGCGGCGACGATCGCGCTCTGCTGGGCGTTGACCAGTGTGTCGCGGTAGGCGCCGCGCGCGGTGTCGGTGCCGCCGGCCGGGAACAGCAGGTCCCGGGCCTCGGTCTCGCCGCGCAGCAGGGCCGGGAGCCGCCCGGCGGTCTCCCGCAGGAACGTCACCAGGCCCGCGCCGTAACCCAGCTCCCGCTCGAGCTCCGCGACGCCGTCCCACGTGGCGGGGCCCGGCGGCCCGTCGACGAGGCGGTAGGCGCCGTCGTCGGTGTGCAGGCGACCGGCGGCGGTGAGTGCCGCCAGCCACCGCCGCACGAGCCGGTGGTGCGCGGGGATGACCGCGAGCCGCTCGAGGATCGTGGTCTCCGTGTGGGCCGCGCCGTCGGTGCGGAGCCCGGCGGCCCGCAGCGTGGTGACCATGCCGTCGAGCGCGAGCTGGTCGAGGCCCGTGAGGAAGGCGCCGAGCCGGCCGGCGTCGACGGGGGCCGAGACGGTCGCCGCCGCCCGTGCGGCGGCGGTGTGCACGGTGGCGCGGAGCTGCGGGGCCGGGTCGGGGCGCGTCTCCGGCTCGACGAACGCGGCGAGACGACGGTCGAGGCCGCCCCCCGTCCGAGCGTCGGCGCCGGTGACCACGACCTCGGCCGCGGCGACGCCGTCGGCCTCGGTGAGCGCGGCTCGGATCTCGCCGAGCTCGATCCGGTGCCCCCGAATCTTGACCTGGTCGTCCTCGCGGCCCAGGAACTCGATGGTGCCGTCGGCCCAGTACCGACCCAGGTCCCCGGTGCGGTAGAGCCGCTCGGCGGTGACGGGGTGGGTCAGGAACCGTTCCTCGGTGCGCCGGCGGTCCCCGAGGTAGCCGAGGGCCAGGCCCGCGCCGCCGATGTAGAGCTCGCCGGTCACGTGGTCCGGGCAGGGGCGCATCTCGGCGTCGAGGACCGCCCAGCACTGGTTCGCCAACGGCTGGCCGTAGGGAATGCTGCGCCACTCGGCGAGGACGTCGCCGATGCGGTGGAAGATGGACCAGATCGCCGCCTCGGTGGCACCGCCCAGGCTCACGACCTCCAGCTGCGGGACCCGCCCGCGGATCTGGTTCGGCAGGGCGACGGGCAGCCAGTCGCCGGACAGCATGGCCAGCCGCAGCGTCGGCAGGGTCCGCTCCGGCTCGGCGCCGAGGAAGTGCTGGAGCATCTGGAGCTGCGCGGGCACCGAGTTCCACACCGTGACGCCGTGCTCGGCGACGAGGTCGGCCCAGTGGGAGGGGTCCGCGCGCCGGTCCGCGGCGGGCAGCACGAGGGCCCCGCCGAGGGCCAGCGGGCCGAAGACGTCGAAGACCGACAGGTCGAAGGCGAGACCGGCGAGGCCGAGCACGCGGTCGTCTCCGGTGAACCGGAACCGGCGCAGGACGTCCTGGACGGTGTTCAGCGCACTGCGGTGGCTGATCATGACGCCCTTGGGCGTGCCGGTGGAGCCCGACGTGTAGATGACGTAGGCGAGGTCGTCGGGCGTGCACGGGACGAGGTCCGGGCCGGCGCCCGGTCGCGGCTCGAGGGAGTCGACGGCGAGGGACTCGACGGCGAGGGACTCGACGGCCCCGGTGGTCGGCCCGCTCTGCGTCACGGCCACCCGGACGCCCGCGTCGGCGAGGATCCGGTCGCGCCGCGCAGGCGGCTGGGACTCCTCGATCGGCAGGTAGGCGCCACCCGCGCGCAGGATGCCGAGCACCGCCACCACCTGCTCCCAACCCTTGTCCATGACGACGGCCACCCGCTCGCCGGTCGTCACGCCGCGCGTGTGGAGCGCGTCGGCGAGACCGTCGGCGCGGGCGAGGAGCTCGCCGTAGGTCAGCGTGCGGTCGGGGGCGATCACCGCGGGCCGGTCCGGCGTGCGCCCCGCCTGAGCCACCACGGCGTCGTGCAGCCGGGCCTCCGGCAGCGGGACGGCGGTGTCGTTCACGCGTCCGCGCGCGGCGAGCTGCGCGTCCGGTGGGCCGACCGGACGGGTCCGGGCCCAGGCCTCGTCGGAGTCGGCGAGCGCCCCCACCAGGCCGACGAAGGTGTCGAACATGGCCTCGACGACCCCGTCGGGGAACACACCCTCGCGGATGTCCCAGCTCAGGAGCAGGTCACGATCGTCGGCGTGGTCCTGCTCGAGGACCTGGCAGTCGATCCAGACCTGCGGGGTCTGGCTGACCCCGTGCACCACGCGCCCCGCGCGGGCGGCGCCGCGCTGCTCGTCGGCGGAGAGCGCGCTGGTGAACACCACGGGCATGAGGGCGGCGTCGCGGCCGCGGCGGCGCGCCACCTCCCGCAGCACCTCGACTCCGGTGAACAGGCGATGGTCCATGTCCTCGAACAGCTGCGCCGACAGCGCGCGGGCGCGGGCGACCCGGTCGAGACCCGAGGTGTGGTCGACCGCCAACAGGTCCACGGAGGTGAAGTCGCCGACGAGGCGTCCCACGCCGGGGTGCAGGTCGAGACGACTCTGCAGCGGCACGTTGAGGGTGAAGCGCCGCGAGCGGCTCCACGTGCCGAGCACCTCGGCGTACGCCGCGAGGACCGCAGCGGTGACCGTGAGGCCGTGACGGGTGGCGCGCTCGCGCAGCCCGGCCCACCGGTGGGGCTCGAGCTCGTCCTGCAGACGGCGGAAGCGTGCCGGCGCCTCCCGGGCGGTGTCGAGCACCGGGAGGTCCGGGGCGGCGGGCAGGTCGTCGACGCGGGCGGTCCACCAGGCGCGGTCGCGCTCGTAGGCGCTCGTGTCACGCAGCCGGCGCTCGGCGAGCAGGTAGTCCCGGAAGGTGATCTCCGGGACCTCCGGCGGCGTCACACCGTGGCAGCGGCCGAGCAGCTCGTCGAGCAGCAACTGGACGCTCGCGTAGTCGGCGATCAGCAGGTCGAGCGACAGGTGGAGCAGCGTGCGCCCGTCGGTGCGCGTCATCCGGAGGTCGAACAACGGCCACACGTCGGTGGTGTGGACGGTGTGGTCCATCTCGGCGCGTGTCGCGGCCACGACCCGCTCGGCGAAGACGGGGTCGCCGCCGCGCAGGTCGGCGACGCGGACCGGGTAGGGCCCGACGTCCTCGAGCACCCGCTGGTGGCCGTCGGCGGACACCACGGCGCGCAGCATGTCGTGGCGGGCGATCATCTCGGCCCAGGCGTCCTCCACGACCCCCGGCTCGATGTCGCCCGTCGCGACCTCCACGTAGGCGTGGCAGGCGACGCCGCCGAAGTCGAACGCGCTCCCGCGCCCGAGCAGGTAGGCGCTCTGGACGTCGGTGAGCGGGAACGGGTCGTGGCGGTGCGCCGGGTCGGGCTCGGCGCGCACCGGCGCCGCGTCGCGTCGCAACTGCTCGAGCACGGCCTGCTTGTGCTCGAGCAGCGCGGCCTTCCGCGCCTCCGTGACGACACCGCGCGGCGCGCGGAACCGCAGGTTCCCGTCCTCCTCCCAGAGACGGACGCCGAGGCTCTCGAGTTCGGTGATGAGTTCGCTGACGCTCACAGCGTCCCTTCCTCCAGGTCGTGGGCCTCGTCGGTCGCCGACGCCACGGCCGCGGAGAGATCCGCGAGCGTCGGGTTCGTGAAGATGTCGCGCAGGGACAGTTCCACGCGCAGTTCGCGGCGTACGGATGTGACGAGTCGCGTCGCGAGAAGGGAATCGCCGCCGAGGGCGAAGAAATTGCTGTCAAGCCCGATCTCGGAAATACCGAGGTGGTGTGCCCAGAGGCTTGCGAGCATCTTCTCGGTGGAGGTCTCGGGTGGCCGGTGGAGGGTGGTGGTCTGGGGTTCGGTGTTCTGGGTGAGTTGGGCGAGTGCTTTTCGGTTGATTTTTCCGTTGGGGGTGAGGGGGAGTTCGTTGAGGGTGGTGATGGTGGTGGGGTGGGCGTGTGGGGGGAGGTGTTGGTGGAGGTGGTGGGTGAGGTCGGGGGGTGGTT